>DXFG01000193.1 GCA_019114545.1 Candidatus Blautia pullistercoris | reverse complement strand
GGAAAAATTGTTTCCCTTGCTTTAAGCAATGGATCCGTAATGTGGGAGAATAATGAGTTTGGCGGCGCTTCAATATGCTCAACCATAGATAATAATGGGACGATATATATGAGTGGATACTATGGTCCTTCTTTCTTTGCAGTGGATAAAGATGGAGCAACACTTGTAAAAATAGATTCTTTTGGAGAGGAGTATTATTGGCCATATGCGATAGAGAAAATAGATGATAATACTGTTGTGGTAACATTTGAACATGGGCCAGAGGGAGCTGTGGCTGAAAACGAAGGCTTTCTTATTTATGTCAATTTAAGCGACTATTCTTATTCGACCATAGGAGCAAATACCACATCTTCATCTCAAGAGACTAACCCTATAAATATCTTTGCATCAATGCCATCAGACTTTACATTTTCAAGTGGAGCAGGAGGCTGGGCAACCCAGTTCACTTTAGAAGATGATGGCAGCTTTACAGGACAGTATCATGATTCAGATATGGGGGATACAGGTACAGAATATCCTAATGGAACCGTATATATCAGCAAGTTTACCGGCAAATTTACAACGCCGACGCAGATTAATGATTATACATACTCCATGCAATTAGAAAATCTTCAAGCGGAAGGAACCACAGGAGAAGAGTATTATGAAAACGGTCAAAGATTTATATATTCTGATCCATATGGTTTTGATAATGCCGATGTATTTTTAATTTATACTCCAGGCGCACCTATGGCAGAATTGCCGGAAGGGTTTAAAAGCTGGTTATTAGCCTTTATGAATCCAAACGAAGAGCAGACTCTGCCATGTTATGGAATTTATAATGTGGGAGGAGAAGAAGGATTTGTGGGATTTGAAGATACCCGGGAAAATGCCCAGAGCGGATTTGACAGCAGTGAAGAATCCACACAAACCGAAGCGAATAGTAATGGAGAAAAAATATTAAGTACTGAACAGTTAGAAGCTATTAAAACGAATTTGAATGTACCTGCAGATTTAAATGTGGATATAGAACAATCAGAACCAACATATTGGGATGCGGGTGGCTGCTGGGTTACTTATGTCACATTTTCTTATGGTGGAAAGACAGTTGCGGCAGCCTCTGTAAATTCTGATACGGCAGAATTAGTAAAAGATATTCTCGTATATACGCCATAAGAGTTACCTAAAAAACTTGGTTAAAATAATTTGGGGTGTAAGCTTAACAGATATCTTGTAAATGGTAAACCATGCATTGACAAAAAGTACCCTCAGTGTACAAGGAGGCGTTTGGCCCCTTGTACACTGAGGGTAATCAGAAGTAAGCAAAAAAATAAGGGTTTTCAGCATTTTGTATACTGAAAACCCTTATTTTTAAAAGAAAAATCGGGGCAACAGGATTTGAACCTGCGACCTCACGGCCCCCAGCCGTGCGCGCTACCAAGCTACGCCATACCCCGCAATCAACAAATGCTATTATACCAGAATTTTTTCAAAAATCAACACTTTTTTAGAAAATTTTTTGGGCTTATGCCGAAGTACTTCCGGAAGGCGCCGGAGAAGTGCTCTGGTGAAGAGTAGCCCAGAGTGTGGGATACGGAGGTGACTGTCTGTCCGGGCTGGGGCAGAAGGAGCAGAGCCCGCTCCATACGGGCCTGGGTACGTTTTTCCAGGAAGGTCTGTCCGTAAAACTCTTTGAGAAACCGCTCCGTCTGCCGGATACTTAAGCCTAAGCGCCGGGATAGTTCCTTTAGGTTCAGGTTCTCATATTCATATAAAAAATAATCTTCAGCTATGAAAGATTTTTGCAGGACCAGATTCTGAGAGGCAGAGGAAACTCCTTCACAGACAGAATTCCGGGAACTGCGGATACATAAGACAAAGATCTGTTTCAGCAGGCCGCAGATATATTCTCTGTAGCCGAAAGGCTTTTTCTCCATTTCCTCTTTCAGATCTTCAAAAAGAGGAAGGAGCCGGGAGGCATTTCTGCCTAAAAGAAGATCCTGGGAGAACAGGGCCTTTAGAAGAGGTGCCTTTTCTGAAACTGTGCCGGGAAGATGGGGGCTGATATGGAAATAAAGACAGTATTCTATCATAGGATCCTCCCGGTCAGAGAGTTCCGAATGTTCTGTGTGAGGACCTGCCATATAAAAGGTATGGGGGGCTGTATGAAAATAGCCGTCTTTTAAGTGGATCTCTCCTTTTCCGGAGGCAATATAGTGGAGCTCATAGCAGCCGGCTCCGTGGCTGTGAAAGGGTACATGGGCTACCTGGCGGCACAGGGCAATGGTGAGAATATGGATGGGGATGTTTTCAGCAGTAAAAGAAAAATCCAGATTCTGATACAAAGATTTCATGCTTCCTTTCCTCCTGTCTTCCTTTCCTTTTCCTTCCGGCGGGATAAGTTTTCCTGTCCCTAGTGTATCAGGCACAGAGATGCTCCGTCAAGAAAGGTTGGAAAAAATCTGCGAAAAGGCGACATATTTTCTGAACCCTGTCGCAGTTTTCTCTTAAAGAAAACCCGTAGAAGTCTATAATAAAGATAATCATAATAACACGGAGAAAATTAAAAGGAGGAATGCAGGATGGAAACTATGAAAGGTGCGATTCTGCCGGGAAACTCTACGGTGGAGCTGAGAGACTTTGAAATTCCAAAGCCGGGATTCGGCCAGGTGCTGATCAAGACTATGGCCTCTACGATCTGCGGAAGCGATATCCGCTGCATTTACCGGGAGCATGTGGGAAAGGGACCGGAGGCTTATATTCCAGGCACCATCGCAGGACATGAACCCTGCGGACAGATTGTGGAAGAAGGACAGGGACTGCGGCGGTTTAAGAAAGGGGACAGAGTCATTATCTATCATATTTCCGGCTGCGGCGTCTGCCATGACTGCAGGAAGGGGTACTATATATCCTGTAAAAGCAAATACAGAAGAGCCTACGGCTGGCAGAGAGACGGGGGAATGGCTCCTTATATCCTGGCTGAAGAGAAGGATCTGATCCCTCTTCCGGAACCGCTGACTTACAAAGACGGAGCCCAGGTGGCCTGCGGCTTTGGAACGGTTTATGAAGCTATCGAGAAAATAGGGATTTCAGGGAATCATACCGTGCTGGTTACCGGGCTGGGACCGGTAGGCCTGGCCGCTCTGATGTTGGCCAGAGCTATGGGCGCAGACAAACTTATCGGAGTAGAGATGAACGACTATCGGATCCAACTGGCGAAAAAACTGGGGCTGGCTGACCAGATCATTAAGCCTGGAGAAGGAGCTCTGGAAGAAATCCTGGAGGCTACAGGGGGCCATGGTGCAGAGCGGGCCATTGACGCCAGCGCCAACGATCAGGCCCGGCAGTTAGCGGTACGTGGCACCAGAGAATGGGGAAGGATTGCCTTTGTGGGAGAGGGAGGCACCAGCACATTGAATCCCAGCCCGGATATGATCCATGGACAGAAGACCATTTACGGTTCCTGGGTGACTTCCCTCTGGAAAATGGAAGAGCTGACAGAACATCTGGTACGGTGGAAGATCCATCCGGAGAAACTGATCACCCATGAATTCTCCCTGGAAAAGGCGGGACAAGCCTATGCCCTGATGGCGGGAGGAAATTGCGGAAAGGTTGCAGTTACTTTTGATGAATAGAAACGAAAGGAGACAGACGAAGGCAAAGATGCCGGAGCCTTTCAGAAACAAGAAAAGCTAGAACCGTATATAGAAAACCGGAAAAGCAGAAAAGAAACTGTTTTTCCGGTTTTTCTATTGACTTTTTACATACTTAGTGATATGGTTAATTACACAGGTAATAAACCATGTAAGCGATAAAGATCATGTAAACAATGAACATGGACATGTAAAAAATGCAGGCAGGATCTTGAAAAAGGAAACCAGTGGAAAGATAAAACAGAACAGCAGAAAGGAAGTGAGAAATCTTGCAGGAGCTTTTGAATCAGGAGAAATCCATATATCTTCAGATCAAGGAAATGATCGAGCAGGATATCCTGAGGGATATTCTCCTGGAAGAGGAAAGGGTGCCCAGTACCAATGAGCTGGCGAAGCTTTATGCCATCAATCCGGCTACAGCGGCCAAGGGCGTGAATCTTTTAGTAGATGAAGGTATTTTGTATAAGAAAAGGGGAATCGGTATGTTTGTAGCGTCAGGCGCCAAGGAGGCGATCCGGAAGAAACGGCGGGAGCATTTTTTTGAAAATTATGTGAAAGGCATGCTTACAGAAGCGGCAAATCTGGGGATCAGCAAAGAGGAACTGATCGAGATGATCGCATGGGAGCAGGGAGGGAAGGAACATGAATGAAAGAATTTTAAGATCCAGAGGAATCGTGAAGAAATACGGAAAGCAGGAGGTACTCCACAACATAGACCTGACTTTGGAGCCGGGAAAGATTTACGGCCTGATCGGAAGAAACGGCGCAGGAAAGACCACATTGCTCTCTATTTTGTCTGCACAGAATCCGGCTACTTCCGGAGAAATTTATCTGGGAGAAAAACAGGTATGGGAAAATCCGGAAGCTCTTCGGCATATTTTCTTTTCCAGAGAGATCAGCCTCAATGGGGGAATCGATTCCAGCGGGCTGAAAGTGAAAGACTATCTGGAAATGGCAGAGGCCTATCTGCCGAAATGGGATAAGAAAATGGCGGAGGAATTAGTGGATTTCTTTCACCTGGACAAGAAGAAAAAAACGTTAAAGCTGTCCAAAGGTATGCTGTCCATGCTTTCCATTGTACTGGCCCTGGCCAGCAAGGCGGATTTTACTTTTCTGGATGAGCCGGTCTCCGGTCTGGACGTGGTGGCAAGGGAACAGTTCTACCGGCTTTTGCTGGAAGAATTTACAGAAAGCGGAAGGACTTTTGTGATCTCCACTCACATTATCGAGGAAGCGGCGGATCTGTTCGAGGAAGTGATCTTCCTTCACCAGGGGAAGATCCTCTTAAAAGAAAATACTCAGGAACTGCTGGAACACAGTGTTTATGTCAGCGGAAGAGCAGAGGAAGTAGACCGGGCAGTAAAAGGAAAAGAAATCCATCACCAGGAGACTCTGGGAAGAAGTAAAAGTGTAATGGTAAGGCTGAAAGAGGGAGAAACCCTGGAACAGACAGAAGGGATTACTCTCCAGCCTATGAACCTGCAGAAGGTATTTGTGGCATTGTGTGACGGGGAGGACGGATGATATGAGGAGAGGAAAAAGAATCCTGAAGATTGTATGGGAGGATCTCTGGGTGGGATTAGGTCTTGTCCTGGTCCTGTGTGCAGCACAATTTTTCCGTTCTTATCAGTGGGATCTGGAAAGGCTGAGAGAACTGGCGGTTTCTTCTTTTCCAGGCAGTCTTATCCTTGTGTCGGCGGCTACCTTGACCCTGATGATCTATTCCAGATATAGCGTATATGAACCGCTGAAGATCTTTATGGGATATACCAGAAAAGAGGTGTTTTGGGATATGCAGATTGTGAAGCTGTTCAGCGCACTTTTCATAGCCCTTATTTCCGGAGGAGCTATTGTGTTTGGAAGCTGGCCCTTGGCGACACTGGGGGATCTGAGTATGGGTTTCTGGGGATTTGTGCTGCTGATGCTGACACAGGGAATGGAGGAGCTGCTGACCATCCTCTATCTGAAGACCAGAAAACAGTGGATCGCATTGATCGCCATAGTGACTGCCTGTGCCGCCATAGGAGGATTTGTAGGCTATAATGCTATGGCGGTCATAGATGGGAAGGATTTTGTAGAGATACAGATTTCCTTCCGGTTTTTACAGGAAGCTCCACTGCTCTGGCTGGTAGTTTTTGCAGCTGTTTACTGCCTTATGGGGTATTTGTCCTGGAAACTTCTGAAAAATCTGGAAGTCCGCATGTAGGAGGTGCTTAGTATGTGGAAAAATGTAAAAGCCATTTGGAAGATCAGAAAAAAGGAATTTCTCTTCTATCTTTTTATGACCGGGATCATGTGGATCTTTGGAAATCTGCTTTCCGGAGCTATGAAGGCCGGGGGCCAGCTTCCGGAAGTCCTGCCCTTTGCAACTATGCTGGCTGTTTTTGGGGGCGTGATCATGTGTGTGATCGGATTTGGAACAGATGTATTTTACGGATATGATTTTTTCCTGCGTTTCTGTCATACCAGAAAAGAATTTCTCACTTCTTCCGGCGTGGTGACCTTCCTGCAGAGTCTGGCCATGGTAATCCTGCTGAAAATTTTTCTGGAGCTGGAGATGGTGATCTCTCATGGACTTTTTTCAGGTTCTGAGGCGACCAGACAGCTGGAGGCGGCAATAAAGATCCTTTCGGGATATGTATCTCTCCCCTGGCTGCCGGTATATGCCCTGCTGATCACCGGATTGTCTTGTGCAGGAGGGGCTTTTGTCCACCGGTTCAGGACAAGAGGCCCCTGGATTCTGGTTCTGCTCTGGATTCTCTTAGCAGCAGCATTTCCAAGGCTTACAGAAACCTCCTGGTTTCATGAGACGGCAGAAGGAATTTGGAAAACAGCTATGGCCCTGCAGCTTCTGAGCGGCCTGCTTGCGGGAGCCATCCTGTACCTGGCAGGAGCCCTGGGACTTGGGAAAGCAAGGGTAAACTGAATAATTTCCTCCACATAAATTCGGATAAAAGAATTGACGTTTTTACCGGAAAATGTTATGTTAATAAGAAGCTATTGTAAAGCGGAATGGGAGGAATTGAAAAATGAAAAATTGCAGCAAATACAAAAGGCAGTATTTTCTCCCCCCGGTGAGATGTATGGACTGGGCTGAGAAAGACTATGTGGATCATGCGCCGATCTGGTGCAGCGTGGACCTGCGTGATGGAAACCAGGCTCTGGTGATTCCTATGAACCTGGAACAGAAGATTGAGTTCTTCAAAATGCTGGTAAAGATCGGATTTAAAGAGATTGAGGTGGGATTTCCTGCCGCTTCCGAAACGGAATATACGTTCCTCCGTACCCTGATCGAAGAAAACCTGATCCCTGACGATGTAACGATTCAGGTGCTGACTCAGGCCAGAGAACATATTATTAAGAAAACCTTTGAGGCAGTAAAGGGAGCAAAAAATGTAATCGTACATGTATATAATTCCACTTCCCTGGCTCAGAGAGAGCAGGTATTTAAAAAATCGAAAGAAGAGATTAAAAAAATCGCTGTAGATGGAGCAGTTCTTCTGAAACAGCTTACAGAGGAGGCAAATGCGGATTATCGCTTTGAGTACAGTCCGGAAAGTTTTACCGGAACAGAGCCGGAGTATGCTTTGGAGGTATGTAATGCTGTATTAGATGTATGGCAGCCTACCGCAGATAAAAAAGCGATCATTAATCTTCCGGTTACTGTGCAGCACTCTATGCCTCATGTGTACGCCAGCCAGATCGAATATATGTGCAAGAACCTGAAATACAGAGAAAATGTGGTTGTGTCCCTTCATCCTCACAATGACAGAGGCTGCGGTGTGGCTGATGCGGAGATGGGGCTTCTGGCAGGCGCAGACAGGATCGAGGGAACTCTTTTCGGCAATGGAGAGAGAACAGGAAATGTAGATATTGTTACTCTGGCGCTGAATATGTATTCCCAGGGTGTAGAGCCCAATCTGGATTTTAGCAACATGACCCGGATCAGTGAGAAATATGAAGAATTTACCGGTATGAAGATCAACGAGAGAAGTCCATACAGCGGTGCTCTGGTATTTGCCGCATTTTCCGGTTCTCATCAGGATGCGATTGCAAAAGGCATGCACTGGCTTGAGGAGAAAAAACCGGATCATTGGACTGTGCCATATCTGCCTATTGATCCCAAAGACCTGGGAAGAAACTATGACGCAGATGTTATCCGTATCAACAGCCAGTCCGGTAAAGGCGGCGTAGGATATATTCTGGAGACCAAGTACGGTCTGAACCTGCCTGCCAAGATGAGAGAAGCCATGGGTTATACCGCAAAAGCTGTATCTGATCATACGCAGAAGGAACTGAAACCTGAGGAAATCTTTGAACTGTTTAAGAAGACTTTTGAGAATGTAAAATCTCCTCTGGATATCACAGAGGTGCATTTCCAGCAGAAAGACGGAGGTATTACAACCCAGGTGACTTCAGAGTTTAACGGAAGATCCATCACCACAGAGGCTGCCGGAAACGGCCGTCTTAACGCAGTGAGCAATGCCCTGAAGAAAGCCTATGATTTTCAGTATGACCTGGTAACCTATCAGGAACATGCTCTGGAGCAGAGTTCCAGTTCCAAGGCTATTGCCTATGTGGGAATCCGCAAGCCTGACGGAAGTCTGGCCTGGGGTGCAGGAGTAGATCCGGATATTATCCGGGCATCTATTGATGCACTGGTAACGGCTATTAACAACAGATAAGCATAAGATAACAGAATCCTTTCCTGATCCGGGAACAGTGCTGACATCCTGGGTCCGGAAGGGGTTTTGATTTTTATTGTCAATTTAACACAAAAAACAATAGGAAAAATTGTGTATAATATCTAAAAAGCTTACTTTCTGCTTGACGCAGCTACAGGGAGTAACGTATAATTTTCTTCAATTAGAGATATTGCGACAACAGAAAAACAAAAGGAAAAAAGAGTATGAATATTATTTGTACAATTTTAGCCGGTATTCGCTGCCTGATGGAACGTGTATCAGAATGGGCAGGGAGACGGAAAATATCCAAGAAAAGCAGGCGGGATAAAGCTGTTTTTGTAGTGGGAGCCATTGCTGTGGCGGCTGTATCCTTTTCCTGCAATAGTGTTCATGCCCAGGGGAAAAATAAAGAAGAAATACCCAAGCAGAAAGAAGAACAAAAAGAGGACGGCGACACAGAAGATGAGGAGATCTACGGTCTGGGTTCTATTATCCAGGGCGTTTTGGCAGGCGATGAAGCCCAGTCGGAGGTGACTAAGGTAGGAACCTCCTTCGAGGTGGTCCTGGTAGGACAGCGGATCGGCAGACGGGAGCTGGATTCTCATCTGGATTTTGCCGAGAAAGGATCCGAAAATCTGGAACGGCTGAAAGATGAATCTATTGGTATGTCAGAAAACCATCTGACAATGTCTGATGAGGACTATGAAACCCTGTTGAAGATCGTAGAGGCGGAAGCCGGAGGAGAAGACGACATAGGAAAGATCCTGGTGGCGAATGTGATCTTTAACCGGATCGAACATCCGGAATTTCCTTCTACAGTGACAGAAGTGGTATGGCAGAATGTGGCGGGAAGCCCCCAGTTTTCTCCTACTGCAGACGGCAGGATCCATACAGTTACGGTGTCCGAAGAGACCAGAGAGGCTGTAAACCGGGCTATTGACGGAGAAGATTACTCCAAAGGAGCCCTATACTTTGTGGAGGAGTCTACAGCGGACCAGGATAATGTAAAGTGGTTTAAAAGTGATTTGAAATTTTTATTTAAACATGGGGTTCATGCGTTTTACACATACCCCTGAAGAAAGGATATAAAAATGCAGGTATTATATAAGAGTACAAGAGGAACAGGAGACAAGATTACAGCATCCCAGGCGATTCTGAAAGGACTGTCTGATGACGGAGGACTATTCGTACCGGACAGCATACCGAAATTAGATGTGGATCCGGAAACCCTTTCAAAAATGAACTATCAGGAGATTGCTTATGAGGTCATGAGCCGTTTCCTGACAGACTTTACAGAGGAAGAGCTGAAAGCCTGCATTGAGAAGGCCTATGACAGCAAATTTGATACAGAGGAGATCGTTCCTCTGGTGAAAAAGGGAAATGCTTATATCATGGAACTTTTCCATGGCCCGACGATTGCTTTTAAGGATATGGCCCTGTCTATCCTTCCCCACCTGCTGACTACAGCAGCAAAGAAAAATCAGGTAAAAAATGACATTGTGATTCTCACAGCTACTTCCGGAGACACAGGAAAAGCCGCTATGGCCGGCTTTGCAGATGTGCCGGGGACAAAGATCATTGTATTTTATCCCAAGAACGGAGTAAGCCCTGTGCAGGAAAAGCAGATGGTTACCCAGAAAGGGGAGAACACCTATGTGGTGGGGATCACAGGTAACTTTGACGATGCCCAGACCGGCGTAAAGAAAATGTTTAATGACCATGAGCTGGCCAAAGAACTGGATCAGGCCGGCTACCAGTTCTCTTCTGCAAATTCTATTAACATCGGTCGTCTGGTTCCTCAGGTTGCGTATTATGTTTATGCTTATGTGAAGCTGATGGAAAGAGGAGAGATCCAAAATGGCCAGGAGATCAATGCAGTTGTGCCTACGGGCAATTTTGGCAACATCCTGGCTGCGTATTATGCCAAGCAGATGGGAATTCCCTATGGAAAGTTCATTTGTGCGTCTAACGAGAATAAGGTTCTGTATGATTTCTTCCGTACAGGCTGTTATGACAGGAACCGGGAATTTATCCTCACTTCCTCACCGTCTATGGATATCCTGATCTCCAGCAACCTGGAAAGACTGATCTACCGGGTGGCAGGAGAAGATAGTGAAAAGAACCGGGAACTGATGGGAGAGCTGACAAAGACAGGAACCTACCATATCACTCCTGAGATGGAAGATGGATTAAAGGAATTCTACGGAAACTATGCCACAGAGGAAGAGACTGCCCGTACTATCCGGAAATTCTATGAGGAAAATCAGTATGTGCTGGATACTCATACGGCTGTGGCAGCAGAGGTTTATGAGAAATACCTGGTAGAGACCGGCGACGAAAAACCGGCAGTGATCGCTTCCACGGCAAGTCCTTATAAGTTTACCAGAAGCGTTTTAACGGCCATTGATCCAAAATACGGGGATATGGACGATTTTACCCTGGCAGAGGAGCTGGAAAAGCTTTCCGGAGTAAAGATCCCTAAAGCAATTGAAGAAATCCGCACAGCCCCTGTCCGTCATAATACAGTGGCAGAGGCGGCAGATATGCCTCAGGTAGTAAAGAAAATATTAAAAATTCAGTAATAGAGGCATATAAATGGCGCAGATTGATATTGAGCATGCAAAAAAGGAATTTGATAAGTATCTTATGGACTTTGATCTGGAAAATCCCAAGATCCTTTTAAAGAAAGTCCATACTTATGGAGTGGTAAAGGCGGCAGACTATATCTGCACCAGAGAAGCGCTGGATCCTGAGGATAAGGATCTGGCTCTTCTGATCGCTCTTCTCCACGACATCGGAAGATTTGAACAGCTGAAGGCATATAACAGCTATGATGACAATCGTTTTGATCATGCCGGATTCGGCGTGAAACTTCTTTTTGAAGAAGGAAAGATCAAAGATTTTATTTCATGCAGAGAATATGATGAGATGATCCGTCAGGCCATTGCCTTTCATTCTATGTATAGCCTTCCTGAAATCAGAGATTCCAAGATCCTCCTTCACTGTAAGATTATCAGAGATGCAGATAAACTGGATAACTACCGGGTGAAGTCTGTGGACAGTCTGGAAGCTCATTTTGACCTTCCAAAGGAAACCATCCAGAAGGAAAATGTTTCGGAAAATGTCCTTCAGGCGGTAAGAGACCACAGATGTGTGCGGAGGGAAGAGAGAACGACACATCTGGATATGTGGGTCTCCTATCTGGCTTTTATCTTTGATCTGAATTTTCCTTCCAGTTTCCGATTTATCCAGGAACATGATTACATAAACCGCTGCATTGACCGGATGGATTATCATGGACAAAGTACCAGAGAAGCGATGGAGGAAGTGCGCAGGATCTGTCTGGATTATGTACAGGAAAAAGCAGAAGTATAAGACAGAGGTAAAATGCAGGTAAAATTTCCCTGAAGGGCAGATGCATTTTTGTTGAAATAATCCATATACTAGAGTATAATAAAAATAAGAAAAAGTCCTGGGGTGCTCGACGCTCCCATTAATTTTGAACCTACATTACTTTAAACGGGATTCCTACATCGCCGGTTTCAATGTCAGGCCGTCATTACGCAGCGGAAGACAGCGCACCGGTTGCGGTTGCCCACCTGGCTTAGGCTAGGAGTCAGAAGATGGGAAACGGCACTTTGGGACTTTTCTATTATCAGATGAGAGAAGACTCCCATACGGGGGTCTTGAATTATGAAAAGGAGAAATACATATTATGGGGATTAAGAAAGAACCATTTGGGAAAGGCCTGGACAACCAGGATGTTTTTTTGTATGAGATCTCAAATGAGGCGGGAATGACCATTGCAGTCAGCGATTTCGGTGCCACACTGGTGAAAATTCTTGTGCCGGATAAGAACGGTAAGCTGAGAGATGTGGCTTTAGGCTATGACCATGTTGAGGGGTATTATGACAATTCCTGCCATTTTGGCGCTGTGATCGGAAGAAATGGAAACCGTATCGGAGGAGCCAGATTCACTTTAAACGGAAAAGAATATCAGCTGGCTGTGAATGATAACAAAAATAATCTTCACAGCGGACCGGACTGGTACCGTACCAGAGTATGGGAAGTAAAAAAGATAGATCAGGAGAAAAATGCAGTGTCTTTTGGTCTGTACAGCCCGGATATGGATCAGGGATTTCCGGGAAACCTTACTGTTCAGGTTACTTATACCCTGACAGAGGACAATGAGATCCAGATCCATTATGAGGGAACCGCCGATCAGGACACGATTGTAAATATGACCAATCATTCCTACTTTAACCTGGCCGGACATGATGGTGGAAGAGAGGCTCTGCTGGATCATAAAGTACAGATTCTGGCGCCGGAATATACGCCCGTATCTGATTCAGAGGCCATTCCTACAGGGGAGATCGCTCCGGTAGCCGGAACGCCTATGGATTTCCAGGAGCTGAAGAAGATCGGACAGGATCTGGAGTCGGATTTTGAACAGCTGAAATTCGGAGGCGGATACGACCATAATTATGCGCTCACCAGAAAGAAGGGCTCTATGAGAAAAGCCGCCGCTGCCGAATATGAGGAAAGCGGCATTGTTATGGAGGTATATACAGACCTTCCCGGCATGCAGTTTTATATCGGCAATTTTATTGATAACGAAAAAGGAAAAAACGGCTGTATTTATGAAAAACGCAGCGGCTTCTGCATGGAAACCCAGTATTATCCTGATGCCTGCAATCAGAACAGTTTTGAAAGCTCGGTTTTGAAAGCAGGAGACAAATATGATACCACTACGGTATATAAGTTTTCTGTGAAAAACTGATAAAGATTCTGGCTGTTTGGGGACCCCATAGTTTTGGTGGTCTTCCGGACAGCCTTTTTCTTTGGCGGGGAGGAACTAGTGTACGGTATCTGGCGGAAGTTCTCACTTTTGGAAAAATTACATATATTGGAAGTATGGACTGGAAAGAAAAAATGAAATGGAAAATTTTGATCATACTGGCAGCTCTTGTGGGGATCTTGATCGTATGGTGTGCAGGGAAAGCAGGGGAAAATGGGAACACTGCAGAATCTGAGATCCTGAAAGAGTATGCATTGAAAGAAAATGAATGGGCCAGTGCAGCCCGGGCGGTTTCTTCCCTGAAAGACCGTCTTGTGGAATTGGCGGAAAATAAGATGGAGGAAGTGACGGCGGCAGCAGAAACTGCTATGGAAGAAGAAAAGACTGCCAAAGAAGAAAGCCGGCAGCTTTCTATAAATGTACTGATCATGGATAATGGCTTCCACAGCTATTATCATGACAGGATCACAATAGAATTTCTGGGTTCCTGCCAGGGCAGCGGGGGAGAGACTTATCAGCCAGGAGATGTTCTGGAGCTTACCGGGGACAGCGCTGTGCTGGGAGAGGGGAGTTACAGCCTCTCTCCCGGAGAGGAAAAAGCCTGTATGAAGGTTACATCTTTATCCAGAGGACAGGGAACTCCTGCTTACCGGGGAAGCCTGACCATTTATAAAGATGAGAATGGGCTCAGGCTGGTAAATACCCTTCCCCTGGAAGAATATCTTTATGGAGTAGTGCCCAGTGAAATGCCGGCTTCCTATCCGGAGGAGGCCCTGAAAGCCCAGGCTGTCTGCGCCAGGACCTATGCCTGCGTTCAGATGATGAACAGTTCTCTGGAAGATCTGGGAGCTCAGGTAGACGACAGTGTTTCCTATCAGGTATACCAGAACAGCGGGGAGGCAGAGGCGGCCAGTCAGGCGGTGCAGGCTACTGCAGGAGAGATTCTTCTGAATAATGGTTCTCCTATCAATGCCTACTATTTTTCTACTTCCCATGGAAGAACCAGCACTGATCAGGTATGGGCGGCTTCGGCTCCTTCTGCCTATCTTCAGAGTGTGGAGTGTACCTATGACTCCCAGGAACCCTGGTACCAGTGGGAGGTGGATATTTCTCTGGGAAAGCTTCTGGAAAACATGCAGGGAATGTTTGAAGGAATAACCTCAGTATCAGGAGTGGAAATGGTGGGGGGAGGTACAGAGAACGGAGTTTTGAAACTGGTGGTCCATACCGATCAGGGAGACCAGGAATTACATAGTGAATATGATATACGGACAGCTCTGGCCCCTGAAGGGCTGTCTATTACCAGACAGGACGGTTCCCAGGTGATGGGAAGTTCCCTGCTGCCAAGTGCCTATTTTACCCTGGAAGAGATCCGGAATGACCAGGGAGAGCTTACCGGATATAAGGTGGAGGGTGGAGGATACGGCCATGGCGTGGGAATGAGCCAGAATGGCGCAAAAGGCATGGCAGATACGGGAAAAAATTATCAGGAAATCCTGACCTATTTTTATAAAGATGTGGAAATTGGGAATATTAATGATGTTGTAAACCCGGAGGAATCGTGATATAATTCTAAAACTGCCCGAAAGGGTCCAAAAGGAGACAGATGGCCGGAAAAAGACAGAGGGGATAACGGTATGGAAAAGATAAAGAAAGCAGTGAAATTCATACAGGGATTCGCAGTCAACCTGGGAGAAAAGCATATGTCAGCTTACGCTGCCCAGGCGGCTTATTTTATTATCCTCTCTTTTATCCCCTTTATGCTTCTTCTTATGACTTCCATCAAGTATACTCCGCTCACCAGAGAAGAAGTGATCAATGTGGTGATGCAGGTCTTTCCGGAAAGTTTTGAAGGGTTTATCCGGGGGATCGTGGGAGAAGTTTATGCCAAGTCTCTGGGCGTGGTGCCGGTTTCCGCACTGATCGCACTTTGGTCTGCGGGAAAAGGTCTTCAGGCCCTGACCAATGGGTTTAATACCATCTATCAGGTGCAGGAAACCCGTAATTTTCTTATCAACAGGATCCGTTCCGTCATCTATACCCTGATTTTTGTGATTGCCATTATCCTTACCCTGATTCTTCAGGTGTTTGGAAACAGCCTTCAGAGGGAACTGAGTGACCGGTTTTCTTTCCTGGATAGGCTGGTGACCACTATCATCAGTATGAGACTGTTGATTTCTCTGAGCCTTTTGTCCCTGGTCTTCCTCATGTTGTATAAATTTATTCCTAACCGAAAAGCTACTTTCCGAAGTCAGATTCCGGGCGCAGTACTTTCTGCGGTATGCTGGTCAACCTTTTCCTTTTTCTTTTCTCTTTATGTAGATTTTTTCAGCAGCACTGCCAATATGTATGGAAGTATGACCACCATTGTGCTGATCCTTCTGTGGATGTATTTCTGTATGATATTTGTGATGATCGGGGCTCAGGTGAACTATTACTTTGAAGAGCAGTTCCGCTGGATCCATCAGAATGCAGTGGAGGCTATACGGAAGGAATATCAGCTCCTGACCCGGGAAGAAGACGACGAAGAACCGGAAGAAGATCAGGAGGAAGAGAAAGAAAAAAGAAATTCTTGACACGATCCACCAAAGTGGCTACAATAGGGTACAGACATAAGTCAAAGGCTGTGAAGGTGTCAGTAGATATTTATTTTCTGCCAGAGAGGGAGAGTCACCGGCTGAAAGCTTTCCTCAGTTCAGATAAGTATTGAGTTTCCCACCGG
>DXFG01000192.1 GCA_019114545.1 Candidatus Blautia pullistercoris | reverse complement strand
AAACATTCCTCCCATGAAAGAAACGTGCTACAATTTCCTTATAAGAAAGAAATTATTCAGGAGGCGGGCTTATGGTCAAAAAAGAATTTTATGAAAATCCCAGGATCCTCAGATACCCCAATACTGGTTTTCAGAAGGCTCTGAATCTTTTTTCTATTCTTGTACTGATCCTTTCCTTCCTCTATCCTTTACTGAAATGGAATCAGATTCCGGATACCATCATTACCCACTGGGGATTCAGCGGCCAGCCGGACGGCTGGGGGCCAAAAGGCACGATCTGGATCATACCGGTATTCAGTCTGGTCCTCTATCTGCCTCTGACCATAATGGAAAGATTTCCCTCTATCTGGAACGTGCCTGTCAGAACTACTCATAAAAATCAAAAGTGGGTCTATCAAAACATAAAAACCATGCTGATCCTTATGAAATTTCTCATGACAGCAGAATTTGCCGTCATTACATACCACAGTGTTCAGGAAAAAAATCTGAGCACTCTGCATACAGTCCTGTTTCTGGTCTTCCTTTTCGGTTCCATGATCTTTTTCATTATAAGGAGCGTCCGAAAACCCCCGGAAAACTACCGCTAAGAAACAGTCCCCTAAGAAGCCCGCCTGCTCTTTTCAACATAAGTACGGTTAAAAATTGAAATTTTGGTTTTTTGACCGTACTTTGCCCAGCTGTACGGGCGAAATCGGTTCTCTATCTTTTCCAACAGGACCTGATATCTCCCTCCGCATAAAAAAACACCTGGAAAATATCCGGCCTGCCAGGAGCCCCAGACACTTTCCAGGTGTGCATTCTATGATGTTGGGGGCAAAAGCCCCCAACTATGATACCTGCGGGTCCCAAAGTCTTACACCCACTTATGAGCAAGCTCATGTGTGTAGACCTTTTGACCCTGGTATCATTCTATTCTTTTATCTCTTATTTCTGTCCGTAATAAGCATTGGCTCCATGTTTTCTGTAATAATGTTTATCCTGGAGTTCCTGTGGCGCCGGCTGTACTCTGGGATTGATCATCTCGCATCTTGCTGCCATCTTGGCTACTTCTTCCAGCACTACTGCATTGTGGACTGCCTCATGGCCGTCTTTTCCCCAGGTAAAGGGACCATGGTTTTTACACAGGACTGCAGGAACTGCCTCATAGTCCTTATCTTTAAAATAGTCTGCGATAAGGACTCCTGTATTCTTCTCATAAGCAGTATCGATCTCTTCTTTTGTGAGACATCTTACACAGGGGATCTCTCCGTACATATAATCTGCATGGGTGGTC
Organism: Candidatus Blautia pullistercoris; assembly: GCA_019114545.1. Taxonomy (GTDB): domain Bacteria; phylum Bacillota; class Clostridia; order Lachnospirales; family Lachnospiraceae; genus Blautia; species Blautia pullistercoris. The sequence goes on along the minus strand of DXFG01000192.1, from coordinate 5,945 downwards.
CCGTAGCAGGGGATTCCTCTTCCTGCCTGAGCCCAGCTGGTAGCCCATGGAGAATGAGTGTGTACAACGCCGCCGATCTTTGGGAAAGCCTTGTACAGCTCAATATGCGTAGGCGTGTCAGAAGACGGATTATATCTGCCCTCGATCTTGTTTCCTTCCAGATCCATGATCACCATATCTTCGGGAGTCAGCTTGTCATAATCCACTCCGCTGGGTTTAATGGCGAAATAGCCTGTTTCTCTGTCGATCTGGCTTACATTGCCCCAGGTAAAGGTTACCAGACCATACTTAGGCAAAAGCATATTTGCCTCATAGACTGCTTTTTTTAACTCTTCTAACATTTTAATTTTCCTCCTTTTTCCTTCTGTCTTTTACCGAATTTCTTACGATCAGCTCCGGCTGGATCAGCCTGGGGATCTGGCTTTTCTCTTCCGAAACCTCCCGAATTTTTTCCAGCAGCAGCTCCGCCGCCATCTCTCCCAGTTTTTCCTGAGGGTGTACGATAGTGGTAAGGGAAACGTCCCCTCCGGCCATCACAGAATTATCATAGCCTGTGATAGAAATATCCTCCGGCACATTTTTCCCCATTTCCCGCAGAACATGCACTACGCTTACCGCGATCTGGTCATTGTAGCACACGATCCCGTCCACAGGAAGGCCCTGGTCCAGAAGCAGTCTGGTCATCAGACCCGGCTTAGTCTTTCGGTCCTCTGTATGGAACCAGATCACCCGGTCCGGATCATAATTATATCCTGCCTCCTGAAGGGCTTTTACATAGCCTTTATGCCGCTCCTGCCCCTGAAAATCATCTGCCTTAAAGATCCCCAGAAGATTCTCATGGCCCCTATCCAGAAGATATTTCGTCACCAGATAGCCGCCCTGGCAGTCGTCCATAAGGATATGGGGCTTGTCCTTCATCTGGGAATAAACCCCCTGGATGAAAACATAGGGGATCTGGTACTTGTCCAGCAGCCCATACAAGTTCATATGTCTGCAAAGGATCTGGCTTTTAGCCGGCTCGATGATCAGTCCGTCAATGTCCTTGGTCAGGATATCTTCCAGCACTTTCGCCTCTTTCGTCCTGCTGTTCGCCGTATTCTTTAAGATAATGCTGTAGCCGTTTTCTGTGAGCACCCGGTCCATCCCCTGGATCAGCCTGGGAAAAATATAGTCTGAAATATAGGTGGTGATCACTGCGATATTCTTAGACTGTTTCAGATGTCCCATCCGCTGGGAACAGAAGGTCCCTCTCCCGTGCTCTGCCACAATATATCCTTCCTGGCTCAGGATAGAAAGGGCCTTTCTCACCGTGTGTCTGCTGATATGATACTTCTCAGATAACTGGTTTTCTGAAGGCAGCTTCTCGCCGGCTTTGATCTTTCCGCTGAGGATAGCCTCTTTCAGTTCTTCCATCAGCACATAGTACTTTGTTTTTCCGCTTTCCTGTGTCATAACCTGCTCCTTTGGTAATCATTCTACAACTTGTACGGTCCTCTTAACAAGTTGTTCTTATTCCTTTTTCAGGAACTTTTCTTCCTTGATCTCCACCAGGATAATATCCTCTCCGATCTGACGGATACAGGAATAAGGGATCACATATTCACTGGTGGGGCCGAAAAATCCGCACATTTTTCCCGGAAGAGGTACGATCAGCGCCTGTATGCAGCCGGTCTTACAGTCAAATTCCACGTCCAGCGGACAGCCCAGGGTCCTGCAGGAACAGATATTGATCACTTCTTTTTGCCTAAGTTCACAGACTCGCATAAAAAATCCCCTGTGCTATAACCTGTTAATATAGATTATGTACACAGGGGCAGTCCGGTTACGCTTATCTGTCCATTTCCAGTTGGACACCGGTATTTTTGTGATTGTTAATAATCCTGTCGATCTCCTCCAGACCGCAGGAAGGCAGGTCACCCGGAATGGTATTCTTCACTGCACTGGTGGCGTTGCCATATTCCAGAGCCTTCTGACAGTCAAAATCATGAGCCAGCAAACCATAAAGCGCACCTGAAATATAGGCGTCGCCGCTTCCTATCCGATCCACCACCTCAATATTCCGATAGGGCTCCTCTTGATAAAATTTATCTTCTTTTGCATTATAGATTACAGACCCGAAGGTATGTACCTTTGGACTGTGGACAACCCTTTGCGTAGAAGCTACAATGGACAGAGGGTATTCTTTTGCAAAGCTCCTCATGATCTGATACACATCTCCCTCTTTCAGAAAAGTCAGTTTCGCTGTCTCCTCTGAGCAGAAGAAAATGTCCACATAGGGAAGGATACTCTCGATACATTCCTTTGCCTCAGGACCTGTCCAGAGATTTCCCCGGAAGTTTACATCAAAAGAGATCAGGGCGCCGTTTTCTTTAAAACGCTTCATCATCTCAATGCCGACTTTTCTGGTATTCTCTGAAAGAGCCAGAGTGATTCCGCTGGTGTGGAAGCACTTTGTGGAAGAAAACATGGACTCCGGCAGCTCATCCAGAGAAATCTTGCAAAAAGATGCATGTCTCCGGTCATATACCACACTTGGTTTTCTTGGATAGGCTCCATCTTCATAATAGTAAATCCCCAGACGGGCATCTGTATCGTGATCATAAACCAGATAATCATCGCTGACCCCGCAGAAACGGACACGGTTCTTTGCATAGGTTCCCAGGGCATTGGCAGGAAGCTTGGAGATCACGCCTGTACGCAGCCCCAGAAGAGATACCCCGGATACCACATTCAGCTCAGCGCCCCCTACCTGTTTCTGGAAAGTCTCTCCTCTTACGATTCTCTCATTGTTCGGCGGTGAAAGCCGCAGCAATATTTCCCCCAGTGACAGCAGATCAAAATCTTTTTTCATAGTCCTGCACCTCCATTATTATTTTCTTATTCATTGTGCCAGCTCCCTCAGGCCTCAAGCCGGGCGGGACTGTCCTGCTTTCCGGGCTGAGAGATCTCTGATGATAAAAAGGCGCCCTGAGAAACCTGTTTAAAAATGTATTTGTTTCTCAGGGCACCCCTTTCTATGAAATGTTCCCCAATGGCATAAGGGTTTTCATTTAGCGATATTTAATTATCTCTGCACACGGCCGGAACCGTCTCCGCCTGCCAGCTTCAGCACTTCGTCCATGGAAACCATATTGAAGTCGCCTTCGATGGAATGTTTCAGACAGGAAGCAGCTACTGCGAATTCGATCGTAGCCTGAGGATCATATCCGTTTAAGCATGCGCAGATCAGTCCGCCGCCGAAGGAATCGCCGCCGCCTACACGGTCTACAATGTGCATTTTGTATTTTTTGCTGAAATAATAGTCTTTGCCGTCATAGAGCATAGCAGACCAGTTGTTGTCATTTGCAGACAGGGACTCTCTCAGTGTGATCGCCACTTTCTGGAATCCGAAACGGTCAGCCAGCTGTTTTGCAACGTCTTTATATCCTTCACGGTTTACTTCACCCTGGGTTACATCTGTATCTGCAGCTTTAATTCCGAATACGTCTGCTGCATCTTCTTCGTTGGCAATACATACATCCACATATTTGCACAGCTCGCCCATAACCTCTCCGGCTTTTTCCTTGGACCACAGTTTATTTCTGTAGTTTAAGTCACAGGAAATGGTAGCTCCTGCTTCTTTTGCAGCTTTGCAGGCTTCCAGACAGATCTTTGCCACTTCGTCGTTAAGGGCCGGTGTGATCCCTGTAAAGTGGAACCATTCTACTCCTTCAAAAATCTTCTTCCAGTCGAAGTCAGAGGAGGAAGCAGTAGCGATAGAAGAACCTGCACGGTCGTAAATAACCTTGGAAGGTCTCTGGGAAGCGCCTTTTTCCAGATAATAGATACCTACTCTGTCTCCTCCGCGAACAATGTCTGTCGTATCAACACCGTATTTTCTCAGAGAATTTACAGCAGCCTGTCCGATTTCATGTTTTGGAAGTTTGGTAACAAACTTTGCTTCAAAACCGTAGTTAGCCAGAGAAACTGCAACATTTGCTTCTCCGCCGCCGTAGGTCGCTCCAAAGGTATCTGCCTGAACAAAACGGTAATAGCCTTCTGGGGCCAGTCTTAACATAATTTCACCAAAAGTAACAACTTTCTTTGCCATGATCGTCTCTCCTCTATCTCTATGTTTCTTATTTATTTCTGATCTGAGCTGCCAGTTTTACAGCTTCTTCTGTCAGTGTTTTGATCTCATCAAATTTTCCGGCCTTTACCAGGTCGCCTTTTACCATCCAGCTTCCGCCGCAGGCTACGATCTTGTCGCAGCTTAAATAGCTTTCCAGGTTCTTTGCATTTACACCGCCGGTAGGCATGAACTTCAGTCCTACATAAGGAGCTGCCATAGCCTTGATAGTAGCTACGCCGCCAAACTGCTCAGCCGGGAAGAATTTTACAACTTTTAATCCTCTCTTCACCGCCTGGGCTACCTCAGAAGGTGTGATACAGCCTGGGAATACCGGAATGTTCTTGCTCAGGCAGTAATCTACAATCTCCGGATCAAATCCCGGGCTTACGATGAATTTTGCTCCTGCTGCCACAGCTCTGTCTACCTGGTCAATAGTCAGAACTGTACCTGCTCCTACAAACATATCCGGATATTCAGAAGCCATGATCTTGATAGATTCCTCTGCTGCATCTGTACGGAAGGTTACCTCTGCGCAGGGAAGTCCTCCCTCTACCAAAGCTTTTGCCAGAGGAGCCGCATCCTTTGCGTCCTCCAGAACCACTACCGGTACTACACCTAACTCTGCAAATCTTTCTGCTGCTGTGCTCATAATACTTCCTCCTTATACATTTTTCGTTTCATATTATGAAATGCCATTTCGTCATGTGGTATATCTTTACCTGCATTATACTACCCGGTGGTAAAAAGTCAAGGGTTTTTTTCCAGTTGCCACATTTCCCGGAAAGTGATACAATATCGCCGGAATCATTCTTAACTATTTACAAACAGGAGTGTTTGATCATGGAAGATAAAAATCCTATCCAGGTAGCTGACCGGCTGTTTCTTGTTCTGGAAACTCTGGCTGATACCGGTTCTGTCACTTTGGCGGATCTCTGCCGCCAGTTAGACTTAAATAAAAGCACCCTTCACCGTCTGCTCAGTTCCCTGATCTATATGGGCTACGTTAAGCAGGACGGTGAAACCGGAAAGTACAGCCTGACTTTAAAGCTGCTGGGCCTTTCCAATAAACTGCTGAGTCATATGGATATTCTGGATGCCGTCCGTCCCAGTCTGAAAGCTTTGGCCGAAGAAACAGGGGAAACTGTCCACTTTGTCCAGCTGGACGGCCTCGAAGCAGTATACATTTACAAAGAAGAATCTACTCAGAACTCTGTCCGCATGGTTTCCAAAGTAGGAAGCCGGATTCCCCTTTACTGTTCCGGCGTGGGCAAGGCAATGGCCGCAGATATGGAAGAGCCTCAGATCCGGTCCATCTGGGAACACAGCACAATCCGGAAATTAACATCTCATACTATAATTGATTATACCCAATTCCTGGAGAAAATTAAAGAGGTAAGGGAAAAAGGTTATGCGCTGGATGATGAAGAAAATGAACTGGGCGTCCGGTGTATTGCCGTGAGTATTCCGGATTATCTGGGCCGTCCCAAATATGCTTTCTCTATTTCCGCTCCTGCAGCCCGTATGAGCGACGAACGGATCCATGCCCTGTCTGAAATTGTTCTGAATACAAAAAAAGAAATGCTGTCGGCCATGAGCTGACAGCATTTCTTCTTGCTTATTCTTTTTATTTACTCTTCTTCCTTTTTCCTGTGCTTCTTCCTATATTTTACACATTCTGTCAGCAGATACTCGATCTGGCCGTTCATAGAGCGAAAATCATCTTCCGCCCATTGGGCGAGCTCGTTCCACAAAGATACGGACAGACGAAGCGGCACCTGCTTTTTCGCCTTTTCTTTTCCCTTTTTTTCCTGTTCCAGAATGTGTCACCACCTTC
>DXFG01000018.1 GCA_019114545.1 Candidatus Blautia pullistercoris | reverse complement strand
CTTTGTTCTGATCCTTGCAGTGGCTGCAGTACTGAATCTGGCAGTTTTTCTTCTGATAGATCCCATTATGTATCTTCTTCAGGTTCCCGAAGAAATCTATGCTATGATGCGGGAATATCTCCGGGTGATCTTCTGGGGGATTCTGGCTGCATTTTTGTACAATTATTTTGCCTGCCTTCTCAGAGCAGTGGGAAATTCTGTGGCACCGCTGATTTTCCTGGCAGTATCTTCTGTGATGAACATTGTTCTGGATCTGTGGTTTGTCCTGGGATTTCACTGGGGAGTGGCAGGAGCGGCTTTTGCCACGGTGTTGTCCCAGTATGTGTCCGGGATCGGTCTGGCAGTCTATACTTACTGGAAAACCCCGGAATTCCGGATACAGCCCAGATATCTGAAGCCCAAGCCGGCTATGCTGAAAGAGATTGGCCAGTTTTCCTTTCTGACTTCTGTCCAGCAGTCGGTGATGAATCTGGGAATCCTTATGGTCCAGGGGCTGGTAAACAGCTTCGGCACGGTGATCATGGCGGCTTTTGCAGCGGCGGTAAAGATTGACTCTTTCGCCTATATGCCTGCCCAGGAGTTTGGAAACGCCTTTTCTACTTTTGTTGCCCAGAACTACGGCGCCGGGAAATCCGGAAGGATCCGGGAAGGGATTAAGAAAGCGGTCCTCATGTCTGTGGGATTCTGTCTGGTGATCTCTCTTCTGGTATTTATCTTTGCCAGGCCTTTGATGACCATCTTTGTGGATCCTTCTGAGACCGAGATTTTGGCAGCAGGTGTAGAATATCTGCGGATCGAAGGAGCCTTTTACTGCGGAATTGGCTGCCTGTTCCTGCTTTATGGTTTATATAGAGCCATCAAAAGACCGGGAATGTCTGTGGTCCTCACCATATTTTCTCTGGGAACCAGAGTGGTACTGGCCTATGCGCTGTCGGCAATAGATTTTATCGGCGTTACAGGAATCTGGTGGTCTGTGCCGATCGGATGGGCGTTGGCGGATCTGGTGGGATTTCTGTATTACAAAAAGAATAAGAAAAAACTGTTTAACTAAGATTTAACCAAAATCAGGTAACAGGTAAAATAAAGGAAAGTTATAATTTCTGTAAAGGAAAGAATAGCTTTCCTTTTTGCATTTGTGGGATACGTCCGGCAAGCGTCTGCCGTGAACTGTCCTGTCGAAAAGTCTATATGGTAAAGGAGACCTGTATATGGTAAAAATCTATGTTATGGATACCAACGTTCTGATCCAGAATCCTCAGGCTCTGCTGAGTTTTGAAGACAATCAGGTGATTCTTCCGGTGGTGGTGCTGGAAGAACTGGATAACCTGAAGAAAGCAGAGGGAGAGAAAGGAAGAAACGCCAGAGCAGCCATACGGATCCTGGAAGAGCTGCGCCTGAAGGGAAATATTCTGGAAGGGGTCCGGCTGGAACCTCATGGAATTATCCGGGTGGAGAAAAATTACATAGATGTAAAACTTCCGGAAGATCTGCCGGAGGATAAGATGGATAACCGGATCTTAAAAGTCTGCAAAGGACTGGCGGAGTCCTCCAGCGAACAGGTGATCCTTGTGACAAAGGATATCCTTCTCAGGATCAAAGCACAGATCATCGGGATCCGGGCGGAAGACTATACCACAGAGCAGGTTGCAGAATATGAAGGGCAGTATAAGGGAAGAATCGAAGTATACGTGCCGGAAGAAAAGTTTAAGGATTTCAAGAAAAAAGGGGTTCCTGTGGAGGACGTTTATCTTTCCGATGATCAGGGCAACCGGAAAGTGCCCAAACTGGAGGAAAACGAGTTTGTGATCTTAAAGGCGGATCAGTCTGCCAGAAAGACTCAGCTGGGAAGAGTGGAAAAAGGAATGATTAAGAAACTGGAATACCGGAAAAGCATCCCTTACGGAGTGACGCCCAGAAACGCCGGTCAGTATTTTGCTCAGGAGGCTCTTATGCAGCCTGCGGACAAAGCCCCCCTGGTGATCATCAAGGGAATGGCAGGCACCAGTAAGACCTTTTACACCCTGGCAGTAGGTCTGGAAAAGGTGTTGAATAATCCTACAGGAGAATACAGGAGGATCCTGATCTCCAGGCCCAATGCCCAGTTTGATTCAGATATCGGCTTTCTGCCGGGAGATGAGCAGGAAAAGATTTCTCCCCTTATGCGGCCGATTATCGACAATCTGGAACAGCTCATTGATTCCAACGAAGAAGAGCGGTACAAAGATGAAATGGAGCTTCAGGGGAAAATCGATGAGATCTTCGAGAGAGGACTGATTCAGACAGAGGCTTTGAATTATATCCGGGGCCGCTCCATTGTAAAGACTTATCTGATTATTGATGAGGCCCAGAATATGACACCCAATCAGGTAAAGGGGATTATTACCAGAGCAGGGAAAGGAACCAAGATCATCCTTCTTGGAGATACGAACCAGATTGACCGGCCTATGCTGGATGAAAGGACCAACGGGCTCAGCTTTGCTTCGGAATATATGAAGGGCAGCCCCCTCTGCTGGCAGATCACCTTCTCACCGGAGGAGTGTGAACGTTCTGCTCTTGCCATGGACGCTATTACGAGACTATAAGAAAAGGAGCTGCTACAGTATATGGCTGAAGAGAATAAAGGTGAGATCACTTATAGACAGATAAAGAAAAACGAAGAGATCAATTTACTGATTGAAAGAGGAAACCAGGTACTAAATGTCCTGGGATTTACGGAACATTCTAAAAAACATGCCGCCAAAGTGGCTGAGACAGCAGGAAAGATCCTGAAAGACCTGGGATATGGAGAAAAGGAAATCCGTCTCAGTAAGATCGCGGGGTATATGCACGATATCGGCAACAGCATTAACCGCCATGACCACGCCCACACAGGAGCCCTACTGGCTTATGGGATCCTGAAGGATCTGGGGATGCCTCTGGAGGATGTACTCACGGTGACCACTGCCATTGGAAATCATGACGAATCTACAGGCACTGCGGTGGATGTGGTATCTGCCGCTCTGATCCTGGCAGATAAGACCGATGTCCGCCGGAACCGGGTGCAGAATTCTTCTATTGCCAACTTTGATATCCATGACCGGGTAAACTATGCGGCCCTTACTTCTACTCTGGAGGTAAAGCGGGAAAAACGGGTGATCCAGATGGATCTGGAACTGGATGACGAGATGTGTACGGTAATGGACTACTTTGAGATCTTCCTGAAACGGATGATCATGTGCAGAAGAGCTGCGGAAGTTTTGGGATGTAAATTCAAACTGGTGGCTAACGGAAATAAAATATGCTGACAGACCGAAAAGGCTGCTGCATGAAACTAAAATCGAGAATATTTGGCATAGTTTCATGCAGCAGCCTTTTAACGTTTCTGGAAAGTCAGCTCGGTATCGCAGGTCCCGGTGGTGATCATCTGATAAATGCCCAGTATGCCGCATTTTACCATACTTTCCACTGCTGCATCGGTATAAAAAGCCATGTGCTGCGTCATGATCACATTCCGGAACTGATGCAGGTAAAACCAGTTCCGGTCAGCCAGAATATCGGTCTTGTGATCCTGATGGATGATCTTCTCTTCTCCTTCGGCAGTATCGATCCCAAGAGCGCCGATGTGCTCTGATTCGATACCTTCGATCAAAGCCTCCATATCTGCCAGCTCTCCTCTGGCACAGTTGATGATCACTACCCCTTTCTTCATTTTTCCGATACTTTCCCGGTTGATGATCTCTCTGGTAGAATCAAAGAGAGGCATGTGCAGAGTGATAATGTCAGACTCTGCATAGAGGGTATCCAGATCCGCATAAATGGCAGGAGGGGTGACAGCAGGATTGATTCTTACATCATAGGCCAGAATCCTGCAGCCAAAACCGGAAAGTTCCCGGATTACCTGGGCGCCTATCCGCCCTGTTCCCATAACCCCTACAGTAAGGTCTTTCATTTCCCGGCCCATTAATCCGGCCAGAGAGAAGTCGTTCACCTGGCCTCTCCAGAGGGCCTGTTTATACTGCCTCAGACACATGAGCATCATCATAATGGTAAAGTCTGCAACACCATTGGGAGCGTAACTGGCATTGCATACATGGATGCCCAGTTTCTTCGCATATTCCAGATCAATGTGATTGTATCCGATGGTTCTGGTAGAAATATAACGGACGTTAAGCCCGGCCAGGGCATCCAGAAAAGGTGCGTCGATCCTGCCCTGTCCCAGTATGGAGATCCCGTCGCAGCCTTCTGCCATGGATACATTTTCCATAGAGGGGATTTCTGAGGTTGTCCGGATCTCTATGGGCAGTTCTTTTTCTAACTTGCGGATGGCATCCAGCTCATCCTCCCGTGTTTCATAAACCAGTATTTTCATAGTATGTCTCCTTCTTGGGGCTGTCGCATTAGTCAATATCGAGAATATTCCTGAAATATGACAATGCGACAGCCCCATAATAGCAATATGGATAAAATATGTCTTTAGATTATGATAGAGGGGGAAAAGATCAATTGCAACTGCAAATATCCTATGATAACATAAGATAAACTTATAATATGATACCAAAGTCAAGAGCCTGTTCATACGTGGGTGCAGGACCTTAGGGCTGCTTCGATATTTTATATGAGGAGACCGGGCTTTGGGGGCAGAATATTTGTCGGGAGAACTATATTATGAACATCAATCAGCTTCGATATTTCATTGGGGTAGCAGAGTACCAGAGTTTCACAAAAGCTGCTGATCGCTATTATATTACACAGACAGCCATTACCCAGCAGATCCGTGCTCTGGAAAGTCATCTGGGCGTACAATTGTTTGATCGGAATACCCGTCCTGTGAGACTGACACCGGAAGGCAGCGTATTTCTCAGAGAGGCAAAAGGGATCCTGGAACGTGTGGAACAGGCGGAACACAGGGTCCGGGAAGCCTCCGTGGGACTGGTAGGCAGTCTGAAAGTGGGCTATATCAAGGGGTATGAAAGAAGCAGTCTCTCAGACCGGCTTCGCAGTTTTCATAATAAATATCCAAACATTCTGATTTCCTGTTACCGCTGGGATACAGGAGTCCTGGAGACCGGCCTTCAGAAAGGAGACTACGATATCATCTTTACATGGAACAGTGAAGATAGTGCAAAAAACGAGGATACCGGCTGTATCTGTGTGGAAAGATCGCCGCTGACGGTAGTGCTGTATGACGGTCATCCCTTTGCCCGCCGACAGGTGCTTAGGAGAGAAGAACTGGCACGGGAAGCGATTATTTATATGACTCTTTCAGAAGACGGAAATTCCTTTGGGGACCTTCATTTCCTGGAACTGTATCAGAAATCCGGCTGCCAGCCTCATATCCTGTTTCAAAGCAATGATATAGAAAGTATATTAATGATGGTTGCCGCAGAGGAAGGTATATCGATACTTCCCTCTTTTGTTACCAGCAAAATTACCAATGGAGACAATCTGAAATTTATTCCCCTGGAAGGATCCGAAGAATTTGTGGATATTTACGCTCTGTGGAAGAAAAACAGGAAAAACCAGATCCTGGAACATTTTCTGGAAGAAATCCGTTGAAAAGAACCCTTTATCGACTTATTTCTTCGTTTATATTATGCTATTATTGTTATCATAAACAAATTCAATAAAAGAAGATCGGAAGCTTATACCCGGTTTGACAGAAAACTGACAGAGCGGTGCTTAAATAAATATATGGGGAGGGATGAAATCTATGAATTTTGATATGTCCCAATTTGATTCCTACCGAGAGGATAATCGGCGGGAAGTAAAAAAGGCGAGGGGCGGCCTTCCAAATTCGTTATGGGAGACATATTCTGCTTTTGCTAACTGCTATGGCGGAATCATTATCCTTGGTGTAAAGGAAAACAAAGACGGCAGCTGGTATATGACTGGGCTGGACAATGCAACAAAACTGAGAAAAGACTTCTGGGACACAATTAATAATAAAAATAAAGTTTCAGTAAATTTGCTGACGGATAATGATTTGGAGATATATGAAGAAAACAACCATGTTATAATGGCTATCCATGTCCCTAAGGCAAAGCGTGAACAGAAGCCGGTATATATAAATGGAGACATGTTTAACGGTACTTTCCGCAGAAACTGGGAGGGGGATTATCACTGTGACCGCAGCGAGGTGCTTGCAATGCTCCGGGATCAACCGGAAGAAACAGCAGATATGAAGATTCTGCAGGATATGTCTCTTGAAGTGCTTAATTCAGAAACTGTGCGTGCCTATCGCAACCGGCATATGGCTTATAGAACAGAACACGTATGGGAAGGACTGAGTGATGAAGAATATTTGGAGAGGATAGGCGCTGCAAGGCTGTCTGCCAGAGACCATACTTTACATCCTACGGCTGCCGGACTTCTTATGTTTGGAGAAGAGTATAAGATTTTATATGAATTTCCTGAATATTTTCTGGATTATCGGGAAGTCCTCGATCCGACAATCCGCTGGACGGATAGGCTGCAGTCCAGTTCCGGTGACTGGACAGGGAATATCTTTGATTTTTTCTTTCGGGTTTACGGGAAACTTGTGAAAGATCTGAAGATTCCTTTTAAGCTGGAGGGAATAACACGTATAGATGATACACCTGTACACAAGGCATTGAGAGAAGCTTTGGCAAACTGTATCGTAAATACAGACTTTTATTTCCCAAGAGGAATTGTGATCCGGAAAGATGCAGATTCTATCGTAATGGAGAATCCGGGAAGCATTCGGACTGGAAAAGCACAGATGCTCAAAGGCGGCATATCAGATCCCAGAAATAAAGCATTGATGAAAATGTTTAATCTGATCGGTATTGGCGAGAGAGCCGGCAGCGGCGTACCGGATATTTACAGTGTGTGGGAACAGCAGGGATGGAGGCGACCGGAGGTTATAGAAGAGTATGGTCCAGACAGAACTATTTTGAAATTATCGTTTGTAAAAAAAGCGGCGATAAAAAACGGCGATAAAAAAGTGGCGATAAAAAACGGCGATAAAAAACAAGTAACCAAAAAGACAGAGATACAGTTGGAATATATTCTGGAATATATGACCTCTGATCGGGAATATAAGACTAGTGAAATAGCAGCAGAGATTGGTCTAAAGAAGTCGAGAGCCAGAGAACTGGTAAATGAACTTGTGAAATCAGGCAGAATAGAGGCAGTAGGAAAAAATAGAGGACGCAGATATAGATTGAAGTAGTTGCATACAAAGAACCCTTTATCGACAGATCCCCCTTTCTGTGCTATGATTATATTTACACGATCATAGAACAGAAAGGGGTATTTTCATGGAAAATACGTCTGAAAATAGACAGAAAAACCAGGCTTTAATTCCTTCAAAGCATATCAGTATCGGCCTTCTGGCCCATGTGTGAGCTAAAAGACGGTCACAACTGCTAAATAAAACTGAATAATGCAATAAAGCCGCTTATTTTTTGAAATAGGCGGCTTTTTAACTTACTAAGGCCATTCAAGGAAACTTGAGTGGCTTTTTCTGTTTTAAGGAGGAATTGATCTTTGAATACTCAAATCATCGCCGTTGCCAACCAGAAGGGCGGCGTCGGCAAGACAACGACCTGTGCCAACTTAGGCATCGGGCTGGCCCAGGCCGGGAAGAAAGTTCTGCTGGTGGATGCTGACCCGCAGGCCAGCCTGACCATCAGCCTGGGTAATCCGCAGCCGGACAAGCTGCCCTTCACCCTCTCGGACGCAATGGGCCGCATCCTGATGGATGAGCCGATCAAACCCGGCGAGGGCATTCTCCGCCACCCGGAGGGCGTGGACCTCATGCCCGCTGACATCCAGCTGTCCGGCATGGAGGTGTCGCTGGTGAACGCTATGAGCCGCGAGACCATTCTGCGGCAGTATCTGGACACGGTGAAGGGACAGTATTCCCATATTCTCATTGACTGCCAGCCCTCCCTGGGGATGCTCACGGTCAACGCGCTGGCCGCCGCCAACCGGATCATAGTCCCCGTCCAGGCGGAGTATCTGCCCGCCAAGGGTCTGGAGCAGCTGCTGTCTACCATCAACAAGGTCAAGCGACAGCTGAACCCGAAGCTCCAGATTGACGGCATCTTGCTGACGATGGTGGACAACCGTATCAACTTTGCCAGAGAGATCGCTGCCTTGGTGCGGGAGACCTATGGCAGCAAAATTAAGGTGTTCGGCACCGAG
>DXFG01000191.1 GCA_019114545.1 Candidatus Blautia pullistercoris | reverse complement strand
GCCCTTATGGTGCTCCTGGCCCTTTACATGGCCGTGATGAAGATGGGAAACTGCCAGTTTGCCTTTGGAAAAAACTATCTGGGAGCACTGGGCGGCATGCTTTTCCTGGGAGGCCTGGGACTGCTTATCTATGCCTTGACAGATCAGATCGTTATTGGATATATGATTCCAGTTCTCTACTATATGCTCTGTGTCTCTGCAGGGAGAGAGAAACTGGGCGTATTCTATCTCTTCTCTATGACCTTGGGAGATTATACTGGAAAAGCTGTGCAGGGAGCAGCAGGAATATTGATGATCGGACTGGGAATCTGGGTGAGGAGCAGGAGAAGATAAAAATGGAATGACAGAAATCCTTTTCGATGTTATATTTTTTTTAGAAAGGGGGCAAAAGGATGGAGTTGAGAAGTGTACGGCATGATAAAGCTTTGCATTTGGCAGAGCAGAAAATACTTTGCTCCAGGCTTGCTCCTGAGAAAAAAGGAAATCGTGAAATCAAAAGAGAAATCATATATTTAAAAGGCAGCATAACAGAAGAAGATATAGATGCACCAGAGATAGATCTGAAGGTTGTGTTTGGAGATGATTGGAAAAAGAGCAGTCAGACTTATTATAGAAATATTTTGCAGGAAGGAAAGCAAATATGGCAAAAGATCTGAAGACATATTATAGAAGAAAACATTTTGAGCTATCTGCCGGACATAAAGTTAGACCGTCAGTCCTTGAACCTTGTTAATGGATTGTATTTTACTACAAGATATCCGGGAGATGAAAGCATTGTAGTAGAGAAAGAAGATATTGAGGAGTATGTGGAAGCTGTAAGAAAATGCAAAAAAGCAGTGGATGAGTTCATTCAGAGCAGAGAATAGCTGAAAAGTGAAAAGCATTGACAATAAATTTATATTCCGTTACTCTGTACATAGAGTTGCCGGCGGCTCTCACTATTGATAAAGGAGAGTTTATTATGAATCATTTAAGATTTAAAGGGAACCACTATGAAATTGGCTATCGGTGGGGTTCTCTGCTGGCAGGTCACGGAAATTATATTTTAGATCAGGTGCCCTTTCCAATTACGGAAGAGAGGATAGCTTTTGGAAGGCAGTGCCGTCCCGTTTATGAGAAGTTTTTCCCGGAAATACTGGAAGAAATCCGGGGACTTTCAGAAGGGCAGAAAAGCAGTTCTGAAAAGCTTCAGGCAGTGCTGTTCAGTATGTATGCCATGCCTCCGGCAGGACACTGTTCCTGCTTTTCGGTTTCCAGCAAAGAGCAGTTATTTCTTGGACGGAACAGTGATTTTCTGACAGAAATTGAAGAATTCAATAAAAATGTGATTTACGATTTTACCTCAGACTCTTACGGATTTAACGGTAATACAACGGCCTTCCTGGAAATAGAAGACGGAATAAATGAAAGGGGACTGGCTGTGGGCATGACCTCTGTATTTCCAAAACATATACAGCCGGGCATGAATTCCGGCATGCTCCTTCGCTTTTTCCTGGAAAAATACAGTACTGTAGATGAAGTTATAAAATGGCTTCACAGAATCCCCATTGCTTCCGCACAGACCTTTACCGTGGCAGACCAGATGGGAGATATTTCTGTGATTGAATGCTGTGCAGATAGTATTCATATACGGAAACCAGAAGAAGGGCAGCCTTATGTATGTGCGGTCAACCGTTTTCACTCGCCGGAACTGGAGAAATGGAATACAGGGCAGAAGGAAATCCTGCAAGGAGTGTATACCAGGAAGATCAAAGAATGGTGTTTCAACCAAATAAATAATAGACAGCAGCTTTGGCAAAATGCCTGTCGTTATGAAAATATATTGCAGGCTGCTGGAAAGCAGTGTAAAGAGAGGACTATCAGTATCTGGCTGATAGTCTTCTTTATGATCGGGATTCTGTCAATCCTGCTTCAGCAGGAAAAGGTAACGGCCCCTTATCTGGCCGAGAAGTTTGAGGTATCCAGACGGACGATAAATCGGGATATAGAGGATTTGTGCAGGGCCGGCATACCTGTCCAGACTGTCCAGGGGCCAAAGGGTGGGATTTCCATAATGGAAGGCTATAAATTAGACAGTACCCTCCTGACCTCTTTGGATATGCAGGAGATCCTGGCAGGACTTCGGAGCCTGGACAGCGTCAGCGGAACCAAACATTTTGCCCAGCTCATGGAAAAGCTGTCGGCAGGCTCTTCTGTCCTTATACCGGGAGGGCAGAACATCCTGATCGACCTTTCCTCCTGGTATAAGGATTCTCTGGCTCCTACATGAGATTTATCTCAGCGACGTGGGCAGGTGTAAGACTGAGAACCTGAAAACCGTCATCCGGCAGTCGGTTTTAAAATCAGTACAGTGAAAAAGATTTATTTCACAGGTGTCAGTGCTGCAAAAGCAGCGATAAATTCCAGTACAGTAAAAAGCAGAAACCAGAATCCGGTTAAAGCCCAGAGGCAGAATTTTTTGGGCAGAGGATTTGCTTTCAGCCATGCCCGGATAGAATCTTTCTTTTTATATAGGAATACACAGGCGATTACCGTGAAGATTCCCATTATGCCATAACTTATGAGATTGGCCGCTGCTTCCGGCAGTCCTTCAGTGAATCGGCTAAGAAGGTCGGAAAATACCAGGTTATTCAGGATATGTAAGAGAATCGACCAGACGATGGAATATTCCATAGCCAGATAGCCGAAAATCAATCCTGCTGCCGCTGCAAAAAATATCTGAGCCAGGTTCCCATGCATGATGCCGAAGAGCAGGGATGAGAAAAGTATGGCAAAGAAGGAGCCGTACTTTTCCAGTCTCCGCATAACAAAGCCCCGGTATATAAGTTCTTCTGCTACTGGTCCTGCAATTCCTACATATAAAAACATGGATAGAGTGGAGGAAGGTCCTGTAGCTGCCGCCGCAGAATCTGCCATGGTGTATCCAAACAGTTGAAAGAGTCCTTCCATTCCTACGGAGGCAACGGAAGACAGAAGCTGCACCATCATAAATACGGCGAGGAATCCCAGGAAAACCAGCGGCCTCATTTTCTTTTTAGAACGGAAGATTTCCCGGTGGGTACCGGCTTTTCTTTCCCACAGGAAGTAGAGACCTACACCCACCAGGACCCCCGCAATACTGGAGATGCCGGAGGAGCCGATACGTTCCATAAAGGAGGCTTCGGCCTGGGCGGTAGGCTCCAGATCAGGAAACTGAAGGAGAAATCCCACACTCTGAAAAATTGTAAAGAGTAAGACTACTCCTATAAGGATCAGATTATAAAATAATACCCGACGGGCCACTTTTCCAGTTTCTTTTTTTACCATCTTTCTCTGGCTTTTTTCATCTGAATTTCTCAGATCTAAATTTTCATTCATAAACATACTCCCTTCATTCTTTTGAGATAAGAATAAAGGAAAAATTTTGCTTCTTGTATTTTTTTGTTGTGAATTGCCGGAATTTTGTTGCGAACGGAAATCTCCGACTTGTAAAAGAACCTCCAGGCGAAAGATTTTGTTGTTTTGTTCAGGGGGAACTTCTGTCCGAAGAGTCCCCTGGTATCTTTCTGCAGCCTGGCGGATATTGGAAAGTCCAAGTCCCTGATGGTGCTGGGGATTTTTGGTGGTTTTTCCTTCCACAGGGAGAACAATGTTATCTGCGACAGGATTTTCAAAAACCAGGCAGAGAAGATTTCCCTGATTCTGGATCCCGATATGGATCCAGGGATTGGCAAGTCCGGAATTTTCCAGATATTCCAGGGCATTATCCAGAGCATTGGCAAAGATGGTACATATATCTGTGGGAAGGATTTCTGCTTTGGAGGAGATTTTTCCATCGGCAGTGATCCGGATTCCTTTTTCTTCGGCCAGCCGGGCTTTTTCCCAGCAGATGGCATCTGCAATTTCATTCCCCAGAGAGATATCTCCGGCATTTTTAGATAAACGTGTATTCAGTTCCTCAAGATAAGCGGCAAGTTCCTGTTTCTCTCCTCTGGAAAGGAGATCCTGGATACAGAACAGATGGTTTTTCATATCATGGCGGAGTCTGCGGACCGCTTCCTGATCCTTCTGTCGGGCCTGAAAATAGCGGAGCTCTGCCTGGAGATAGTATTCATTTTCCAGGGCTTTTTGTTCATAGTATCTTTTCTGATTTCCCTGAAGGACCAGAAATAGAATGGAAAGATCCAGGAGCAGAGCACTGATTCCTCCTACAAGAAGGAAGGTTATGCCTTCTTCTCTGGTAGTGAAAAGATCCTTGAAAGAAAAAAGCATGATCACCAGAATCAGAAGAAAAACCCCGGAAACATTTAAAAGCCGCCTCTCCCAGGGACTTAATGACCGCTGACCACTGTTTTCCTTCAGCTGCTGGCGCCAGTTTTTTCCCGCAAAAAAGAAGAGCAGCAGGAGAATCCAGACAAAAAAATCCATCAGAGGATACCAGGCATATTCTGTTTCCAGATTATAATTCCCTGTGAGAAGGGGAACCAGCACGAAAAATAAAAAGATGGAAAGAACAAATCCAAGTATGGGGAACAAAAGGAAGATCCCCCGGAGCCGTTTTGATTCTCTGGTAAGGAATATATAGAGGGCGAAAAGCAGAAATACAGCCAGCACGAGAAAATCTTCAGAAATATTGAAAACACTTTCCATTATTCCACAGAAAAAAGAGGCAAAAATAGTGATGCCCCAGAAAAGCTGCTGTTTCTTCGGAGAGGAAAACTCCTTTTCCATATAAATATACCGGGCGAACAGGCTTAATATCAGAGTGAACTGTATCAGCCCCAGGGCACTGCCGAAGATTTTCAGTAAGATCATAACCTGTCCTCCTGTATTTCCCAGGAGGCTTTTCCCGCCATGCTGCGGATCAGAGCCTCTTTTAAAGATTCACGTCTGTTTCTGCTTACGGGAAGTACTGTCTGATCCTCCATGACCAGATCCTTTCCGGAATAAGAGAATACTCTGTGAAGATTTACCACGTAGCTGCGGTGGATCTGGCAGAACATGGAAGGCGGCAGCAGAGGCAGCAGATCCTTCAGCTTTTTCCGGATCAGATAAGTATGATCTTGGGTAATCAGGGACAGGTAAATATTCTCGCTCTTTATATAAAGGAGATCTTCCACAGGGAGAAAAAGTTCCCGTCCGTCTTTTGTGATGGAAATCCGCACCTGCCTTCTTCTTTCTGCTTCCAGGGCAGCCAGGGTCCGACAGAGGCGGTCATGCTCTACAGGTTTTGTAAGAAAACGGAAAGCATTCAGCTCATAGCCCTCTATAGCCAGATCCCGATGGCTGGTGAGAAAAATCACCGGAAGGTTCCGGTTCAGTTTGCGGAGTCTTCTGGTGGTTTCCATACCGTCTATTCCCGGCATTTCGATATCCATGAAGACACAGAAAAAACCATAAGGATCTGCACACACGGCTTCCAGTAAGGTTTCACCTGAAGAAAAGGCCTCTATCAAAACATCAAGGCTCTGGTAGTACTGATCCAGTTCTTCTTTGATCTGTCTTTGAAAGATTAAGTCATCATCACATACTGCTATTTTCATATCAAATTCCTCTCTCTGGAGCTGTCACATTAACCAAAATCTATAAAATTCCAGAAATATGTTTCATGCGGCAGCTCCCTGTGTTTACTCATTGTAACACAGGGAGAGGTAAAAGGAAACTACCCCAGAAGTCTTTCGTAGACAAAGCCTTTTACAGCTCTTTTCAGCAGGATCCAGGCAATTCCTATACATATCAGGCTCAAAACCAGCAGGATCCAGGGGCTGACAAGCATAAGACCGGAAACCTGTCCTACAATCAACAGGAGAAGCGGAAGGATCAGAAACACAGCACTTTGCTGGGACTCTTCCATGCTCTGGGCTTTTGCAGAGCCTCTGACAATGAGTGTTACTGCTATGAGAGAAACAGAAGGAGAGAGAAGCACCAGCATGATCAGCCAGTTTGGACCCGGTACAAGGAAGGTTCCCATGAGGAAAAATACTTCTGCTTCTATTACAATGACCATGGCCAGGAAGGAAAGAAGAGATACCGCCATACTCAGCAGGAAGGAAGCCAGCACTTTGGAACGGAAGATCTGATCCAGGCTCAGGGGAGCGTAAAACAGAGTTTCCAGTGTATGTTTTTCCTTCTCTCCTACAAAGGAGCTTGCCGCCATAATGGAGGAAGCCATAATAGGAATGATGAGGAAAAACACAGGAAGGAGATAGTTGAAGATCAGATGAAGCAAAGCAAGTCCGGGATCATCAGACAAGAGCCCCTGGGGAAGGAGCCCAAGCATAGCCTGAATATCCGGATCCTCCGGCGCATAGTATGCGGTCAGGACAAAAATACTGGGAAGAAACAGGGCAAGGACCAGAGGAACGATCATCAGAGAGGCAAAAAAACGGCGATTGGCTGTGATGCTGCGTAAATCTTTTTTTACAATGGCGGACATGGCTTTGTTCATGGCTGCTCCTCCTTTTTTGAAGTCAGTGAAAAATAAATATCTTCCAGAGTGGGATATTTGGTCTGGGCGGCATAAAGTTCCCCTCCGGCTTCTATGATTTGCCGAAGGAGATCGGGAATCTCTTCTTCTGAAGAAATCTCCGTTTCGTATCTCAGATCCCCGGTCTTTTTAAAGGGGAGACTTTCAGGTACCTGACGGGCAGTGATCTGAAGGACCGGTCTTTGCAGGACTTTTTTCTGCAGTTCTTTCAAAGTGCCAAGAGCCAGAAGACTGCCCTCTTCAAGAAGGCCATACCGGGTGCACAGTTCCTGGGCATATCGGAGCTGATGGGTACAGAGAAAGACCGTGGCCCCCTCTTCCACGGCCAGGCTTTTAATCAGAGAATTTACTCTTTGTGCGCTTTCCGGATCGAGGCCAGAGGTCGGCTCATCCAGAAAAAGGACCTGAGGCCGGTGGATCAAAGCTCTGGCAAGGGAAAGCCTCTGACGCATACCGGTGGAATATGCAGACAGTTTTTGATGAACACTGTTCTCCAGGCCAAGACGGGAGAGAAGGGCCATAGCCCGGTCCTTTCCTTCGCCGGGAGAGATACCGAATACAGAGGCGTAGAACAGCAGATTCTCCAGTCCGGTGAGATGATCATACATCTGGGCATGTTCAGTGACCACTCCGGTTTTTGCATGGGTCTTTTCCGGCTCCCTGGAAGGATCTGTTCCCATGACCTGGCAGCGTCCCCGGGTGGGAGAAAGAATCCCGGTAAGGAGTTTCACAGTAGTAGTTTTTCCGGCGCCATTTGGCCCCAAAAATCCGAAAACTTCTCCTTCCCCAAGGGAAAGACTGATTCCCGTTAGGGCCTGTTTTCCTCCCGGATATGTCTTTGAAAGATTATCTAAAAGAATGGTATCCATATCACATTTCCTCCTCTTTTTCTTTCAATTTGTGCACCATTTTCTGAAACCTGGGGTCTTCCTTCAGAGAAAAGAAAAATGGATTTTCTGCCAGAGCCTGGGTTACACTGCGACGGATAGTACGCTCATTTCTGGGAGGATAATCTCCCATGATGAAAGCTTTTTCAAACCAGTCGTCTAATAGATGGAAATATTCGTCTCCATGAAGCTTTAAGGGATAAATATTTCCGGAAGCCAGACGGGTATAGGCATCCAGCATTTCCAGAGCTTCTTTCTTTTTTCCTGACTGGAGCATGCTCTGTGCCATTGTAATATAGCAGGAGAGAAGAGTTCCGGGGTGAAGTTTATCCAGGCAAAAAATTTCAGATAGCTTCTGAAGCCGGCAGCAGCTTTCCTCCAGAGCAGCAGGGTCCTCCGGGCACAGGCTGATATAGGGAAGCAGTTGATGGATCAGAGAGAGCATATCACGGTAAATACCGATCTGCAAAACTCGTTTCGCTTCTGTAAGATTTCCTTTCATTTTCCAGGCAGAAGCTACAAGAGGCTCTAAAGGCCCTGCAATGGTAAGGTCCTCTGAAAGGAGATCCAGGACTTCCTCAGGCCGGTCAAGAAGCAGCAGACAATAAGCTTCCATCTGCGTGGAACCGTTTATAAGATCAGGTTCTTTCTCATAGGCCTTTACCTTTCGAAAAAGTTCCAAAGCTTCTTTGATAAGGTCCCGGGTCTCATCAGAAGATGGAGACAGAGAAATATGGTTGATAAAAAGGGTACCCATTTGAAAAAGAAGGGGATAGCAGGAACTGTATTCTCTTATATATTCCCGGCAGTGCTCCAGAGCTTTTCCAAATGGAAGTACTGTAAATTCTTTTGCAAGATCCATATAAATCTGCCGTATTTCTTCCGGAGTCAGCTGGGGCCGGTATCCCATGAGCTGGTCTATAGTAATGTTAAAAAAAGAGGCCAGTCTGGGAAGCATAAGGATATCCGGATAGGCAGAGCCGGTTTCCCATTTGGAGACGGCTGCTTTGGATACCCCCAGAAACCGGGCCAGATCTTCCTGGGTAATCCCCACTTTTCGGCGGTTTTCAGTTAAGATTGGACCAAGATGGATTTCTTTCATATGTTTGTACCTCGAAGTTCTTTTCTGAGTCTAATTTTACATAGTATTCTTTTCCTCTGCAATGGAGAGATATTCGATTTTGGTAGAAAAAATCAACCAGAAAGAAA
>DXFG01000190.1 GCA_019114545.1 Candidatus Blautia pullistercoris | reverse complement strand
CCCCGGATGATGGCTTTTTGCTGGTTATCAATATGGACCCGTATATAATCCAGTGCCTTTGTCTCGTCTCCTGCCCGGAGGGCTTCGCAGATGGAACGGTGTTCATCTGCCAGAGTCCGGCGAACTGCAATATCCTTCAGGTATTCTACCCGGTAGCGGTACATCTGCTCCCGGAGATTGTTCAAAAGCTGTACCAGTCTCTGATTATTCGTCGCCTTATAGATAGTCTCATGGAACTCCACATCCAATTCTGCCAGTTCTGTCAGATTTCCCGCCTCGATCTGGGCCTGAAACTTGCCTTCTATCTCCTCCAGCTTGTCCAGTTCTTCCTTGGTGATCCGCTGGCAGGCCAGGGAAACTGCCAGTACTTCCATTCCTTTCCGCACTTCCAGTACATCATTCAGGTCTCTCTCTGTAATGGAGGCCACTTTCGCTCCCTTCCTGGGAGCCATGACCACCAGACCTTCCAGTTCCAGTTTTCGGATTGCCTCTCTGATAGGTGTCCTGCTTACCCCCAGCTTGTCTGCCAGGGCAATTTCCATCAGCCGCTCTCCCGGTTTCAGTTCTCCTTTTAAGATCGCCGCCCTAAGGGTGTTGAACACCACGTCCCTTAAGGGCAGATATTCATCCATATGCATTTCCAGCTCCATGTTTATTTCCTCCTTCCTCCGTTGTTAAAAACTGTCGTCAAGAAAACCGTCTTTGCCAGATGGCTGGCACGGAGAGCCTCGCAGGCCTGCTGGGCCGTATGCTTATCATCAAAAAGTCCGAATACCGTAGGGCCGCTGCCGCTCATAAGAGCGTTCAAAGCCCCGTGGTCTTTCATATGGTCTTTGATTTCCTGAATCACCGGATATTTAGGAATGGTCACTGTCTCCAGCACATTTCCCATCAGATCAGCGATCTTATATAGATTATGCCACTGGATAGCTTCCAGCATTCCATCAATATTAGGGTGTTCTTCCAGCTCATCCGCATGGAGGTTTTCATAGACAAATTTTGTGGAAACACTGATCCCCGGCTTGCCGATCAGCACATAACAGCCGGGACATGCAGGAAGAGAGCGGAGTTTATCGCCAATTCCTTCAGCCAGAGCAGTTCCCCGCAGAAGGCAGTAGGGAACGTCCGCCCCTACCTTTACTCCTCTTTCCATCAGTTCCTTTACAGAAAGGCCCAGGTCAAACAGACGATTGACTCCGATCATTGTGGCCGCCGCATCAGAACTTCCCCCTGCCATGCCAGCAGCAACCGGAATAAATTTCTGCAGCTCCACGGTAATCCCCTGGGGAATCCGGAATTCGTCCATCAGAAGCTTTGCAGCTTTATATACCAGGTTATTTTCATTTGTTGGAATAAAAGGAAGATTGGTGGAAATATGGATTCCCGGGTCCTGGCAGATTTCTATTTCCAGCTGGTCATACATATTAATGGTCTGCATGATCATCCGCAGCTCATGATATCCGTCTTCTCTCTTTCCCAAAACATCCAATCCCAGATTGATCTTGGCCAGCGCTCTTAATCTCATGATAGTTCCTCCCTCTTATCTCCTGTATATTGTATCCTTTCTAATACATTCCATTCTAGCGGAAATAAAAGTATTTTTCAACAGGGAATCTTGCACTCTAAAATCAAAAAGCATACGGGGCATCAGCCTTGCTGCGATTAAAGGATGTCCGCCTGGCTGGCTGCTCGCAGAAATAAAGGCAGACAAAAAGGAGAGTATCCTGTGAAACCCGGGCTTTTTCCTCCCGGTTCTCCGCAGATTACTCTCCTTATGTGCTTCTTAATCAGCCTTCCACCTTTTTCATAAGGATCAGTGTGTCATAGGGCCTGATCTCCCGGTCTTCCAGATGATTGAGCTGAACAATGGTCTCTATGGTGGTATAAAATTTCTTTGCGATATCCCAGAGAGTATCTCCCGGCTGAACCTGATAACCAACTATCCCCGGCATACTGCTTAATTTTTCCCGGTCCAGCTCCTTCTCCTCAATCCCCCGTATAATCCCTGTTTTCGTACCTTTCAGTACCAGAGCGTTGAGATTAATGATGATCTTCACCTCAATCTCATCACTGTCAATCATTGTGGTGGAAAGCTGTTCCAGGTCTGTGCGCAGATGGTAGGTACAATCCCGGTATATGCCCGGGGCCTCAATAAGATGGGAGAAGGGGATCATGGTTTCCATGGAATAGAAGGGCATCTCATCATCACTGATAATATACAGGATACGCACCTGGACGATGCCCTCTACCAGTATCCCTCTGTCTGTTATGCTGGTTTCATCAATCTTTACATTTCCATCGCTATGGCAGATCTGAAGGATCTTTCCCTGGCTGCTTTCTGTTTTTACCCGGTCACTGACCTTACACTTGGAGAAGTTTTTCACCAGCAGGCTTTCCAGTCTTTTTTCTTCACGGATAGCCTGACAGTCTCTGGCCGGAGTATAAACATCCAGAAGAAGAGAAATTTCTTCTTCCTCATAAATATTCATTTCCAGCTCCAGGACCACATCCACCCCGATCTGCCGCTCTTCCCCGTCTTCGTCCTGCTTTACCTTCAGATCGTTTTGGGCCATAGAAACCTCTACATTCGGAATCATGTCTGTGCTGCATCCGGGGCACTCCAGTTCCTGATAGAAAGGCAGAGAATGCTCCAGCCACTGAAGGGAATTATTATCGTCATTTCCCCGGTACAGGATAAAGACAAAAAGTTCCCCTTTTACCGCTACCTTATCCTGTTCCGTACGGATATCCAGTCCCCGGATCTCCACAGTATTCCACAGAAGCTGATAAATATCCGGTTTATTAGAGGCCAGACTGATATCCTCCTTTACCCGCATAGTATCTTTTTTATGTATGGCTGTTCCCATGACAGAAAGCTCTTCTTTTTTCTGTGAAATATCCTGGTCTTCCACTCCAATGGGCAGTTCTGTTTCCTTTACTTCCTCTGCATAGGCGGTAAAGGTTACCAGGGCTTTGATATTCAGCTTTCTGGAATTGATAAAATGTACCGTGAGATCCTCAATCTCCCACTTTAGCTGAACCTTATCCCCATTCTCCAGTCCTTCCAGATTGAGATTTTCCCCAAGAGGAAGATTTCCCATCAGACTTTCAATATTCCGCTCTTCGCTGTCGCTGACGTAGAGAAGGAATACCTGCAGAGCTCCCGTAATATATGCCTTTCCCTCTGTAATCTGAATATCTTCAATCTGAATATTTCCTTTTTTCTGGATCATGCGGCCCATATCCGGCTTAACATCCGGTACATTCATATCTTCATCAAAGGTGATCTGGCTCACCGCCTGGCATTTTCTTTCCAGCATATGCATTTTTTTCGTTATCAGTTCCACACCATTACCCCTTTTCTATTCAAAAATCACCGGCTCTTCCCGGTACTTCATCTTCACCACCAAACAGGGATAGGAAGGCTCGTCTGTCAGTTCTTCCTGGTTCTCAGGCCCCATCAGTACAGTCTTGAGATGAATTGCATTTTCCCACAGAGACAGATCTTCGATCTGAATACTGTAGCCGCCGGTTTCTTGTTTTCCGTATCCCTTCAGCAGATAAAGATATCCCTGGTCCTGATACGTCATTTGAAACTCCTCTTCCCTGTTTTCGCTGATCAGTTCCTTTACCTTTTCCGGATAGTCTTCCTCCTTCATCACTGTGTACTCCGGTTTCACTCCGTCCCCTGCCCGGACCTTCTCGATGCTGCAGCCTCCCAGGAGGCAGCAAAGCACCAAAAAAAGCAGAATTCCTGCTCCATATCTCTTCAATTTTCCTGCCGTCCTCATTTCGTCAACCTTATCCCTAATTTATGCGAGATTCACGAAAAATATACCTGTTTTTCCTTGCGGATTTTACATAGACTTATTATAATAGAGGAATATCAGATTCCTATACCATTTGGTATAGAAAATATATTTTTGTAAAGGACTGAATATTATGATTCGTTTTATCATCATCTGTATTATTGTGGTGGGGTATTTGATCTTGTCAATTCCCATACTCTTTGGCGAGTGGATTCTGGGAAAATTTAACCAAAGAAAAAAGGACATCAGCTCTCTGCGGATTATCCAGGCGGTGTTCCGTCTGATCCTGAAAGTTACCGGAGCAGATATCACCATCC
Organism: Candidatus Blautia pullistercoris; assembly: GCA_019114545.1. Lineage (GTDB taxonomy): Bacteria > Bacillota > Clostridia > Lachnospirales > Lachnospiraceae > Blautia > Blautia pullistercoris. The sequence continues at coordinate 17,539 of DXFG01000190.1, read as the reverse complement.
TGGGCCATGAAAAAGTTCCAACAGACCAGGCTGTATTATATATCGGAAACCACCGGAGTTATTTTGATATTCTCCTCACCTATGTTCTCTGTCCGGGTACGACAGGCTATATCGCCAAAAAAGAAATGGAACCCATTCCTCTTCTTTCTAACTGGATGCGGTATCTTCATTGTCTCTTTCTGAACCGAAAGGACATCAAAGAAGGGCTGAAGACTATACTGACCGCCATAGAGGAAGTGAAAAACGGCATATCCATCTGTATCTTTCCGGAAGGCACCAGAAACAAAGGAAACAATGAACTGGAACTCCTTCCCTTCCATGAAGGAAGCTTTAAGATCTCCACCAAGACCGGATGTCCCGTTATTCCCATAGCAATCCACAATTCTGCAGAGATTTTTGAAGCCCACTTTCCTAAGATCCGTCCCTGCAAGGTGGTAGTAGAATACGGAGATCCCATCTATCCTGATCAGATCTCAAAAGAAGACAAAAAGCATTTAGGTCTTTATACCCAAAAGATAATCCGTGAAATGCTGGAAAAACACCAGACAGCAGCATAAGAAAAAGAAGAAGATGTCGCATGAAACATATGTCAGTAGTCAAAGACCCTCGCAGCAGTCGCCAAATGGACATGCCAGCATGTCCCCTTGGCTGGTTGCTTGCGGGAATAAAATGTATAAATATTCTCGACTTTGATTAATGCGACAACTTCTTCTTTTTATATTCTTCCAAAGGATACCTGTTTTTTATATCTCTTTCTTTTCAGATCTCTGTTCTCCATACAGGAAACAAATTCCACATGCCGGTCCATCCAGTCACCGATCCATCCGATAACTTTTCCCATAGTAAAGGCAGCCAGAACAGTTCCGATCCCCAGGCCCTTCACATATCCCAGGAAGGTCCAGGTCATAAAGACGGTCAGGGCCAGACAGGATACGTCAAAACAGATCTTCACTCTGGAATAGGCCAATCCCGTGATCCGGGAAAATTCCCGTGGAAAAAGATCTGTAGGTACAATGGGCATCTTACACCGGTTCGCCAGAGCAATACCAAAGCAGATAAGCAGGTAGCTGATACAGAAATATAAGATCTGGAAAAAAATCCCCTTTGGCAGCAGCCCGATCCATGCCTCATGAAGATCCACTGCTATGCCGAAGAAAAAGCCTACCACAAAACTGAGCAGGTAAGGCAGATGGATCTTCTTTCTCAGAATAAACAAAGCAGCCACTAAAAGAGCCTGAAATATATAAGTCCAGGTTCCCAGGGAAATCCGGGGAAACACCTGGTTAAACGCATAGGGCACACTGGATATGGCGGAAATCCCCGATCCGGAATAAAGCATCAGCACTACAGCAAAGCTGTTTACAAAGATCAAGGGGATCAGCGCCAGCTCCCCTCTGGCCTGCATTTTTCTTTTTTCCATAAAACATAATTTCCTTTCTTTATTAACAGATCTTTCTGATCTCTTTCTTCAGATATCATAGATTTCTTTTCCCTTAAAATCAAATGAATAATTTTAATCATACAATAGATTTTATCTATAATTTGTAGTAGGATAAAGGAAAAGGAGGTAGCCCTATGAATCTTTTTCATCTCCGGTATTTTGTAGAACTGGCGCACACCAGACATTATACCAAAGCAGCAGAACAGCTCTGCATTGCCCAGCCAAGTCTCAGCCACGCCATCCGTCAGCTGGAGGAGGAACTGGGAGTTCCCCTTTTTGAAAAATCCGGCAGAAATACCACCCTTACCTGTTTCGGAGAGCAGTTCCTGGATTGTGCGGAAAACGCCTTAAAGACTCTGGATTCCGGAGTGGAAATGCTCCATCAAAGCGCCCTGGGGGCCGGAACCATACGGTTGGGTTTTCTCCGGGTGCTGGGAATAAACTGGCTGCCGGCTCTGGCAGAAAAATTTCTGGCAGGCCACAGGGATGTGCCTGTCCGCTTTACATTCCACACAGGAGTCACCAGTGAACTCCTGGAAGGGCTGAAGTCCCGGCATTTTGATCTGGTCTTTTCTTCTTATCCGACAATGGATAAAGGCCTAAGCTGCATTCCCGTAGCCGGCCAGCAGTTAGTGCTCATTGTTCCCCAAAACCATCCCCTGGCCCGATACGAGGAAGCAGATCTGGAACAGACCCTTCCCTATCCCTATATATATTTTTCCCCCGGTTCCGGGGTACGCTATGATGTTGACCGTCTCTTTGAAAAAATCGGAAAAAGGCCCCGGATCGCCTACGAGACAGAGGAAGACCAGGTTATCGCCGGCCTGACGGCAAAAAATTTCGGAATTTCCATTGTGCCGGAAATGGATCTGCTGGACCATCTGGACATAAAAAAAATACGGATAAAAAATTCCACTGCCCGGAGGAATATCTACATGGTCAGCAATGACCAGATCTATATTCCTCCGGCAGTGGAAAACTTCCGAAGATTTATTATTGAAGAGCTTCCAGAATTTTTCCAAACTCCATAAAGTGGGAAGCCTTTACTAAAACATGATCCCCTTGTTCCAGAATACGGGGAAGTTCTGCCAGCAGTTCCTCCTTGGAAGCAAAATGCCGGATCTCCTTTGCAGGGGCCGTAAGCCGGGCGGCCTCTGCCATATAGGCAGATAGCTCTCCTACGCAGAGGAGTACATCAATATTTCTGGAAGCGGCATATACTCCCACTTCCCGATGCATATCCACCTGATCCTCTCCCAGCTCTCCCATATCCCCCAGGATCGCTACCTTCCGGCCAAGAGCATCGGAAAGGACGTCCAGGGAAGCTTTCATGGAAACAGGATTTGCATTGTAACAGTCATCAATAATAGTATATTTATCTGCATGGATAATGTGGAATCTGCCGCTTACCGGCTGGAGACTCTGGATTCCTTCTTTGATCTCCTCTTTTGAAAGGCCGTAAATCTGTCCCACGGCTGCTGCTGCCAGGGCATTATATACCATATGTCGTCCCGGCACGGGGATCAGAACCTGGAAGGAGTCTTCTCCCATATGGATCCGGCAGGAAATTCCCCGAAGGCCTTCCGGCTGTACCTGGTCTGCCCAGATTCCCTGATGGTTCTCCAGTCCGAAAAATACAGGGCGGATCCCCTTTACTTCTTTAACTGTCACCAGCTTATCGTCATCACCGTTTAAAACAACATGTCCATCCTCTCTGAGGAAGTCGAAAATCTCCGTCTTAGCTTTTAAAATTCCGTCTCTGGACTTGAGAAATTCCAAATGGCACAAGCCGATGTTTGTGATCACACAGGTATCCGGTCTTGCGATCTTGGCCAGCCGGTGCATTTCTCCGAAATCACTGATCCCCATTTCCAGCACTGCCATCTCATGTTCTTCTCTAAGATTGAACACAGTAAGGGGCAGTCCCAGCTCATTATTAAAATTTCCCTGGGTCTTCAGCACCTTATATTTCTGAGAAAGTACCGAGGCAATCATTTCCTTGGTACTTGTCTTTCCCACACTTCCGGTAATTCCCACCACCGGAATTTTCAGCTGCTTCAGATAATACTCTGCCATATCCTTTACTGCCTGGAGAGAAGATTCCACCTGAATATAGGGGTAAGACTTTTCTCCCAGATCCTTCTCGGAAAGAGTGGCCAGAGCGCCCTTTTCCATAACGCCTTCTATAAAATCATGACCGTCTGCCCTTGCTCCTTTGATAGGCACGAAAAGACTTCCTTCCCGGATCTTCCTGCTGTCTGTGAAAATTCCGGTAACCTCTCTGTTTTTATCTGCCTCAGAACCTTTGTAAATCCCTTTGCAGGCTTGGGCAATATGCTCTAATGTCAGATTCTTCATTGCCTGTTTCCCCCTAACGATACTTATTAAATGAAACCTCTATAAGCTTTTCGCAAAGCCGTGGATAACTGATCCCGATAACCTTTGCTTCCTGAGGGATCAGGCTGGTAGGGGTCATTCCCGGCAGGGTATTTGCCTCAAGACAGTACATATTTCCCTCTTCGTCCATGATAAAGTCCAATCTGGCATAAGCCTGAAGGTGAAGGGCTTTGTAGCCCAGTTCCGCATAGTTCTGCATCTCCTTGGTGAGCATTACGGAAATCTCTGCTGGGCAGGTTTCCACACAGGAGCCCTCCTGGTATTTATTTTTATAGTCATAGAACCCTTCCAGAGGTGCGATTTCGATAACAGGATAGGCTTTGCCGTCTACCACTGCCACAGAAAATTCCCGGCCCTGGATAAACTGTTCCACCACAACTTCATCTTCATAGGAAAAAGCCTCTGCCAGAGCCATCTCATATTCTTTCTGGTTTTTAGCGATGCATACCCCTACACTGGAGCCTCCGCAGCAGGGCTTTACGATCACCGGAAAATCCATACCGTAGTCGGCCAGTCTGGAAGTATAGGTTTTCTTTTCCAGGGTCACACCTTTGGGGGTGGGAACTCCCGCTGCCTCAAAGATCACCTTGGTAATCCCCTTATCCATAGCCATGGCGCTGCTTAAAGGATCTGATCCGGTATAAGGGATTCCCATAAGATCCAGCACAGACTGGACCTTTCCGTCCTCGCCGTTGGCTCCGTGGAGAGCCAGAAACACAATGTCCGCCTTTTTACAAATATCCAGCACATAAGGGCCGAAGAACTCCTTCCGCTCTTTCATGGCTGCTTCCAGGTCCCGGCTTTTTCCCTCCATCCATGCAGCTTCTTTTTCCACATCATATTCTGCGGGGAAGAGATCTTCCTCCAGTTTTTCCCGGCCGAAATAAGCGTCTAAGAGGATTGCTCTGTGATTTCTCTCCCGAAGAGCCGTGCAGACTCCTTTTCCGGAAACAATGGAAACCGCTCTCTCTGTACTGTTTCCTCCTGCTAAAACTACTATATTCATATCCTAACTCCTTTTGACCCTGGTATCTTTAATATACTACTACAGGAACTCCCTTTTCGATATTATTGTAAATTGTGGCTGCATTTTCTGTAGGCGTATTCACACAGCCATGAGAACCGTTATTTAAGTAGATGGAACCTCCGAAGCTGGATCTCCAGCTCGCATCATGGATACCTACATTTGCATAGAAAGGCATCCAATAGGACACTGCGGAATTGTATCCCTCTCCTACTAATGTGGCATCACGCTCTTTATACATGATCGCATATACTCCGGTGTGGGTATCCCAGCCTCTGTTATGGCAGCCGGTAACCACATCTGTCTCCACGATCAGCTGGCCGTCTTTATAGAACCACATATGCTGCTGGTCCAGACTGATCTCCACATAAGTATTTCCGATATCATTGGTATCCCGGCAGTATCCGGTATAGGTGTATTCCGGTTCAATGGTCTGGGACTGTCCGCTCTTGATAGTATCTATGATCTTGGTAGTGGTATCATTCGGTGCGATCAGCCAGCCATAATCTCCTCCGCTGACTGTGATGGTCTGGCCGGAAGAGGTGGTAAACTCTCTGGAGCTGCCAAAGGTATCATACTCATACTGGAGCTGCTGCACATACTCCCTCACCTTGGTCCGGTCCAGATCTACAGCGCCTTCCTCATTGGTAGTCAGCCAATCCTTCATCACATCAGCATCAATAACCTCCTGCCTGTCCGAAAAATCAATCGTCACGGTCACAGTAAGAAGTTTGTTCCCCTCGTCCCTCTGTTTTGCCAGGTTCTCGTCTGTGCTGAGAACCGATGGCTCTATGTAACAGCCGGCCTGATCCAGGTCCAGAAGGGTCTCGCCGCTGTCGATGGCGTTTTTCACCGCCTCTTTTACCTTATCGCTGTCAAGAGCTGTTCCCTGGGTTTCCTCCACGATCACATACTGGCCGTCCTGTACTTCCAGATGAGCGTCTACCGGCTGGACAACATTTTCTTCCTTAAAGCAGTCCAGAGCATCCACCGCTGCGTTTAATGCAGTTTCATCATAGGAAGTGGTAGCAGACAAAGTATAATCCTGCTGTCTTGCAAAGGCTAAGAACCAGGTGAAAGGATTCTGCTGTTCTTTTAACTCCTGTATCTTTCCATCGCTTATGTATTCCATACTGATCTGGGAAGCGCTGATCGCTTCGCTTTTATCCCCTCGTTCCTTCAAGACCAGTTGATAAGAAGCAATCTGGCTTTCCATGTTGTTTTCTACTTCTTCTACAGTTTTTCCTGAACAATCCATACCGTTGATCTCAGTACCTGATAAAAATCGGTTAGAATAATAAAACACACCGATACCGTAGGCAATGACCAAAAGGGCCACATATCCGATGAGAACACCCAGCATGATCTTCTTTGCTTTTTTGTATTTTCCTTTCTTAGCTTTCTTTTTTGCCATATTTCTTACCCCTTTTCAACTCTCGTTGTTTCGTTTCAGTATAGCACAAATTTTCTTTCATACCAACCCCGTATCCGGGAGAAATCTCATGTTTCTCTGAGAATACAAAAGGGGCGCCGTGAGTCTTCACAGCGCCTTAAAATTTCTGACGGAGCGGCAACCCCGTTTACTTTTCTTCCAGTATTTTATCAATACTTACCAGCTTCACGCTGAGAACAAAAATTTCTGTTGCCAGCTGCAGCTCTTCCAGTGACGGAAAGCTTGGAGCAATACGGATATTGCTGTCCCTGGGGTCGATTCCATATGGATAGGTAGCTCCGGCTTCTGTCATTTTCAGTCCGGCTTCTGCCGCCTTTGCCACAATTTTCTTTGCACATCCTTCCAGTGCGTCAAAGGAAATAAAGTAACCACCCATGGGCTTGGTCCAGGTACCGATCTCGGCTCCTCCCAGTTCCTGCTCCAGTGTATTTTCCACTGCCTCAAATTTCGGACGGAGAATCTCCGCATGTTTCTTCATATGTTTATGCATACCTACAATGCCGCCGAAGAAACGCACATGGCGAAGCTGATTGATCTTGTCATGGCCAATGGTCTGCACCATCATATGTTCCTTAATATCTGCCAGGTTTCTGGGTGAAGCTGCAATTGCAGCGATTCCGGATCCCGGGAAGGTAACTTTAGAAGTAGAAACAAATTTATAAACCATATCCGGATTTCCTGCCTTCTCGCATTCATCCAGAATCTCTACCAGAAAATCCTGATGTTCGTCATAGAGATGATGAATGCAGTAAGCGTTATCCCAGAAAATACGGAAATCTTCTGCTGCCGGTTTCAGTCTGGCAAATCGCTTTACTGTCTCTGCGGAATAAGTAATTCCCTGAGGATTGGAATACTTGGGCACACACCAGATCCCTTTGATGGCAGGATCAGCACTTACCAGTTCCTCTACCATATCCATATCCGGGCCGGCAGGAGTCATTGGCACATTGATCATCTCAATGCCGAAATATTCTGTGATCCGGAAATGACGGTCGTATCCCGGAACCGGGCATAAGAATTTTACCTTATCCAGCTTACACCATGGAGTGCTGCCGCAGACACCGTGGGTCATGGAGCGGGAAACTGTATCAAACATCACATTCAGGCTGGAATTTCCAAAAATGATAATATGTTCCGGAGCGACCTCTGTCATTTCGCCCAGAAGTCTTCTGGCTTCGGGAATACCTTCCGGAAGTCCGTAGTTACGGCAGTCAATGCCCGTTTCGCATTTCAGCTTATCAGTACTTTTTAATTCTTCCAGCATACCCATAGACAGATTTAACTGCTCTTTGCAGGGTTTTCCTCTGGACATATCAAGGTTTAATCCCTTGCCTTTTACTTCTTCAAACTGCTTTTCTAATTCGCCTTTCATGGCCTGTAACTGTTCTTTGCTAAGTTCTCTGTACGGTGTCATGGCTTTCCTCCTGGTCTTTTTTGATTTCACTGTTTCCTATTGTATCCGGCACATGATATGGTGTCAAGTCCTTCTTGCATTTTTGTGGGTTTTTACTGGAAAAACAGTGGTTTTTTCTTTTTTATATGCAACTTCACGCCCTTCATCCTGCAAAATCACTGATTTTTATGAAGGCCCAGCAGCTTTCCCGGGAGAAGGAGCAGTTCATGAAACACCAAAGGCAGGACAGAGATTCCCAAAAGAAGCTGCCATTCTCCCAAAGATAACTGTTTGGTATCGAAAGCTTCCACCAGCCAGGGGACCTCTGTGACCAGCACCTGTAAGAAAATTCCCAGGAAAAAGGCCAGGATCATAAAGGGATTCTCCAGATGGTTCATCCGGAATATAGACCGCTCCCGATCCCGCATTCCCCAGGCATGGAAAAGCTGGGAAATCCCCAGAACGGTAAAAGCATAGGTCTGGCCTCCCAGATGGAAGGCATAGAGGGTAATGCTCCCTATTAATATTCCGTAAAAAATCGTAAAAAGCCAGCCTCCGTGCGCAAAGATCCCTTCTTTTGGGTCTCTGGGTTTCTTGCGCATCAGGGCTTTTGCATCGTTCTTATCCACTCCCAGGGCCAGGGCCGGAAGAGAATCGGTGATCAGGTTCACCCAGAGGATATGACTTGCCTTTAAAGGCGCCGGCAATCCCAGAAGAGTTGCCCCGAACATAGTCAGGATCTCTCCAAAATTTGAAGAAAGGAGAAAGAGAATGGCCTTCTTAATATTTACATAAATGCTCCTTCCTTCTTCCATAGCCTTCTCTATAGTAGCAAAATTGTCATCTGTCAGGATCATATCTGCCGCATTCTTGGCCACATCAGTACCGTTCTTTCCCATTGCGATGCCAATATCCGCTGCTCGAAGAGAGGGGGCGTCATTCACTCCGTCTCCGGTCATAGCCACGATCTGCCCTGCTTCCTGGAAGCCTTTGACAATTTTCACCTTATGAGCTGGAGTGACCCTTGCAAAAACCCGGATGTGGGGGATCCTCCGTCGAAAAGCCTCAGGACTCAGACTGTCTATTTCGCTGCCTGTTATACACTGCTCCACAGAGTCTGCAATGCCGATCTTTTTGGCAATGGCAAAAGCCGTCTCCTTATAGTCCCCTGTGATCATGGCTACTATAACCCCTGCTTTTTTCAATATTTTTACAGAAGAGGCCGCTTCTTTTCTGGGTGGATCGATCATTCCCGCCATTCCTGCAAAAATCAGTCCCCGCATAAGGCCGGACTCTGTTTTTTCCTCTGCTCTCTCCCGATAGGCCAGAGCCAGGATCCGCAGTCCTTCTTTTGCCATCTGCTCCATGGCAAGGCGGATCTTCATCTTTCTGGCCTGGGTCATAGGTTCCTGCCGGTCCGAGATCTGTACGTAGTCACAGTTTTCCAGAAGATAATCACAGGCACCTTTTACATAGACCGTTTCATGACCGCTGTCCTTATGTACGCTGATCATGTATTTTTTTTCTGAATCAAAGGGGATCTCAAAAGTCCGGGGATACTGCTCCAGCAGTCTCTCCCTGTCATATCCCATATCCTTTCCCATATGCAGCAGAGCCAGTTCCGTAGCATCTCCGATCTCCTGCTTTCCCAGCATGCTGTTATTGCAGAGGAGAAAGCCCTCTGTCAGCCGTGGAAATTCCCGTTTTCTCACTTTAGAAACCGGCAGGATCATATCGTTGGCATAAATCTGGGTTACCCGCATGTGATTTTCCGTAAGGGTGCCTGTTTTGTCTGAACAGACCACCCCTACGGATCCCAGAGTTTCTACTGCAGGCAGTTTCCGGATAATGGTGTTCACCTTCACCATCCGCCCCACTCCCAGGGCAAGGACTATGGTCACTACTGCCGGAAGGCCCTCAGGTATAGCCGCTACAGCCAGAGATATAGCCAGAAGGAGCATCTGCAGCATATCCCTGTGCTGGAAAAGTCCCAGCAAAAACAAAGCCAGGCAGAACCCCACTGCAGTAATGCTCAGGATCTTCCCCAGGTCTCCCAGCCGCTTCTGCAGAGGGGTATGCTCCCCGGTGACCTGGTTGATCATGTGAGCGATTTTTCCCAGTTCTGTATCCATCCCTGTGGCAGTAACCAGGCCTTCTCCGCTGCCTTTCATGATCTGGGAAGACATAAAAAGCATATTTCGTTTTTCCGCTGCAGGCAGCCCTGGTTCCAGCGGCAGACAGGTCTTCTGCACAGGGAGAGATTCTCCTGTAAGAGCAGACTCATCTGCAGACAGGCCTCTTACTCTTAAAAGCCGGATATCCGCCGGCACCTGCACTCCCGCCTCCACCTTCACCAGATCTCCCTTTACCAGATGAGCAGCCGGGATCTTCCGGTATTCTCCGTCTCTTTTTACAAGAGCCCCAGGAGCAGTGATCTTTTTTAACGCCTCCATGGCTTTCACGGCTTTTCCCTCCTGGAATACGCCAATGGCGGTATTCAGAAGGATCACCGCCAGAATGATCCCTGTATCACTGAATTCCCGCAGGAGCATGGAGATCGCAGCCGCTACAAAAAGGATAAAAATCATAGGGTCATTGATCTGTTCCTGTATCATATCCCAGATGGTTTTCTCTTTTCCTTTTTTCAGAACGTTTTCTCCCTGGCTCTTTATGCGCCGCTCCGCCTCCTCCTGTGTCAGCCCCTTCCGGGAATCCGTATCCAGGATCCGGCAAAGTTCTTTTTCTTTCAAAGTCTCATACATAGCACACCTCCTAAACCAATAGGATCTGTCGCATGAATCAATAGATTGTCTGCTAACTCAATGTATGCATAAAGAAGAAAGAAAAGACTTCTGCAAGTAAGCTTGCGTCAGTTTTCCTCTATCCGGCCCCATAGCTGAACAGCTGCATAAATTTCTCTGCCGGGTTGCCTGTACTTTTTCCTTCTGTTATACTATCCATGTCAGAAAATGGTATCATGGGGTTAAAATACCTTTTGACCCTGACCTTAAAAAGAAAGAAAAAGAAAGGATTCTATATGTGGATCGCAGATAAATGGAAAGACTATGAAGTAATCGATACTTCCAGCGGTGAAAAGCTGGAAAGATGGGGAAAATACCTTTTAGTCCGTCCGGATCCCCAGGTCATCTGGAACACTCCCAGGGCCAATACAGGATGGAAACACCCTAACGGACATTATCACAGAAGCAAAAAAGGCGGCGGAGAATGGGAATTTTTTGATCTTCCTGAACAGTGGAAGATCCACTACAAAGACCTTACCTTTAACCTGAAACCTTTCAGTTTCAAGCATACCGGCCTCTTCCCGGAACAGGCGGTAAACTGGGACTGGTTTTCCGAAAAGATCCGAAATGCCGGCCGGCCGGTAAAGGTGCTGAACCTCTTTGCCTATACCGGAGGAGCTACTTTAGCAGCAGCTGCCGCAGGGGCCAGCGTCACCCATGTGGATGCCTCCAAGGGCATGGTCACCTGGGCCAGGGAAAATGCTGTTTCCTCAGGGCTGAAAGACGCCCCTATCCGCTGGCTGGTAGATGACTGTGTAAAATTTGTAGAGCGGGAAATCCGACGGGGAAATACTTATGACGGGATCATCATGGATCCTCCCTCCTACGGAAGAGGTCCCAAAGGAGAAATCTGGAAAATCGAGGATAACATCCATCATCTGATACAGCTGTGCGTCCAGATCCTCTCAGAGAAGCCCCTGTTCTTCCTGCTGAATTCCTACACCACCGGACTGGCTCCGGCTGTACTGACCTACATGCTCTCCGTGGAGCTGAAAAAATTCCACGGCAAAGTGGAGTCCCAGGAGATCGGTCTTCCTGTGACACAGACAGGATTGGTCCTTCCCTGCGGCGCCTCCGGACGCTGGGAAGGGGAATGATCGCAAAATATCAAGTCCAAAAATACTTTTATAAAAATCTGGCAGGAGAACTCCGGATCCCGGAAACAATCCTGCTGTAACAGAAAACACAAAGGAGTGTCTGTTTTGATCTTAAAAAACATTTTTATGTACCTTGCATTTATCAATATCCTGGCGTTTGTCTGTTTCGGCATTGATAAGCAAAAAGCGAAAGCCCATCAGTGGCGTATCTCAGAGAAAACCCTTCTTGGCATTGCCATCTGCGGCGGCTCAGTAGGGGCCATTCTGGGTATGCGTTTCTTTCGCCATAAGACCCAGCATGCCAAATTTGCCCTGGGACTTCCGGCAATCCTGATCCTGCAGGGCATTGCTGCGATCCTGATCTACAGTTTCGTTTAAAGGAGGGAAAATCATGAATGGATCTACATTCGGCAACATTTTTAAAATCACTACCTGGGGGGAATCCCACGGAAAAGCTATCGGCGTAGTCATAGACGGCTGCCCGGCAGGCCTGTCTCTTGAAGAAGAAGATATCCAAAAATTCCTCAACCGGAGAAAGCCCGGACAGTCCCGCTTCACCACCAAGCGCCAGGAGGCTGATCAGGTGCAGATCCTTTCCGGCGTCTTCGAGGGAAAAACTACCGGTACTCCCATTTCTCTTATGGTCTCCAACACAGACCAGCGCTCCAGGGACTACAGCGAAATCGCCAATTATTACCGCCCCGGACATGCGGATCTGAACTATGACCGGAAATATGGTTTCCGGGATTATCGCGGAGGAGGGCGTTCTTCCGGAAGAGAAACCATCGGAAGAGTGGCTGCAGGAGCTGTAGCCTCCAAGATTTTAGAAGAGCTGGGAATCTCCCTTTGCGCCTACACCTGTGCCATCGGTCCCGTAACCGTCGATAAGGCGTGTTTCGACAAAGAAGAGATTTTCAGAAATCCTCTGTATATGCCTGATGCCCAGGCTGCCCAAAAAGCTCAGGAATGTCTGGAACAGGCCATGAAAGAGACCAATTCCCTGGGGGGGATGGTAGAGTGTATCATCACAGGAGTTCCCGCAGGTCTGGGAGAGCCTGCTTTTGATAAGCTGGACGCCGCTCTGGCAAAGGCCGTCCTCTCTATCGGAGCGGTAAAAGGCTTTGAGATCGGCTCCGGCATGGCAGCCGCCAGATCAAATGGCCTGGAAAACAACGATGCCTACGCAGTAGATGCACAGGGAAATCTCATAAAGAAGACCAATCATTCCGGCGGCATCACCGGAGGAATCAGCGACGGGACTCCTATCGTCTTCCGTGCAGCCTTTAAGCCTACTCCTTCCATAGCCGCTCTTCAGGAAACTGTAAACCGCCAGGGAGAACCTATCGAAATCCAGATCAAAGGGCGTCACGACCCCATCATTGTTCCCCGGGCCGTGGTAGTGGTAGAGTCTATGGCCGCCCTTGTGATCCTGGATGCCCTTCTGGCTTCTATGACCACAAGAATGGACCGGATCAAAAGCTTTTTTCTGGATAAGGAATCGGAAACAAGGCTGTAAAAACTTTTATTCATAATTATTAAGAAAATCTTTCGTTTTTACACATGTCACTTTTTAATATTGTAATTTATATTTACATCATAAAACAGGAGAGGAACATCATGGAAATGAATCACATTTTAATCGTGGAGGATGACAAAGATATCAGAGAAGGAGTGGGAATCTACCTGAAAAGCCAGGGGTACCAGGTTTTCATGGCCGCTGACGGCGTGGAAGGTCTGGAGATCCTGGACCGTGAAGACATCCATCTGGCTATCGTGGATATTATGATGCCCCGTATGGACGGCATCACCATGACTATGAAGCTGAGAGAAAAACACGACTTCCCTGTAATCATGCTTTCTGCAAAGTCCGAGGAAGTGGATAAGGTCATGGGCCTGAATATCGGTGCAGATGACTATGTGACAAAGCCTTTCACGCCCATGGAACTGATGGCAAGAGTCAATTCCCAGATGCGCCGTTACCGGAGATTCATGGAAAAGCTCCAGGAAAAAGAGACCCAGAATTCTGATACGCTTTACACCATAGGCGGACTGGAGGTCAACGAAAGCACCTTTGAAGTCCGGGTAGACGGCACTCCCGTTAAAATGACTCCCATGGAGTTCAAGATTCTTCTGTTATTGATCAAAAATCCTGGAAGGGTTTTCTCGGCAGACGAAATTTATGAGCGGGTATGGAACGAACGGGCAGTAAATACAGAGACGGTCATGGTCCATGTCCGGAACATTCGTGAAAAAATCGAGATCAACCCTAAGGAGCCAAAATATTTAAAGGTGGTGTGGGGAGTTGGATATAAAATTGAAAAACAATCATAAACTGGCAGCCATCATCATTGCCCTGGTGATCCTCCTGCCTTCCCTGGCAATGATGTTCATCAGGCCACATTATATCAGCCGTCAGAAAGAAGAGGGTCATATCTCCTACTCAGACACAGATTTACCGGACAAGCTTGTAAAAGATACTTATGTACTCTACGCAGAAGAATATCAGAGAGAGCATGGAAGCAGCGTAACTCCTTTTGAGATTTTTTTCCAGAGAGATACATCCGTAGAGGAAAGCGCCTCTGAGGAGGAAACCTCCGGGGACTCTGCTTCCGACGGCGCTTTTTCTGAAAACAGTGAGACTCAGGAGCCCGCTTCGGAAGCAGATACCTCCGATACGTCCTCTTCAGAAGGTGCCGAAAATGAGGCTTCGGCTGAGCCTGTGTCTTCCGAAGACGCCTCTGAGGAGACTTATGAAGATGACATCAGCTCCGTTGCCGATGAGTTTCAAAGCAATATGTTCAGCGAATGGATCCTTGATTTCTCTGCCATCCGTTCTTATATTGAATATGAGGTGCTGGATGGAAGCGGGAACACCCTGGATACCAACCAGTCTTTGGCAGACTCCCAGGAATCTCTCTATGATTCTCTGGACAATATCCAGACCAATTCCGTACTGAATGCAGACAGCGGCTACGCCTTTGTAGCTGTGATCGAATATGGAGAAAAAGGGAATATCGAGTCTACAACTTTTCTCACCCATGAAAAGGATAACTCCTCCCAGGCTTTAAACGAACTGGCCAGGTCAGATCCCGGAGAATCTCTCCGCGAATACTACGATTATTCCGGCACTTTCCAGCCACCTCAGGACAGGATCTACTGCTTCGCTATGACCGAGACGGCTCTGGGCGCTTATTCCAACCAAGATCCTTCCCTTTTATACGCCAGCAGCGGCTATGAGACAACGGCTGATCTGGTGGTTCTTTTTATGACCTTTGTGGGATTTGTATGTGCTGCGGCTTTTCTTCTTCCTTTTATAAAAGTATTGGAGACCGGAAACGAAAAAGTTTTTTCCTGTCCCTTTGAGCTGGTATGCCTGATTGCGCTTTGCGTGATCAGTGTTGCTGCCAGCGTAACGGCCAATCCCGGCGCTCTGGATCATCAGGCTATCCGAAGCGTGCTGGTGAGCATAGGCCTCCAAGAGACAGCTGCTACTGTGATCCAATACCTGTGGGGACTTCTGGGCTGGGTGCTGGTTTTTGCTGTATGCTACTGGTCAGCCGCCTGTCTCCGGCATCTTTTCTCCATGGGGCCAAAAGAATATTTCTATAAGCAGGTACTGATCTACCGTTTCTGGCCCTGGATTACCAACTGGTACCGGCGGATCTATCAGGGCCTTCTCCATATAGATCTCCGTGACAATGCCTCCCGTGTGCTTTTAAAACTTGTCCTGATCAATTTCATCATACTGGGATTTATCAGTCTCCTGTGGTACTGGGGACTGGCGGCTCTGATTGTTTACTCTGTGATCCTGTTCCTGCTTCTGCGGAAATATGTGCGGAAGATCCAGGATCAGTATCAGCTTCTCCTTCAGGCCACCAATGAACTGGCACAGGGAAATCTGAACGGCACCATCCCGGAAGACCTGGGTGTTTTCGAGCCTTTCCGGGAAGAGATCGACAAAATCCGCACCGGCTTTAGCAAGGCGGTAGACGAAGAAGTAAAAAGTACCAGGATGAAGACAGACCTGATCACTAACGTGTCTCATGACCTGAAGACCCCGCTCACTGCCATCATAACCTATGTAGACCTGTTAAAGAATCCGGATCTGCCTGAAGAAGACCAGAAGAAATATATCCAGATCCTGGATCAGAAGGCCAACCGGCTGAAACTCCTCATTGAGGATTTATTCGAGATCAGCAAGGCCACAAGCAAGACTGTCCAGCTTAATATTGCAGATGTGGACATTGTCAGTCTGCTGCGCCAGGTATCGCTGGAACTTCAGGATAAAATCGACGCTACAGACTTGATCTTCCGCTGGCAGCTCCCGGAGGAGAAGGTGATCCTTCCTCTGGATCCGCAAAGAACCTATCGGATCTTTGAAAATCTGCTGGTAAATATCACCAAGTACGCTATGCCTCATACCAGAGTCTACATCACCATGGAAGATACGGAAAATCATGTAAAAATCTCCATGAAAAATATTTCCGCCACAGAGCTGGACTTTAATCCCAATGAGATCACCGAGCGGTTTGTAAGAGGCGACGCCTCCAGAAATACCGAAGGAAGCGGCCTGGGCCTGGCCATTGCCAAAAGCTTTACCGAGCTTCAGGGAGGACGGCTGGAAGTTTTCACAGACGCTGACCTATTTACAGTAGAGATCACATTTCTAAAATCCTGATAAATAGAAAAAGCTGCTGTATTCTTCAAAATCGAGAATATTTATACATTTTATTGCTCAGTCTGCAACCCTTTGAGCCTATAGTCTCAAAGCTATGCTCAACAAATTCGCATAAAATGTATAAATATTCCTGAAGTATGAAGAATGCAGCAGCTTCTTATTGGTCTTTTCTTGTATGTTTTATAAAACTTCTATCTGGCATGCTTTCATAGCTTCCAGTGCATTTCTATGGCTTTCAGGAGTTACTCCTGCACAGCAGCCAGGGTCCACCCGCACCACCGCCTCGGGCAGGGCAGCCTTCAGGATCATGGCGTTGGAAATCACGCAGATATCTGTACACAGTCCGATCAGTTCTATCTCCTCGTAGCTTCCGTCTTTGACCAGAGCTGCAAGCTCCAGACTGCCAAAAGAAGGCTTTTCCAGGATCCTGCAGTCCTTGGCCAGATCCCTAAGTCCGGCGTCCAGTTCCCAGCCCGCTGTACCTTTCACACAGTGGGGTACCGGAAGCTTTCGTCCCTCCTGGGTCATCAGGTAATCCTTGTAATGGGTGTCCTTTGTAAAGACAATATCTGTTCCCTGTTCTTTGGCTTGCCGTATTTTCACGGCCACCGGCTCTACGATCTTCATCGCCTCTTCCGTCCCCAGAGCACCATCAATAAAGTCTTTCTGCATATCCACTACTATTAATAATTTCTTCATACAATTTTTCCTCCCTGTCTTAATAACTCCTCAGCACATGATCCTCTGCCGGATCATAGAACAGCTCGCTGATCTTCTCAGAGACAAACAATTCAAGATTACGTTCAAAATCACTGGCAAGAGGATACTCGTCCAGTTTGTCAAGAGGCGCCCAGAATACCTCTCCTTCTCTGGAGGAACGGAGGGTTCCGGAATAGTCTCCGGTTCTGTAGAAGAAAACCATCGCTCTGGTGCCATCCTCTTCAAACCATTCCTTCACTCCGCAAAGTTTTACATTCTTTATATCCAGTCCCGTCTCCTCCTTGATCTCCCGAATCACAGACAAGACCAGAGATTCCCCGGGCTCCACATGGCCGCCAGGAAAGGTAACGCCCGGCCAGACTTTTTTTCTCCTGTTCTGCATCAAAACATTTCCCTGATCATCATAGATCATACAGATATTCATTAATTCAGTTCGTTCATTTTTTGCCATGTTCCGTCTTCTCCTGTTACCTTTGCGTTTGGATAAAGCTTTTCCAGTCTTTCATCATCAAAATGTTCATCCAGAAATGCTTCA
>DXFG01000189.1 GCA_019114545.1 Candidatus Blautia pullistercoris | reverse complement strand
TTTTTCCCGAAGCTCTGCCTCATCTTCAAAAAGCTCGCTGACCTGGAAGCCGATCTTTGCGTATTTATCTGAATAGAAGGGTGCGATTCCTGATTTTGTGGAGCCAAAAGAATGTTTTCCCAGACGCTCTTCCTCATACTCATCGAATTTAATATGATAGGACATCACCATCTGCGCCCTGTCAGACACCTTGATCTTGGGCATGGGAACTCCTTTTTCCACAATCGACTGAATCTCCTTAAACAGTACCGGGATATTCAACGCCACACCGTTTCCGATCACGCTGGTAGTATGGTCGTAAAACACACCGGAAGGAAGGGTATGAAGTGCGAATTTCCCGTAATTGTTCACAATTGTATGACCTGCGTTGGCGCCACCCTGGAATCTGACAATAATATCTGACTCCTGCGCAAGCATATCGGTAATCTTACCTTTTCCTTCGTCACCCCAGTTGGCCCCTACTACTGCTTTTACCATCTCTTATTCCTCCTGTTTTACGGGTTCCAAATTCTGTCATTTTCATAGACATATAAAATACATAAATTTTTCACCCTGATATCATCAATTACTACAATATCATACTACATTTTACGACAGAAATAAAGTATAAAACAAAATCTTTTCCAACTATCCGGCCGTGAGACTTTGAATAGCAGCTTATGCTTCCCGGCTGATGCAGCTGCAGATTTCTTCTATTGCATACAAGGGAAGATTCATCAGCCATTCCTCTGGCCTGTAATCCGCCATAGAAGTGCGGATCGAAATTTCAGGCTGATACTTTTCATAATATGTTTTCAAACTCTTGGCTTTCAGATTCACTTCTGCTTTGACCTCTACAGGCACTGTTCTCTCTCCGGTATCGACCACAAAATCTACTTCGCAGGATCCTCTGTCGTTGGTATAATAATAAATGCTTAAGTTTTCCAGGGTTTTTAACTGCTGGCATACATACTGTTCCGTCAACGCCCCTTTAAATTCCTTAAACAGATCCTTTCCATCCAGCAGGATTTTGGGGCTCAGTCCCGTCATACAGCCCAGGAGTCCCACGTCAACAACAAACAGTTTAAAAGCTTTTTGGTCCACATAGGCTTTCAGAGGAATCCCCCCTCCCTTCACCCGTTCGATTTTATAAACAAGTCCACAGTCGCAAAGCCACATGATTGCTGTTTCATATTCTTTTGCCCGGCCTCCTTCACGTACCAGCCCATAAAGAAACTTTTTATTTTCTTTTGCCAGCTGAGACGGGATGCTATTCCACACCATCCGTATCTTGGGGACAATTTCCAGGGGCGCATGTTTTGAAAAGTCCTGCTCGTATGCCGCCAATATACGCTTTTGTACTTCCCGGACTTCATAAAAATCTCTTTCCTCCGTAAAATTCTTAACCGCTTCCGGCATGCCGCCGATAAAATAATATTGCTTAAGAGCCTCTATATAAGTCTGTTTAAAAGAAGTGATCATTTTGTAATCCTGGCTGTCAAGGAGCTTTGCAAACTGAGTTCCTGTTACTGCCATCAAAAATTCCCGGAAGGAAAGTGGATAAAGTTCCAGAAAATCTACTTTTCCCACCGGAAAAGAGGTTCCTTCATGGAGTGCGATCCCCAGCAAAGATCCAGCACAGATAATATGATACTGGGGCGCATTTTCATAAAAATATTTAAGAGAAGAAAGAGCTCTTGGCACTTCCTGGACCTCGTCAAAAATCAAAAGAGTACTGTCTGGATCGATCTTTTTTCCTGCATATAGCTCAATCCCCATGATCAGGCGGTCTGTATTCAGATCTGAAGCAAATAATTCTGCCATTCTGGAGTTGGAATCAAAATTGATATAAACCATATCTCGATAAGCGGCTCTGCCGAATTCCTTCATCAGCCATGTCTTTCCGACCTGCCTTGCTCCTTGAATAATCAGCGGCTTACGGCGTCTGCTCACCTTCCATCTATACAATTTTTCCATTGCAATCCGATACATAGATACACCTCCACAATATTCTGTATTTTATATTATATCCCCTGTATCACAAAATTACAACGTAAAAGGGAACAGTATAACATTTTTTACAACGTTAAAAAGCAGCCAGGAACTTTTCTGGAACAAAGCATTCCAGTAGTCCTCTGACTGCTTTTTCTTTATCCTATTGATCTTTTACTCGCCGGGTCCGCTTTTCCTGCTCCTGAACAGAATGAACAGCACTGCGCTGACTCCCATTAAAATGGGGTAATAAAGATAAGGCATGATCTCCACAGGAGATATTGCCGCCATTCCTGCTGCTGTAAGAAGCTGGGCGCCATAAGGGATCACTCCCTGTCCCACAGAGGCAAAGATATCCAGAAGGGAAGCGCTCCTTTTCGGGGAAATATGGAATTCATCGCTGATCTCTTTGGCAATGGGGCCTGCCATAACAATCGCCACGGTGTTATTCGCTGTACAGCAGTCTACTAAAAATACCAGGATTGAAATGCCGAATTCTCCTCCCCTGGCACCGCTGATCCTGCTTTTGATCACACTTAAGATAAACTGAATACCACCGTATTCCCTGACCAGAGCCACAATAGCTGCCACGATAATGGAAATCACTGTAATGTCATACATACTGGTGACCCCTTCCCCCATTTTCTGGAACAGTTCTCCAAAAGCAAAAGCCCCTGTGGCTACTCCTACGATAGCGGAAAGAATCGTTCCTGCAATAAGGATCACAAACACATTGACTCCAATCAGTGCGCCGATCAGTACTACCAGATAAGGGATTACTTTTATGATCTCATACTCATAGGAAGACTTATCCAGGACCAGGTTTCCGGACTGGGCTCTTGCCACAAAAAAGAAGATCACAGCAGTTATGATAGCTGCCGGAAGGACAATGAGAAAATTTTCCTTAAATTTGTCCTTCATCTCACAGCCCTGAGTCCGGACTGCCGCAATGGTGGTATCTGAGATCATAGACAGGTTATCTCCGAACATGGCTCCGCAGACCACGGCTCCCAGGCAGAGAGGAGCTCCCAGACCTGTTTCCTGGGCAATTCCCACACCGATAGGGGCCATAGCCGTAATCGTTCCCACAGAGGTACCCATAGACACTGAAATAAAACAGCCGATAATAAACAGTCCCATCACTGCAATAGACGGAGGCATAAGAGAAAGTCCCAGATTTACCGTGCTCTCCACTCCTCCTGCTGCGCTGATGGTACCGGAAAAGGCTCCTGCCGCCAGAAAAATCAGACACATGGTCACAATATTTTCTTCTCCGATCCCTTTGGATATGACGGTGAGCTTGTCTGCAAACCGCAGCCGCCGGTTCTGGCAGAAAGCCACGGTCAGTGCGATCAGGAAGCCCACAATGGCAGGCATGGTATAGAAATCCCCGGATAAGATCCCTGCCCCTAAAAATATTACCAGAAACACCCCGATAGGCAGCAGCGCCCGGGGATTCCCCTTGCTTTTATCTCTCATATTTCTCTCCTTTTCTGGAAGGAAAAAGGCCGCCCTGAAAGCCGGACAAGGAAATACCAGTCTTTTCCTCTCCTGCTTTTCGTAAGGCAGCCTTATCCATTTTTCTTTATTTCATTAGTGTCCAAAGCTGCAGCATAAAATCTGCCCATATTCCTGGCATGTGTTTCATCCCGCAGTTTCCGGCATTATTCAGTTATCCTGATATCTATATATCTTTCTTCCTGCTTACACATTAATCTCTGCGGTCATGCCAAGCACCTCTTTGTTGGCCTCAAGCACAGGATTTACCACGTTCTTCAGGAAAGCATCTACCTGCACAGAAGCCCGTCCTGTATATTTTGCAGGATCCATGGTCTTCTCCAGGTCCTCTAAAGACATATTGAAAGCCGGATCAGCAGCGATCAGCTCCAGAAGATTGTTCTCTTTTCCTTCTGCCTTTACATTTCTTGCTGCAACCATAGACAGCTCACGGATCTTTTCGTGAAGTTCCTGACGATCCCCTCCTGCCTTTACAGCATCCATCATAATGTTCTCTGTAGCCATGAAAGGCAGCTCGCTTCTTAACCGTTTTTCAATAACCTTAGGATATACCACCAGTCCGTCCACTACGTTCAGACACAGGTCCAGGATACCGTCAATGGCCAGGAATCCTTCCGGAACAGAAAGACGTTTGTTGGCGGAATCGTCCAGGGTTCTCTCAAACCACTGGGTAGCAGAGGTAATCGCAGGGTTTAAAGCATCTACCATTACAAATCTGGACAGAGAGGCAATACGCTCGCTGCGCATAGGATTTCTCTTATAAGCCATGGCAGAAGAACCGATCTGGCTCTTTTCAAAAGGCTCTTCCACTTCCTTCAGGTGCTGAAGAAGGCGGATATCATTAGAGAATTTATGGGCGCTGGCAGCAATTCCTGCCAGGATATTCAGGACTCTGGTATCCACTTTTCTGGAATAAGTCTGTCCGGATACCGGATAGCAGGCTTTGAATCCCATTTTCTCAGCGATCATCGGATCGATCTTGTCAATAGTCTCCTGATCTCCGTCAAAAAGCTCCAGGAAGCTGGCCTGGGTTCCTGTGGTTCCTTTAGAGCCCAGAAGTTTCATAGTGCTGAGCACATAATCCAGATCTTCTAAATCCATCATAAATTCCTGCATCCACAGAGTGGCTCTCTTTCCTACAGTGGTAGGCTGGGCCGGCTGGAAATGGGTAAATGCCAGTGTAGGAAGGTTCTTGTTTGCATCGGCAAATTTAGCCAGCTCGGCGATCACGTTAAGGAGTTTTTTCCGAACCAGCTTTAAAGCCTCTGTCATTACGATAATATCTGTATTGTCTCCTACATAACAGCTTGTAGCGCCCAGGTGGATGATCCCCTTAGCCTTTGGGCACTGT
>DXFG01000188.1 GCA_019114545.1 Candidatus Blautia pullistercoris | reverse complement strand
TCACATTAGCGTCCACACGAGCCTGTACGCCGTCTCCATGGGTAATATACTCCACAAATTTGAAGGCCGCTTCTTTTTTCTCGGAAGCCTGAAGGATTGCCAGTGTACTGCCGCCGTTTTCCGCACTGTAGTTTTCTCCTTCATTCCATTGAGGCATCGGAGCCACACGCCAGTCTCCGGCTGCATCCGGCGCACGAGGAGGAAGATTAGAAGTCATCCAGCCGCCGATGATCTGTGTAGATAAAGTTCCGTCATTCAGAGTACGGCTCCAGTCATCAGACCAGATTGCGATATCGTTGGTGATCAGATCCTCATCAATCATTTTCTGCCAATACTCCAGTACCATCTGTGTATTTTCATCAGAAAAATCAATTTTTACCGTATCTCCTTCGTAGGTAAACGGCTGTCCTCCAGCCTGCCAGATCATGGAGAGAAGCAGGAAAATATCCCCGGCCTCATTGGAAATATAATAGTCATCGCCTAACGTACGGATCTTCTTCGCTGCTTCATAGTATTCATCCCAGGTTGTGGGTACCTCTGTGATCCCCGCCTGGTCAAAAACCGCCTGGTTGTAGAACATTACTACCTGGCCATAGTCCATCGGCAGTGCATATAAAGTATCGTTAAAATGAACGCCGTTCCATGCTGCTTCTACATAATCATCCGCATATTCATCAGCGCCAAATTCTGATAAATCTGCAAGTTTTTCTGCTACTGCAAAATAAGGAACTGAGAAATATTCAAATTGCGCCACGTCCGGAAATCCACTGCCTGCCTGAAGAGCATTATCAATTGCAGAATACTGATCGCTGGCAGAT
Source organism: Candidatus Blautia pullistercoris (assembly GCA_019114545.1). GTDB lineage: Bacteria > Bacillota > Clostridia > Lachnospirales > Lachnospiraceae > Blautia > Blautia pullistercoris. The sequence continues at coordinate 3,190 of DXFG01000188.1, read as the reverse complement.
CCTACGTTTTCATAATTTACTTTAATATCCGGATTTGCTTCCTCAAATGCAGGGATTGCCTTTTCCACCGCTGCATCCCAAGACCATACGGTAATCTCTGTAACATCGCCCTCTGAGGAACCGCTCTGTTCCTCTGTCTGGCTTCCTTCTGCAGAATCTGTCCCTGCTGAAGAATCGCTTCCACCGCCACATCCTAACATAAGTGAAGACAGCATGGAAATACTGAGAATTGCACATATTAATTTTTTCTTCATTGTGGTTATCCTTCCTTTCTTTTGTCTTAGTTATCTTTGCATGCATGCTTCTTCCCGGGATAATTTCCTGCTTATATTTTAAGCAAGAAAATCATTAGAAATGAAAACCGTTTCTGCTTGTTTTTCTTTCTGTTTTTAAAATATCACATATCTTTTATCGAAACAATCGAAACAACTTATGCGAAATTTCCTAATGCATTTTATATCTTATGGTGATTTATAGTCATTTTTAACATTTTTTCCGAACCATATAACGGTTTTATCCGTCTAAAAGTCTCACACTATCCTCACAGAAAAATCTTTAAACTCTGCCTCCCCATTTTCTGCAAACATTCCTATGTAAACTCCGGTGAAAGTCATCGTTTCTGTAATCTCTGTGCATAACCCTGCAGTCAGTCCCTGCCCCAGATAAATATAATCCTGTCCATTTAGAGAATAGTAAAATCTGTAGAATTCCTTGTCCGTTAATATTTTTAAATAGATCCAGGAACCTTCTTCTACGTTATCAGCCGCAACATCTGTCTGTACATCAAAAAGTTGTTTTCCCAGAGCTACATAGAATCCCTCTTGTTTTTTTCCTACATATATATCGTAATGGAAAGATTTATTATAATATGCAGTTAATCCCGCTCTGGAACCTTCTTTTCCTTCATTCAGCCGGATTTTTACTTCTGCTGTAACTGTAAACTCCTTTTGCCGGATGCCTAAAAATGTGGGTGAATCTTCCATGCTAAGAGTCACCTTGGTTCCGTGCAGTTTCAGGCATTTTTCCTCCGGGCACAATTGGTAGTCTTTTTCTTGTGGGTTCCGCAAAAAATTATATGCCAGTTTAAATTGATCGCCGCTGAAGTCATCTGAAAAATCCCTATTTACTTCTTCAGGCTTTCCTGGAAGAGCGCCTTTCATATTCAGTTCCAGCATTCCCTCTTTTCCAGGCATGCCGACAATGGGCCATCCGTCTTCCCAATGTACCGGTGCCAAAAAAGTTTCTCTGCCCAAATTATGGAGCAGTACTCTCCGGTTCTCATTGGTTATCGGACGGATTCCCAGGCAGACCAGCCACCAGTTTCCATTAGCATCCTCCATCATATCTCCATGACCGGTGCACATAATGTCCTCTTTCATATCATTTCTGTGGGTAATGATCGGATTATGAGGGCAGGGTTCATATGGGCCGTAAGGATTATCGCTTCTCATGATTGTTTCCATATGCCCATATTCGGTTCCTCCTTCAGCCAGCATCAGATAATATTTTCCAAACCACTTATAAAGATGAGGACCTTCCGCATATTTCCCGCCGCAGCCTTTTGTGAGAAGTTTTGTCTGGGTATATTTTTCCCCGGTAAATGGATTTAATTCACATATATAGATTCCTTCTCTTCCGGCATCAAATACCGCTGTACAGAAATAAACCTTTCCGTCATCATCAAACAAAAGAGATGGATCAATCCCTTCCTGTTCCACCCATACCGGTTCAGACCAGCCATGGAGAATATCCTTTGAATAAACAATGAAATTTCCTTTTTTTCCTACATTTGTGGTGCACATAAAGAAATATCCATTGTGATACCGCAAGGTAGGTGCATAAATTCCTTTTGAAGGTGCTACCTTATCCAGATCCAGCTGGTTTTTGCTGGTGAGGACATATCCCTGCAGTTCCCAATTTGCCAGATTCCTGCTATGGTAAATCGGCACTCCGGGAAAATATTCAAAAGAAGAATTCATGATATAATAATCTTCTCCTACCCTGCAGATCGTAGGATCGGGATTATATCCCGATATAATCGGATTTTTATATTCCATATGACTTTCCTGTACCATTCTATGATACCCCCTTAACTTTTAAATTTTCGACTCAAAAAACAAGTCAAAGGAATCTGTTGCTGGTTATCCTAATTTTTATTCCTGCGAGCAACGAGCCAAGCGGACATGCTTGCATGTCCATTTGGCGACTGCCGCAAGGGTCTAATCCCCCGATGCTTGCATTGGGGTTTTTGACTTTTTACAGCAGGATTCTCTGATAATTAATTTTCCTGAAAGCACAATATTTTCCGTAGGCATCCCTCTTATCCTCCGAAGGAGCATATTGGCAGCCAGAATTCCCACTTCAAATTTAGGCATTTCTATGGTTGTGAGAGGAGGCTGGACGAATCGGCTGCTGGAAATATTATCACATCCGATAACAGAAATTTCTTCCGGCACACGGATTCCTTCTTCCTGAAGGGCCTCGATAATCCCAATTGCAGTCTCATCATTTATGCCGAAAATGGCATCCGGCAGTTCTTTATTTTCCCGGATAAACTTCTTAGTAACCCGAAAAGCAGTTTCTTCTGTTACGTCAAAATACAGCCTCCACTTCTCAGGAACTTCTCTTTTTTCCCTTTTCAGCACCTCCAGAAAACCGGTTTCTCTGTCAGGACAGTCCTCGGGACACTTTCCGAATATTGCCATACGCTCTCTTCCAAGCTGTAAAAAATAGTTTGCTGCAAGCTGGCCCACGTTCCAGTTGTCTATCATAATATTGCTAAGTCCCACATACTCTCTCGGCGGACAGCACATAACAACCGGGAATCCCTCATTTATGGCGATTTGAAGGAGTGGTTCATATCCTCCTCCTCCAGTAATGACAACAACTCCCTGGCAGGAATTTCCTTTTATCAGATCCAGGAAATGCTTTGTGAAAGAATCATTCCCGCTGAATAGAACCATTTCTGTTTTATTAATGCTTAGTGTTTCGTTAATTCCCCTGAGCACCTCAAACCAAAAAGGACCTACCAGACTTCCCATGATCACTGCTACCGACTGTTTCTTCCGCTCTTTTAGTTCATTCTTTTTTGCAACAGATGCCGGAACATATTCTAATTCTTTCGTCGCCTGATAAATTTTTTGTCTTGTTTTTTCACTGACTCTTTCCGGATAATTAAATGCCAGGGAAA
>DXFG01000187.1 GCA_019114545.1 Candidatus Blautia pullistercoris | reverse complement strand
AATTTGCTTCCTCTGATAAGGCCGTCCTTTAATCCTCCAAACGTAATGATCTGCTCAGAAACAGCAGTCCCGTCTGCCAGAGCCAGATAATGAAGGCTCACTAATTGATGCCATTCCTCAAGCTTGGGGGAACATGTATATTCAGGAACTGTGATCCTGACCCTTTGGTTCAGGCTTTGTAATTCTAATACTGCATTTTCTTCGTAAAAAACAGCTCCACTTCTTTGAGCTATATTATCCGGAGACAGATGTTTTAACTGCTCCTTTGCAGGCCGAAGCATCTCGCTAAAAGCCCTGTTGTACTGAACCGTATTTTTATGAAAACCGTCTATTTTTTGCACACCCTTTCTGCAGCATCTTTCAGCACTTTTGCAATATCTCCCTTAATGACCATTCCCTTTTTCTCTATGTCTTTGGGCAGAAAATCATATTGGTTATTCACTGCAATGTACCGGGCCTTTGGAAAACTCAGGGTCAGGTTCCAGAAGGGTTCCTGGATAAACATAGGAGTCAGACGCCCAACGCCCAGCTCCAGGAAAAGTATTTTTTCATCTTTATGTTCCAAAACATAACGGGAAACCTTTTCATACTGTTCCTCATACTTTTTCCCCTGAAGGAAATTTCCGTATCCCCGGACCCAGGGGAAGGCTTCACCGCCGCAGTGGGAACACCGGGGAATCCATTCTGTGGGAACAGCAGTACCTTCTCCCATGGCTTTTATCATCTTACTTACTGGCTTCACCGCATCCCAGGTTTTATCTGTGCAGCAGTCCGCACACTGAAAAAAGCGGTGATCTCCCTGGATTTCCGCTACTTTTTCCTCTGGATAGAGTTTTATGAACTGGGTATCCTGATTGGTGGTGATGACAAAAAAATCTTTTCCCTTCAGAAGGCTGTCCAGATCTCTGTAGGGCTCCCGGATTTCAGCTGTCTGAGTGGTATGGAGAAAGGTGGCAAGATAACCCCAGAACTCCTCCCGGTTGTCCCATCGGCGCATCATGCCGTCAAAAGCTCCTTTAAAATGGTATTTTTCCGCAAATTTTCCGAAATATTTTCGGTAGGAGGCATTGTCCTCATAATAAAAATCACCGCCGCCTGCCGCAGACAGCCCTGAAGCGCCGCCTATCAGGATGCACTCTGCTTCTTCTATTTCCTTCACCAGACACGCAATCTGTTCTTCATAGGGAAGGGCAGGTTTTTCTGATAATGCATAAGGTGTTTTCCCCGCTGCATACAGACTGTAATATCTGGAATAATTCATCTGTGTCTGCATTACAAGTTTTTCATAAAAACTCATGATTTCTTCTCCCATCTGCTTTGTTGTAATTTTTATTCTAACATCATTACCTTAACATAGAGTTGCACATCTGTCAATATGCTGTTATAATTAAATTAACATTAGAGGAGGAAATCACTATGAAATATTCCACAAAAGTCAGTGACGCCGTTCATATCCTGGCTTTTATCCAGTTAAATCCCACCGGTTCCCTTTCCAGCGGCAGCATTGCAGAAAGTATACGGACCAATCCCGGGTGTGTTCGCCAGCTTATGTCTGCCCTTCGCAGATCCGGGCTTTTGTCCAGTGTCCAGGGCCATCCCCGGCCTTCACTGACCCGGAAGCCTTCCGCCATTACTTTATTGGATATCTATAAAGCGGTAGAAGGCAATAAGCCCCTGTTCCATCTGGATACCCACACAAATCCCGAATGCGGAGTGGGAATTTACATCCAATTGTCCCTTCAGGATTACTTTGACCAGGTGCAAAGGACCGCTGAAAATGAAATGCGGCAGATCACATTACAGAATATTCTGGACCGTTATCAGGAAAAGGTTTCTCATTTGAGCCAAAGCCCAGCTGTAATTTCAGATAAAAGGTAACCAATTATTAAAAAATCAATTAGGAGGAAAATGAAATGAAGGTAGGAATCATACGTTGTATGCAGACGGAAGATTACTGTCCCGGAACCACAGACTTTAAAGTCATCCGGGAAAAGACAGGGGTTTTCGAAGGGGTAGAGGAAGAGATCGAACTGATCGGCTTTATCAACTGCGGCGGATGTCCGGGGAAAAAGGTTTCTCTCCGCATAAGAGAATTGATACGAAGAGGGGCTGATACGATAGCTTTTGCTTCCTGTATACAGAAAGGAACGCCCATCGGTTATCCCTGCCCTTTCGCAAAACGAATGAGAGATCTGGCAGAAAAAGAAACAAAAGGGGAAATACAGATACTGGATCATACACATTAAAGAGCAAGCGCCTGGAGGTTTTGCAATCTTTTGCAGTATTTCCAGGCTTTTTGCTTGATTTTTCAGAACAGTTTGTCTGTTATGATGATAACAATTTTTTTATATTCTCTAATGAGCTGTCTTTTTTGTAAGCAGCTCATGCATGACAGCCATAAGCACAAGCAGCGCCATCATATACACTGGAAAGAGCGTAATACTGATATGATTGGCGATCAGCCCGAACAGAGGCGGCATAAGGCAGGTGCCCACATAGGCGCTAGCCATCTGTACGCCAATGATGGCCTGTGACCGATCCGCCCCGAAATGCTCCGGCGTAGAGTGGATAATACAGGGATATACCGGGGCACAGCCCAGTCCGATAAGGATCAGCCCGGCAAGAGCTGTCACATTCGGCCCGGGAAGAAGCATAACAAGAATACCTGCGAAAATAATTACCTGTCCCAGACGGATCATCTGCACATCATTGAGCTTCATAGTAATAAAGCCGCTGACTGCACGGCCTGCAGTAATGCCGATAAAAAACATTCCGGCAAAACGTGCAGCTGTTTCCGCAGGTATCCCTTTAAATAAATGGAGATAGCTGCTGGCCCACAGCCCTGCTGTCTGTTCAATGGCGCAGTAACAGAAGAAACAGAGCATAACTTCCTTTGCTCCTGGAATCTTTATGATCTGCGCCAGAGAAAGGGCGGATTCCTGTATCTCTGCCTCTTTTTCTCTGTCTATTGTTCCCTCTTCTTTTTCGGAAAAACTTCTGCTGCCCCGTTTTTTCCATAAAGGCAGGCTGAAAATAAGAACGGCGGTCAGAAGAATCTGGAGGATCCCCACGCAAAGGTAGCCGAAATTCCATGTCCTGCCTCCGGACAGGGCAAATCCCATGATATATGGTCCCACCGTAGCGCCCACACCCCACATACAGTGAAGCCAGCTCATGTGGTGGCTCTCATAGTGGAGAGCAACATAGTTATTCAGAGCAGCGTCTACACTCCCTGCCCCAAGCCCATAGGGAATCGACCACAGGCAGAGCATCCAGAAGGAACTGGAGAAAGAAAAGCCTAAAAGAGCGGCGGCTGTCATAGCTACGCTAATCGCCGTCACTTTCCCCGTTCCCAGCTTCTTTGTCAGACGGTCACTCTGGAGACTGGATACGATAGTCCCCAGGGAAATGATTATGGAAATGATCCCGGCATAGGAAACAGGAACATGAAATTCCGTATACATTGTAGGCCATGCGGAGCCAAGGAGACCGTCCGGAAGGCCGAGACTGATAAAAGCAAGATATATGATCGCAAGTAATAAGTGTGTCATCTTATGATTCTCCTTTTATGTAGCTGTTATTCTATGAACAGAGATATTCCCGAAAACATCTTATGCAGCTTATACTCATCAAAGGGAAGATATTCCGCAATGGTGAAACCGGCAACATCTGCATTTTTTGTAATGAGACCTAACACCTCTGTCAGCTTTTCTATAGTCATCTTTCCGCCGCCGGAGCCGTCTCCCGTTAATTCCGGATCAGCAAAGTAGGTGGAGTGGAAGAAATGCTCATCCAGCACATCAACATCCAAATGCACCAGAATGTGTTCAAACTTTTTTACAAACTCCAAAATTTCATGATCCGGCACAAAAGTCTCTTCCTGCACCTTATAATCCACTCCAATATCATTCAGAAACCGCTCCTGATAATCATGGAGGGGCTGCAGCCCAATATATAAAACCCGGGACGGTTCAAAACTTCCATGCCGCATTCTCTCCGAAAGAGCTTCCGGTCCATATCCCAGAAGTGTCCGAAGCACCATTGCATGGGCGTTGGGATATCCGTCCTCTGCTGAGGAAACATCCGGATGGGCGTCGATCCATATGATACCGGTATCTTTATATTTTCCGTGAAGATAATCAAATGGAGCAAGGGAAACCATACAATTTCCCCCTATGGTAATGATCCTGTCCGGTTTCTCCCCCTCGATTTTCTTTGCAGCGTCTTCAATCCCGGCAAGTACTTCTTCTCTGGCGTAAATCCCTTCTTCAACCTCTTTTTCTTTATGATCCGGCGGGGCAATGTCGACCTTCACAAGAGGCTGCCGTTCATTTTGAGGCAATATGTGGGTAAGAAGATGTGCGCCAAAATAATAGGCCTCTAATCCCCCGCTGACATGATCCGGATAAAGCAAACGTATGGTTTTCATAGTCTCCAGGGATTTCTCCGTATGACTCATATATAAAAGCGGATAAGGATTTCCCTGTTCATCCAGTTCTGTCCTTTTATAAACACGAAAACCCATATGTTCATAGAATCCTTTTGCCTGGGGGTTCTGTTCATTAACAGCCAGCCGTTCAACGGCATAGTTTTCAATCCCATATCGGAGCAGACGTTTTCCCAGTCCTTTTCCCCGCTCCTCCGGTGCAACAAACAGCATTTCCAGGGAGCCGTCCTCAATTCCCATAAAAGCTTTCGGACACCCTGCTTCATCCTCTGCGAGCACCAGATGTCCAACACCCTTTAATGCCTGGGGAACATATTCTTTGATATTCCTGATCTCTCTGTCTGACAGAAACAGATGGGTAGCTTTCACAGAGCCTTCCCATACCTCCAGAAGACA
>DXFG01000186.1 GCA_019114545.1 Candidatus Blautia pullistercoris | reverse complement strand
AGTCGATCTTTGCTTTGTACTTTCCGTACTGTTCCAGATATTTCTCATCAATACCTGCTTTTTCTGCAATCTTTGTGATTGGCTCCATGACACATTCCTGTGCGATTTCGATGTCTGATTTGAATCCCATACCAAATACCTCCTTTTCTTTGCAGACAGAAGCAAAAAACTTCTATCTGGAGCCAGACAGCATCTCATTTTCTATATATTTTGCCGCCTGGAAATTTCAGGTCTGACATTCCCGGCTGTCAGATAAACATCTGACTGCCTTGCAGCTTTGCTGCAGAATATCCGGTTTCCGGGACAAAGGCCGGATGGGGGTATCCTCCGGCCCCTGTTTCCAGAAATCCCACCTCCGCCCGGCAATAAGCCTGACGGTAATAAAATGGCTTCCGCCACATTATTTTCTACTTTATACTTTTATTATCTGCGGTATTTACCTGTCCTATTTTTCCTTTGCCCTCCGCAATACTTCTCTTTACAAAAGAAGTAAGGGGGCTCTTATAAAGGAAGAACACCAAAACGGAATTAACAGCTGTAAGCATAATCGTCTGCACTACACGGGTCGCATAAAGTACAGACCAGGGTGTTCCATAATACATATGAAGACCGATACAGGTAAAGCCAAGGGCGCCTACAATACCATGGATGATAAGAATCCCTACTACTTTCCACAGCGCCGCCTTTTTCTCCATCACATGACGGAAAAGACCCGGGATCACGCCGGCTAAGATCGCAGATACTGAAATCAGCGGATTGGGCGCATATCCCTGAAGCAGGCTTCCGATAAGGTCCCCAAGAAATCCGCAGATTCCTCCAACTACCGGGCCAAACCAGAATCCAGCCAGATACACAGGCGTCTGACTGACAGTAATCCTTAAAGTCGGTCCGATATTAATAGCAACTAATCTTGCAAGTACGATGTTCATAGCGATGATCACACCTGCAAATGCCATGATCCTTACTTTGTTTACGTTTTTCATTTGTTATAAATCCTCCTCTTGCAGCTGTCTGCCGCACACCAGGATCTTCTCTTTCTTTGCAGTCCTGGCCCGGGCAAAGAAACCTATGCTCTGGTATAGTAGTTACTACACCAAAGAGAAGAATTTATAATCTCAAGTCTTTAATGTAGTAGCGGATGCAATATTACATCGTGGACGATCCGAAGATCACCTTCGTTCATGGACAACTTCCCATCCCATGACACTTAACGCGCAATACCTACTCTACTATTACTTCACATTGTCTGATCTTTAAGACAGCTTTTTTTCTAATGCTTTCATCATATTGATGGAAATATCTCCCACCACAGCTAAATCTTCTGCCGCAAAGCTGGCGGCAAAGTTGTCGGAAAACAGGATCTGTGAGGAAGGGGGAAATTCATCATCTCCTGCCCAGAGGATAAATTTCACGAAAAGATTGTCCATAAATTCCAGTTTATAGGAACAATCACCTTCAGCAGATCTTTCTGCTCCCAGATGTTCCATGATCTTCTGAAACATTTCCAGTTTGTTTCCATAGGAAAAAGCAAAACGCATAAGGCATCTGCCCTGGAACTGTCTGAAATACACCTCTCCCCATGGAACTTCATGATAAGTAATAAACTTACCGGAAGAAGGCGCCGCATGTCTCTCCGCCATATAGCGGACAATGAGAATTTTCGCATTCATTGCTTCTTCAAGAGGATAGACTCCCATGGAATCCTCCTCATGGTGAATTTCATAATCCGGGAATGAAACAAGATAGGTAGTTCCCATAAGATGTACGGTAAACAGACCCTTTTCCTTATCATAGGGAAATCCGGTCCGCTCACTGATCTCTTCAGGATCTAAATCTTTGTAAGCCTCCAGATAATGCTCATAAGGGCGCTGTTCTTTGCTGTCTTTTGCATAATCGAAATTCATACTTTCACCTCGGATATTTTTATAGTCTATTCCTGGGTACAGGAAGGAAACAGGGATGTGTCTGTATGGGGAATAAAGCAGCATGCAACAAACTCATCCATATAGGTTGGAACTGCAGACAGTTCCAGATAGGTCATGTTGGATGCCAGATCGTAGCATTTACGCTCTGCTTCTCTGGAAAGAAGCATGGTGTAAGCGCCGGACAGGGAAGAATTTCCAATATAATGGAACTTTTCCAGCGGAATATCAGGGAACATGCCAATCCGCACAGCATTTCTCATATTGATTCCGCTTCCGATACCTCCCGCAACATAAACATCGTCAATCATCTCCACGTCGAAATCCAGGGATGCCAGCATAGTACGGATAGCCGAGAAAATAGCTCCCTTAGCACGAATAAAATTGTCAATATCCACTTCGTTGATCTCCACGTCTTTTACGGAGCCAGCCTCTTCTTCAAAGGCCAGAACGTAACTGCCCATGCCATAACGGTCATGACGTATACGTTTTCCCTCCCGAATAAATTTTCCTTTAGGATTGATAATGCCTGTACGGAACAATTCCGCAATCACATCAATAATTCCGGAGCCGCAAAGACCGATAGGCTTCTGTCCTTCTTCACCGATCACACGGTAAGAAGGCTCCATTGTTTCTTTATCAATAGTACAAGCCTCAATAGCCCCGTCTGTAGCCCGCATACCGCAGCTGATATCTCCGCCTTCAAAGGCAGGTCCTGCGGAACATGCACAGCTCATCATAAAATCTGAGTTTCCAAAGACTAATTCACCATTTGTTCCTAAATCAATGAACAATGAAAATTCCGGCCGGTTCCACAGCATGCTGACCAGGACACCGGCAGTAATGTCCCCGCCTACATAGCTTCCGATATTGGGAGCAATAATGATATGGGCGTCCCGATTGATCCGGATACCGATATCAGAGGCAAACAGGGAATTGGTTTTATAGAAAGTGGGAATGTACGGCTCCATACGGATAGGATCGCCTTCCATTCCGGTCAGCAGATGGTTCATGGTCGTATTACCTGCCACACACATGCGGTAGATATGGTCAGGATTAAACCCGCTGGCTCTGCACATCTGCTCAATCATAGGATTGATGGTCTCTTTGATTACCGCATCCTGAAGCTTTTTACTTCCTCCCGGTTTCATAGACTCAATGATACGGTTAATCACATCTGCGCCATAACGGATCTGTCCATTACCGGCAGATGCTTTTCCGATGATTTCTCCGGTTTCCATATTGATCAGCAGGGCTGATACGGTTGTGGTACCGATATCCACTGCCAGTCCGCCGATGACTACCTCTGCATCCTTTGGATATACATCATATACAAAAATATCATCCTTATTTGCAGAAGTACGGATCACACAGCGTACCTGGAAAGCCGATTCACGGAAAATACGAGCAATTTTATTCAGCACCTGGAAAGGAAGACGTACTCTTGCTGCACCGGTTTTCTTCTTAATCGCACGGATAAATCTTTCGTTATCCGGCATAGTATCATCCAGTGTAGGCACATTCATCTCTATGTCCAGAATGCCCATGCTGTTTGTCAAGGCAATTCCTGCTTCTTCTATATCGTTCTTTGCATTTTCAAAAATCGCAATTTCTTTTTTTGAACTTAAATCCGCAACTTTCATTCGACTGCGGTAAGCAGAGGCAATATCAGGTACCTGAACCGCAATGTCACCTGTTACCTTACTTACACATGCCAGTCTCCAGCCATTGTTATATTCTTCGTCAGAAATATGCCGGGTCTTGGGAGAGTCTATATTTCCCTCCAGAATCTTTACTCTGCATTTTCCGCAGGAAGCATTTCCGCCGCAGGGAGCATCGATGGCTACGTTTACTTTCCTGGCCACTTCCAGCAGATTTTCATTTTCCTGGGCAAAGGTCGTGACATCCTCGCCGCTTTCGAATTTAAAAGTCACTTTAAACATAGGAATTTCTGCCTTTCTCTGTTTTTATACAGGAACTGCCGCACATAAATGTGCAGCAGCTCCTTTCTCATATGTTTTTCTTGATCTGTTCGTCAGAATCGCTGTTTACAGAAATTACAGCTCCAGATAAGAATCTGCATATAATGTGTTGTTCTTAAGAACATCACAAGATTTAATTGTCTCCATAAGTCTCTTATCGTTAGGATTAACGATTGCAGATGTCAGGCCCTGCATCATAGCCATTGCAACCATTGCAGAATCCATGATCGGACGGATATGTTTTGGCATTCCGTTAGAGTTATTGGAAAGTCCGCCTGTAGAATTCAGCCCCATATCGCTGAACATCTTGATGGCTTCCAGGATCTCCATCTGTTTTTCCTGCATACCTTTTACAACCAGGAATAAAGGATCAAACCAGATATCTGCAGCATCCATACCATGCTCCATACCTCTTTCCAGAAGTGTCTGGCAGTACATCATACGCTCATCATTATCTTTTGCAAGACCTTCACCATTGCAAAGTGCGATACAGATTGCATCATTTGCTGCAGCCAGATCCAGATATTCGATTCTTCCTGCAGCATCTGCAGAGTTAACGATTGGTTTTCCTTTCGCTCTGTTATATACAGAAATACCAGCTTCGATGGCTTTCTTATTAGATGTATCCAGCGCCAGAGGAACATTGTCGAAGTTAGACTGAAGGAGTTCTACTACCCATTTCATCAAATCTTCCCCATCATTCTCAGCCGGTCCGATGTTTACATCCAGATAAACAGCGCCGGCATCCAGCTGCTGTTTTGCTCTTGCCAGAATCGGTTCAGGATCTCTCTCTGTAAAAGCTTTGTTTACTGCAGGTGCAGTGGTGGAAAGTCTTTCACCAATTGTAATAAATTTTGCCATAATGTTTCTCCTTTTATAAAAATTTTTGTTTTAACAAGCTCTTTGCGCAAACATTAAGCAGTTAAATCTTTCAGGAATTTTACTAACTGTACTGCTTCCAGAGGAGCAACGATTACTTCCCAGCCAGGAAGTTTTGCTTCGATGTCGCCCTTTAATACAGCAACTTTACCAGGAATTACCAGTTTTCTGCATTTTACTTTATCTTCTACGTTCTCTTTGATATAGGTTGCAACAGAAGTAGAAGACAGTTTTCCTGCTGCCCATGCGGTTAATACGGAAAGTCCGCCTGCATCGGAAATAATCAGGTTACATGGTACACCGGAACGCTCCAGCTCGCCGGAAACAACAAAGTATGTAAGAGCAAAGTCAACAGTTGTCAGACACAGAGAATTCTCGTCAGCACCATTTAATGCGTAAATGCCCGGCTCAACCTTCATTGGTTTCTGAGGATCTGTAAATACGTTCTGTCTCAGACCAAACAGTGGAAGTGCTTCTGCATAATCCAGAGTTTCCATAACAACGATAGAACCATATTTAACAGTAAACAGAGAAGCCAGAGCCTGCTGCAGGTTTCTGTCGCCACGGGCAATGGCTGCTGTATTTACGATGGTAGGATAGCCGAAAGTTCTGTCCTGATCTTTCAGAGCGGCGCGGCGGATCTGTACTGCGTTTGCATATGCTTCTTTTACAGAAGATCCTGTAGCATCGATCACCAGGTTCTTGTTGCCGGCTTTCTCTAAAGCAGCTACTGTATCATAGATCTCATTTAAGTCAGCACCGGATACGCCCAGAACAACACCTGCTTCTTTTGCAAGGTCATTCATTGCAGCATAGTTTGCTGCTGTAGCTCCGTTTAATACAGGTTTTCCGTCTTTGCATACTTCCAGTGCAGCTTTTGCTACTTCTGCATCCTTGCAGCCAAGAATCAGAGTCTTTCCTGTTGCTGCTGCTTTCTTAACCATTTCTACATAGCGGTCTTTGTCTGCACCGTCCTGATAGTTCACGTAAACCATTTCTACGTGCATTCTCTCACCGATACGCTCATAATCAACCTTCTGAAGTTCAGCAATCTTCGCATCAACTGCAGCGTCATCCATGTCTGTGCAGATAGCAACTGCATATCTTGTTTTGCTGACAAAAGTTTTTTCATGTCTGAATAAAACAGTCTCGCCGCCTAAAGTGTATTCTCCTTCACCGGTTCCAACCTTGATGGTTTTCATTGGGGGAGCAGTAGCCTCAGACAGTTCAGCCAGAGCTTCCTCAGACATATGCGGACATTTGGAGATTTCCAGAGCGCCCTGAGCAACTTTCATAGCAAAAGCCATACATGTTGGGCAGCCGCATTCCTTACAGTTTTTCTTTGGTGTCATTTTAAAGATTTGAATACCTGTTAATGCCATTTTTAATATCCTCCTGTTTTACGATTACATTAATTCTTTAATCATTTTTGAAATAGTTGCAACGGACTGAGGATGTTTCAGGATAACAGCGTCAGAGCCGGATGCTAATACAGCAGCAGCTGTCTGAACTTCCATGCTGATTCCTCTCTCTTCCAGAGGACCCCACTCAGGCATATCCTCTTCAGTAGCCATAGCTTCTTTTACACTCCATGCCTCATCTGCAACAGCTGTAATAATAGGCATCTGCAGCATGTTGTCGTTCTGAGATAAAGCAGCACCTTTGATACGGTCCATGGTAGAAACAACATATTCAAAACCATAACCAACGGCAGCAGAACCAACGTTCATTACGATATCCTGGGCTTTCACTCCAAGCTGAGTCATAACAACGTTTAACTGTTTTGCAAGGTTGATATCAACGGCAGATTCAGCGCCTACTTTCTGGTTGTAAGCAAGACCTGCAGCTGCACCTACAGCTTTATAGTTTTCTTCTCTTGCAGACATTACCAGAGCGTTCTTGCCCTGCAGAACTTCAGCTACCTTAGGAAGCAGCTCCGTATCTTTTTCTACATTTTTGCAGCCTTCCACTACCAGAGGACAGGTAACAGCTTCTGCAACTTCTTTCACAACTTCGATCAGTTCATCAATGGACTTGTCTGCTCCGTTAGGATCTCCGCCCTCTAAGCGCAGGCATACAAAATCAGCGCCTTCCATAGTCTCGGCTTTCTTTGCGATTTCTCCGATTGTAGAAGCGCCTTCGTAAAACTTCTGGATACCAGGAATATTGGAAGCAATACCCAGATCGGAAACTTCTACACCGATCTTCGGTGCATTCTCCATTGGAGCATCAAAAGTATAGAAAGGAAAAGTGCATTCTCCTCCTAATTTGATTGCTTTGTCTCCGCTTCCAATCTCAACGGTATTAATGCTTGCATTGAACTTCTGTGGTTTCTGATTAAACGGCATTTCTATGAGCCTCCTTCATATTATTCTTAACAACAGGCGGTATAATCTGAAACCGTCTGCCGTATACAGACGGCAAAGAGGTAATGGCAGCCCTCTTTTTGCCGCCTACATTATACTACATTACATGTAATATTGACAAGTTTCCCTTGTGATATTATACAAAAAAACTTTATAATATTACATTTCTTTCTGATATGTATATAGTAATTGGACTTTTTTTGTCAATTTACTCTTATACAGGAAACGGGAGGCCCTTTTGCAAGGCATCTCCCATTTCCTTTTACATACTTATAAATTAAATAATTACATCATTGGATCCATACCCAGTGCAGGATGGTTCTTCTCTGTCAGGAATGCAACCAGTGTTTCAGGATCGGTAGCGATAGTCTCATCTCCTACCATATCTGTAAAGTTGTCGATTCCATACATTTCTTTTGCAGTCTTATTCAGTCTTTCTGCAACTGTATCTTTCAGCTCTTTCGGCATCCACACGATACGCTCAATACCGCCCTCTGCCTTCATGAACTTCTTAGAAGAAATGAAGTGTTTTCCGTGTCCCATGAATCCAGGTGTCTGAACACCGCCGCCTGTCATGGAAGCCAGTTCTGGGAAGGTCATTCCAAGAGGTGTCATTCCGGCATACTCACGGTTTGTAATAACAACACCGTTGGAGAATGGCTCGATGCCGCAGATACACTCGAAGCATCCGCAGGAAGTCATTGGCTTCTCCATAATGGAATACAGAGATACATCCTGGAGAGCGCCCTGAGACAGTTTCTGAACAGCTTCATTTACGTCTTCGTATTCACCGATGCGCTCATCGATAGGTCTTTCTTTTGTGATCACCTGGCAAGGTCCGTTTGGATCCAGCTGGTTTGTAGCTTTCGCATCCAGCCATGAAACAGCACCGCAAAGTCCCAGACGTTCCGGAGTTACCACACATACGTGAGACGGTGAGAATGCCTGACACAGGATACAGCTATAATATACGTCTACAGACTCATCTGTCAGGGTATCCAGACGCTCGTCACGCTTGTCAAAGGTTGGAATAGCAACTTCATGACGAATTCTTGTACATTCTGCAGGATCTGTGTAAATAGTTACTTCACATTTATCAACAACGGCATCAAATTCATTCTTAACAGAAACATACAGAACCTCTCCGATATGTTTCAGACGGAAGCCTGCATTGAAAGCTTCTTTTCCAATACGGATACGGAGCATATCACGCTGTCCTGTATGGTAAACGCCTTCGATACAGTTAATGTAGTTGTGGAACTTACGCTCAATAACTGGCTCAAAGTCAGACTGCATGTTCTTTCCGGCAACCTTAACAACATATGCAATGCTGTTCTTGCTTCCCAGTTCCATACCGTCTACATCCGGACCAACGATGGTGATCTTGTGGTCTTCGATTTCAGAAGCGTCTACAGCCTGTACCAGCTCAGCACAGTCTACACGAGAACCATCAAACTCAACCTGCATATCGCCACGGCGAATGATTTCACCTTCAAATGCTGAAGCGAAAGCAACCGGAATATCGATATTTGTGATTTTGATCTTAATGTCACGGGCTTCCAGAGATGTGGCATTGAATTTGCTTACATCCGGCTGGCAGATCAGGCTCTTAGGAACTTCTGCAACACCTTCCTGGTTTGTAATTACAGGGAATCCTAATGCGATAGCACCAGCGCCGCATGCTACGATCACATCATTTAAAGGAGCAAAAGCATTTACGAATGCAGGAACACGTTCCATTGTATACTTCATCAGATTTCCTGCATCTCCCGGTGTGATGTTACCGAAGATCAGGGCTGCTCTAAGAGCAACAGATACAACATGGATAACAGCTGTAACATCTTTTCCTAAAGGAATAACACGGAGATTAGCACCAGTCTTCATGCCGGCTTCTGCTAACTGGTCAATGATATCGCCAACCAGAGTTACCAGAATACCCTGTGCCTGATAACTCTTTACCAGAGCTACAGCTTCTTCTGTAGTAGGAGCCTTACCTAAGATAACAGCTACGCCTGGGATATCTCCTGTTACAAGAGGTACACCCAGCTCACGGATCACAGCATCTGCCAGATGTCCATAACATGGCTCTTCATATGGAGTAGCTCCGTCAATATATTTTAATACTTCGATAAACTCAGCGCAGAGAGCAGTAGCTACACCAGACATAAAGATGTCATGAGTTCTGTTTTCTCTTGTCATGAGAGTCTTTACAACTCCAAGAGCATTTTTCAGCTCTCCTAATGTACCAACCTTTACGCCAGTTACTGCATAATAACATGGCAGGCTGTATGCTGTGTTGGGGAAGCTGACAGCTTTGTCAGCACCGTGCTGCTCAATGGCAGCGTTAATTGCATTTTCTGTCAATCCATAGACAGCGTCGTTTCCGCTGAATACTGTTTCAAATAAAGTCAATGTTTTTTCCTCCTAACATCTCATAATCCCTGATCGATTATGTTTTTAATTTGTGTGATTTCTTCTTTTACTGTATTGCTGAAATCGTAAGGTGATTTC
>DXFG01000185.1 GCA_019114545.1 Candidatus Blautia pullistercoris | reverse complement strand
AGATACTTACAATTTATTAAATTTATCTTTACAAAACCACAAAAGAGTCAGTTTTTTTGACATTTCTGGTATTTTGTCAAGACAGATTTTTAAAATTGCAAGTAGTATGTTGCGCCAAGTTCTGGTATAACGAAAATCGAATAAGACAAGTTTTGCAAAGGAGGAATTTAACATGGATGTATCAACAACTATAAAGAAATTCGGACTGGAACAGGCCTTTAATTACTTATATAAAGATCCTGACAAAAACCTTGTTAAAATTATGGACTGGGCAGATAAATTCGCAGGAGACCAGCTTGTTCCTCAGAGGAAGGCCATACGGGACGCCATAACCAATCCGGAGAATCCTTACTATGGATATATCCGCCATATTCTGAAAGATGTAGATCCCCATGTAATGAAAACAACAGCAGTAAACTTTTTCATAAATACTTCCTTAGTCGGATGGCCCAAACAGGAAGAGTGCAGAAAGAAATACGGCTGCAATATTCCCTGGGCCATCCTGCTGGATCCCACCAGCGCCTGCAACCTTCACTGCACCGGCTGCTGGGCTGCGGAATACGGCAACAAACTGAACCTTACCTATGATGAGATCGACGATATCATACGTCAGGGAAAAGAACTGGGAGTCTATATGTATATCTACACAGGAGGAGAGCCTATGGTCCGGAAAAAAGACCTGATCCGGCTGTGCGAGAAGCATAACGACTGTATCTTCCTGTGCTTTACGAACGGAACCCTGATCGACGAGGCCTTTGCCGACGATATGCTCCGTGTAGGAAACTTTATCCCTGCAATTTCCCTGGAAGGATTTGAAAGCGCCACTGACCAGCGAAGAGGTGAGGGCGTATATCAGAAAGCCACAAAGACCATGGAGCTGTTAAAAAGGAAAAAATTGATCTACGGCATTTCTGCCTGCTATACCAGCGCCAATTTTGAATCCATCACATCAGAGGAATTCTATGACAGCCTGATTGATATGGGCGCTTACTTTATCTGGTATTTCCACTACATGCCTGTAGGAAATGATGCTTCTCCGGAACTGATGCCAAATCCGGAACAGAGGACAGAGACCTACCGTCGCATCCGTCATTACCGGGCTACAAAAGCTCTGTTTGCCATGGACTTCCAGAACGACGCAGAGTATGTACAGGGCTGTATAGCTGGAGGCCGCAGATACTTCCACATCAATGCAAACGGCGATATTGATCCATGCGTGTTTGTTCATTATTCAGACTCCAATATCCGGGAAAAAACTATCCTGGAGGCTTTGCAGTCACCGATGATGATGGCATATCATGACGGACAGCCTTTCAATGAAAATATGTTCCGGCCCTGTCCTATGCTGGAAAATCCGGAAAAACTCAGAAAGATGGTGGCAGGAACCCAGGCGTACTCCACAGACCTCCAGTCTCCGGAATCTGTAGAACACCTTTGTGCAAAATGCGATAAGTATGCAGAAAACTGGAAACCTGTAGCTGAAAAGCTGTGGGAGGAGAGAAAGACGGAAAAAGCTGCAAAACAGGGCTGACCGGAAAACTTTCAGACGGATATGTGAAAACGGAGGGATCGCAATTAAAGGGAAGAACGTGAGAATCTATGAAGCTTAACAAAGAGACTATGAAAAAATTAAGAGAACTGACCGTTTTTGCGGTACTCCTGGTATTTTCCCTCTGGCATCTGCCGCTGATCATCCAGGGGATAGAAGGGATTTTTGATGTGCTGTATCCCTTTATCCTGGGAGGCGCTATTGCCTTTGTCCTGAACGTGCCTATGCGCGTGCTGGAAAAAGGAATTTTTCATAACCGTTATACGGCGGATAAGAAAGCCCTGGCCAGACTGGCCCGGCCGGTCAGCCTGATCCTGACCCTTGTCCTGCTGGCGGGAGTGCTGATCCTGGTAATGTTCGGCGTGATCCCGGAACTGGGAAAATCTCTCCTCTCTCTGGTAGAAACGGTCCAGGAGTTTGTACCCGGGGCCCAGAAGTTTCTGGAAGAACTTTTTACAGATAACAGCCAGATACGCGCAGCCCTTGACAGCGTAAACCTGAATATTGATAAGATCCTGGACAGCGTCACTTCCTTTTTACAAAATGGGATGAGAAATATTCTGGGATCTACGGTTTCTGCCATAGGATCTATTGTAAGCGGCGTGGTGGATTTTGCGGTGGCCTTTGTCTTTGCCTGCTATATACTTGTCCAGAAAGAGAGCCTGGCGGTGCAGGTGAAGAAGATCCTGTATGCCTTTCTTCCGAAGAAAAAGGTGGAATGGTGCCTGGAGGTCTGCTCCCTGACTTTTCGTTCCTTTTCCAGCTTCCTTACAGGACAGTGCCTGGAGGCCCTGATCCTGGGCATTATGTTTTTTATTGCCATGAATAGCTTTGATCTGCCTTATGCCCTTCTGGTGGCAGTGCTGGTTTCGGTCACAGCTCTGATCCCTATTTTCGGAGCCTTCATCGCCTGTATCATCGGAGCGTTTCTGATCCTGATGGTGGATCCTCTCCAGGCTCTGGGCTTTGTGGTGCTGTTTCTGGTCCTGCAGCAGATCGAAGGAAATCTTATCTATCCAAAAGTGGTGGGAAGTTCTGTGGGACTGCCTTCCATCTGGGTGCTGGCCTGTGTGACTATTGGCGGAAACCTTATGGGAGTAGTGGGAATGGTGATCTTCATACCATTAGCTTCTGTGTTCTACAGTCTCTTCCGGTTCACTGTATACAGACGGCTGCGGGAGCGGCATAAAGAGGCTAAGGTCGAGGTGATGGCTTAGAATACAAATAATAAAATGATGTTGGGGGCAAAAGCCCCCAACTATGATACCTACGGATTGCTACGTGCTACGCACTCCCACAATTCTCCCCAATATTCGCATATCGTGGGATATTCATCCCACTTTCATGCTCATATCGGGCGGGTCCCAAGGTCTTGCACCCACACATGAGCAAGCTCATGTGTGGGTAGACCTTAGGACCCTGGTATCATAAAATACAGCAGTATGTACCTAAAGGTTCCTACTGGTAAACTAAACGAGTCTTCTGTCAGAGACTCGTTTTTTTTATAATTATCAGTAAAGAAAAGTGATTCCCCATGAGGAGAAAGGACAGTGAGATATGAAAAAAAGAATCGCAGCATGGATAATAACAACGATTTTTGCCCTGACAGTAGCCGGATGCAGCCAGGATAATTCTTCCGGACAGGC
>DXFG01000184.1 GCA_019114545.1 Candidatus Blautia pullistercoris | reverse complement strand
CTCTTCTTCCCATTCTCCTCTAATCTCCTGTTTTAGAATTCTATTATATAACTTTCGAAACGTTCAATGTCAACTTTTATGTTATATTCCGCCACCACTAGAGTTTGCAATGCCATTCTCTATTCCAGTCTCCACCCGGCACTCTGCTGCTGAAGCTCTACCATACGGCAAAATAAGCCGCCCCTGGCCATCAGTTCCGCCGGAGAGCCTTCCTCTGCCACCCGTCCCTCAGCCAGGACCACGATCTTATCAGCCGCCTCCACTGTACGCATCCGGTGGGCGATGACCAGTACGGTCTTGCCTGCCAGCAGACGGGACAGGGCCTCCTGCACCTTGGTCTCGTTTTCTACATCCAGGCTTGCCGTAGCCTCGTCAAGGAGTATGATAGGGGCGTCCTTCAACAAAGCCCTGGCAATAGAGATCCGCTGCCGCTCGCCGCCGGAAAGCCTGGCTCCGTTCTCCCCGATAGGAGTATCATAACCCTCAGGCAGTCTTTGGATAAATTCTTCGCAGTTTGCGGCTTTTGCCGCTGCCTGTACCTCTTCGTCTGTAGCCCCATGTCTGCCAAGACGGATGTTTTCCATTACCGTGTCATCAAAGAGTACAACCTCCTGGAAGACCATGGAGTAATCTCTCAGGAGCACCTCCGGATCTACTGTGGAAATGTCCACATTTCCTACCTTGATAACTCCTTTATCAATCTCCCACAGCCTTGCAGCCAGCCGGGCACAGGTGCTTTTCCCGGAGCCGGAAGGGCCTACCAGGGCTGTAACCTCCCCCTCTTTTGCCGTAAAACTCACATCGTGAAGGACTTCCTTCTCATCATAGGCAAAGCCTACATGTTCAAATACAATGTCATGACCTTTGGGTTCAAATGTCCCGGAGCCTTCTGCCACAGGCGTGTCATAGATTTCCATCATGCGGTCAGCGGACACCTGGGATACAAACATTTCTGCAATAAGAGCCAGGCTTTGGTCAAAGGGGGCATAGATCCGGGTAATGACCAACAGGAAAAGAAAGAGCAGCATAAAATCAATGGAACCGGACAGGATCAGATTGGCGCCCACAAGGATGGTGGTAGCCACCCCCATGCGCATGATCACACTGGCCGCATTGACAAAAAGGCCGGTTCCCAGTTCTCCACGGATCATCACCCGCTCATGTTCATCGATTTTCTGGTTCAGCCCTTCCAGATACCGTTCTTCCTGATTTGTGGCACGGATCTCCCGGATATTTTCCAATGCCTCCTGAATACCATCTGATACACGGACAGCAGCCTTTTTCGTCCGCTGGGCATTGCGGTCGGCAGTTTTCCGGCTGCCAAACAGCAGACCAAAAGCTACCGGCACACCCCACAGGCTGGCGATGGCCAGCCTCCAGTCGTAGAAGAAGAGGCAGATGGCAATGACCCCAGTGGAGATATAGGCGCCATACAAGTATCCCAGCACATGAGACCACACATGTTCCATACGGTTTACATCACCCATAATGGTTTCGGTAAGGTCCGCCAGGTCACGTTTTCCAAAATAACCCAGAGGAAGCTTCCGAAGCCGTTCCGCCAGACCAAGACGTGTGGTTTTCACTTCATTATATACCAGTCCGTAAGTTGCCTTGTACTGCTGCAGATGGGTCACAAAGGACAGGAGGACAAAAAGAATTACCAGTCCCACAGCCGAGACCACGCCGGGCAGGTGTTTCCCCTCGGGCAGGGTTCTCATAAATCCGGACATCAGCAGGTACAGGATACTGACGCCGCCCATAACCACCAGATTAACGATCACTGTCCAGAATGTACCTTTTTTCGTATTTACCACACCCTGGTCGGTGAGAGCAAATTTTCGCTGAAATTTTTTACTGAACATTTACTTTCCCTCTCTTTCACTGGTAATCTTCCACCGGACTGCCTGATTATAGTCCGCCCACATCCTGGCATAGAGCCCTCCTGCTGTGACAAGCTCATTATGAGAGCCCTGCTCCACTACCTGTCCTTTCTCCAGGACAATGATCTTATCTGCCCCTACCACTGTGGAAAGACGGTGAGCGATCATAATAACGGTCCGCCCCTTTGTCAGGGTAGCAAAGGCTTTCTGGATCAGCACTTCGTTCTCGGGATCGGCGAATGCCGTAGCTTCATCCAGCACCACGATAGGCGCATCCTTTAAAATAGCCCGTGCCAGAGCGATACGCTGCTGCTCCCCGCCGGAGAGGTAAGTTCCTTCCGTACCAATCTGGGTGTCCAGGCCTTCAGGAAGTTTTTCCAGGATATCTTTGCACTGGGCGGCCATAAGAGCTTCCATTACCTGTTCTCTGGTGGCTTCCGGTCTGGCAGCCCGGACATTTTCCAGAATGGAAGCCTTAAACAGACGGTTATTCTGGAATACAAAAGCCACCTGATCCATGAGTACATGAGGATGTATCCAGGTCACATCTACGCCGCCTACCCTCACAACGCCGGAGGTTGGGTCCCAGAACCTGGGGATCAGGCTGGCTGCCGTAGTCTTGCCCCCTCCTGAAGGTCCCACCAGGGCCACCGTCTGTCCCGGCTCTGCCGTAAAGGAGACATGAGACAGGGCCGGACGCTCTCCCCCCTCATAGGTAAAGGTCACATCTTGGAATTCTACCCGGTTGTCCCTGGGAGTCTGGGGATTTGCAGGCACTTCCTGAACAGGAGCCTCCATCACCTGATTAATACGTCCCAGAGCAGTGGTGGCCAGCATCATACCGGAAGCCGCAAACATGATCTTCGCCAGCGCTGTGGAAATAACGGCAGAAAATACTGCATAAAAAGCAAAATTTGTGACAAAACCGGAAAAGTTTCCGCCGGCCAGAGCATCCGGAGCCAGAAACAGAGCCGCCGGAACTAAAAATACAAAGGCTCCCTCAGTAAAAGTCAGGTTAATGGCCTGGGGAACCCGGCACACATCCGACTGATAATGCTCAGCCTTTGTGCTGTAATCCTCAATGGCCTGCTGAAAAGCTCTGAAAGAATAGACCGTCTGCTGAAAGATCTTGACCACCGGAATCCCCCGGACATATTCCGTCCCTGCCTTGGTCATCCGATCCTGCGCCGCCTGGTATTCTGCCATAAGGCCGGCATTTTTTCCTCCCATCATGGAAAACATAGCGATTACAGAGATCACCGCCGCCAGCAGGCAGGCTGCCCCCATTCTCCAGTCGAAAACAAGCATCATCACCAGCATAGACAGAAACAGCACCACCGTGCCTACGATATCCGCCAGATTATGGGCCAGGAGAGTCTCTGTATCTGCCGCCGCTGCGTCCAGTCTGCTCCGTATCAGACCGGAGGCATTGGAATCAAAATATCCCAGGGGAGCTTTCATCACATGGGCCACCCCCTGCTTCCGGATGTTTTCTGCAGTCCGGAAAGCCGCCAGGTGGGTACACATCAGTCCTGCGAAATACAGGACAATGCCTCCTACTGCAAAAGCAAATGCCATCCATCCATACCTGGTAACACTTTGGGCCTTGGTCCATTCCGGCGCCACAGCGATCAGATCCCTTGCTGCCAGCCAAATGCAGATGTAGGGCGCCATACTCAGGAGCATGGACACAGCTGACAAAGCCAGACCCAGAAAGGTCAGACACTTATAGCTGCCTGCATAGTCCAGCAAAACCCCTAGATCACTTTTTTTCTTTCTTTTCATGGTGTAACCTCCTATATAAAAGTTAGTTTTCGCTAACTAGCGAACAAAAAAATATAATTCATATTTATAGATTTTATTGCTCAGTCTGAGCTGCTTTGAGCCTATGGTCTCAAAGCTGTGCTCGACAAATTCGTATAAAATCTATAAATATTCTCTATTTTGATTAATACTGCAGTCCCGGCCCCCTGCCTGAGATCCTCTTATGGCAGTTATGGCTCTATCAGTTTCATCCAGCCGGCAGTATAGAAGGACCGAAGCTTCTCTACATCCCGCATGGCCTGTTCCCGGGGGATATCATGGATCACGATCTCGAAAATACCGTTAAACATACCGCTGGCAATAATATGGCATAAAGACCGGTCCAGCTCCGGGATCTTGTGTCCCAGGCGCCGGAGTACTTCCATGTATTGCAGAGTGGATTCCACTTCCACCTCTACCATATCATGGACAAAATTCTCGTAGCTGGTGCCTTCCGCCCGGCACAGCAGCAGTTTTACCGGTTCCCGGTGCTGGCAGATATAGTTTACCATCCACTGGACACAGGATCCGGATTCCACCCCCATATGTTCTGGCTGCTCTTCCTCAGGCAGCTGGGCAAAAGAAGTCTGAGCTTCCATGAATTTCCCCATCAATGCGGCGGCATGTGGCTCTACGATTGAGGCAAACAGTGCCGCCTTACTGGAAAAATAGCCGTAAAAAGCTCCTGTAGTGACTCCTGCGTGTTTTACGATCTGCCGCAGGGAAGCTCCCAGGAATCCCTTTTCAGAAAATTCCTCCAAAGCAGCCTGCTGGATCTTTTCCAATGTATCAGACAAATTTTCCTGCATAACAGCCTCCATGTAACAGTGCTATATAACAATGTTATAGTACACCTGTCAGACACTCCTGTCAAGGAAAATAATCGGAGCCTGTTTTTATCTTCGGAAACCGGATTTCAATTTGACAATCCCTGTGCTGACTGCTAATATTTTTCTGGTAAAATCACTTAAAGGTGCTGTCACACGAATCATACTTCAAAAATCTTTTGCCTAATGCCGCAGCGCCGGGAAAGGATCTGTTATCATGAACTCTTTAAGAAAAATATACTGCAGAAGCTTTCAGACAGTGTTCAAAACTGCGCTCCCCTTTCTGCCCTACCGGAAGCCGAAAATCGTCAACAGTGTAAAGGCTCTCCCTGAAATCATTCAAAAGAAAAAATGTACCAAAGTCCTGATCATTACCGATGAGGGCATAAGAAAGCTTGGACTGACCGGACGTCTGGAAAAGGCCTTAAACAATGCAGGGATTCCCTATTATATCTATGACAAAACCGTGGCCAATCCCACCACTGATAATGTGTCGGAAGCCGTAGCTCTGTATCTGGAAGAAGACTGCGACTGTATCATCGGCTTCGGCGGCGGCTCCAGCATGGACTGTGCCAAGGCAACAGGAGCCCGTATTGTTAAGCCAAAACAGTCCCTGGCTAAAATGAAAGGGATCCTAAAAGTACATAAAAAGCTGCCTCTTCTGATGGCAGTTCCCACTACAGCCGGAACCGGAAGTGAGACTACTCTGGCTGCAGTGATCACGGATGCCCAGACCCGGCATAAATATCCCATTAACGATTTCTGTATGATCCCCAGGTATGCAGTCCTGGATCCCAAGGTTACTTTAAGCCTTCCCCCCTTTATCACTGCTACCACCGGCATGGATGCTCTGACTCATGCGGTAGAAGCCTATATTGGAAATTCTACTACTTATGGAACCCGGAAAGACGCCTTACTGGCAGTACAGTTGATCTTTGAAAATATTTATACCGCATATGAAGAAGGCAGCAATGTGGAAGCCCGCCGGAACATGCTCCATGCTTCCTTCTATGCAGGTTGTGCCTTTACCAAGTCCTATGTGGGATATGTCCACGCTATCGCCCACTCTCTTGGGGGAGAATATAATGTTCCTCATGGTCTTGCCAACGCAGTGATCCTGCCTATGATGCTGGAGGCTTACGGAGAGAAAATCTACAAAAAGCTGGCCCGGCTGGCAGTTGCCGCCGGTCTGGCTGACAAAGATACCCCCTGTCAGGAGGCTGCTCTTTCTTTTATCCAGGCCATCAAAGACATGAAAAAGCACTTTGGCATTGGCGACCGGATCCCCCAGATCCGGGAAACGGATATTCCCAAACTGGCTTACTATGCAGACAAAGAAGCCAATCCTCTCTATCCGGTTCCTGTACTTATGAATGCTGCAGAGCTGGAGCCTTTCTACTACCGGCTGATGGATACAAGAGAAAATAATGATAATAATAAGGATTAGAAAAGGAGATATCGAAATGACGGAAAAAGAAATTCATGATATCGTAGACAGACAGAGAAAATATTTTCAGACCGGAGCCACTCTTTCCGCAGACATGCGGATAGCCGGTCTGCGCCGCCTTTACACAGCGGTTTCTCAAAGAGAAACGGAGATCCGGGAAGCTCTTAAAAAGGATCTGGGGAAAAGCGGCTTTGAAAGTTACATGTGCGAAACCGGTATGGTATTAGAAGAAATCAGCTATATGCTGAAACATATCCGCAGCTTTTCCAGAGAAAAAAGAAGACGGACACCTCTGGCCCAGTTTCATTCCAGGAGCTACCAGAAGCCCTCTCCTTATGGTGTTACACTGATCATGAGTCCCTGGAATTATCCCTTTATGCTGACTCTCTCTCCGCTGGTGGACGCCCTGGCTGCAGGAAACACTGCCGTAGTAAAGCCCAGCGCCTATTCCCCTCATACCAGCCGTTTGATCCTGGATATTCTTTCCCAGTGCTTTGAGCCCCGGTATGTGGCTGTGGTCACCGGAGGACGGGCTGAAAACACCTGTCTTCTCCAGGAGCACTTTGACTATATCTTTTTCACTGGCAGCCAGTCCGTTGGAAAAGAGGTTATGCGCAAAGCTGCGGAGCATCTGACTCCCATTACTCTGGAGCTGGGAGGAAAAAGCCCCTGTATCGTAGATAAAACCGCTAATCTGAAACTTGCTGCAAAACGCATTGTTTTCGGAAAATATCTGAACTGCGGCCAGACCTGCGTGGCCCCTGATTATGTTTACTGTCATCGTTCGGTAAAAGACCAGCTTCTCAAAGAAGTACAGGATCAGATCCGAAAACAATATGGCAGCCATCCTCTGGATAATCCGGATTACGGAAAGATCATCAATGAAAAACATTTTGACCGGATTCTCGGACTAATAGAAGAGACAAAAGTGATCCACGGGGGAAGTTCTGACCGGAAAGCACTGCGTATTGAGCCTACAGTCCTTGACAATGTAAGCTTTTCCGACCCGGTGATGCAGGAAGAGATTTTCGGTCCTGTCATGCCTGTCCTGGTATTTGACAGTCTGGAGGAAGTGATTGCCAGAATCAATTCCATGCCCCATCCTCTGGCTCTTTACTTCTTTACCTCCGACAAAGCAGCGGCAAAAGAAATCACCTCCCGCTGCGGATTCGGCGGCGGATGTATCAATGACACTATTATTCACCTGGCCACCACGGAAATGGGCTTCGGAGGATTTGGCGAAAGCGGTATGGGGGCTTATCACGGAAAGACCGGATTTGATACCTTTACCCATTATAAAAGCATTGTAGACAAAAAGACCTGGCTGGACCTGCCCATGCGGTATCAGCCCTACCGGCAGCTCCACGAAAAAATGGTACGGTTTTTCTTAAAATAAAAGGCAGCCCCGGAAACATATCCCGACCTTGTGTTTTTCGGGACTGTCTTTTTTATTACATGATCTGTTTTATTTTACTTCTACCAGTTCAATGTGGAAGTTCAGTTCTTTGCCTGCCATTTCGTGGTTGGCGTCAAAGGTGATGGTTGTCTCGCCCTTTTCTGTTACGGTAACAGGGAAAGGCTGTCCATACTGATTGGAAAGATACACTCTCTGTCCTGCCTGAAGATCTTCTGAACCGGGAAGCTGTGCAATCTCAAGCGTAAAGACAGCATTGGGATCCGGCATACCGTAAGCTTCTTCCGGCATCAGATGGACATCTACTACCTGTCCCACTTCCATATCTGCCACTGCTGCGTCAAAGCCACGGATCATCTGGCCTGCACCGCAAATAAATTCCAGAGGTTCTCCCCGGTCATAAGAAGAATCAAACTGGGTTCCGTCATTAAAGGTTCCTCTGTAATGGGTGCGGCAGGTCTTTCCTACGTTGCGTCCTGTAAGAGCAGGGCCTGCGCCGCAGGAGCCTCCACAATTTCCGCAGGTGTGGCCTTCTTCATGGTGACCGCAGCTGTGTCCTTCTTCATGATGATGGTCACAGTTGGCTCCGGTGGATACCAGCTCTCCTTTCAGGTAGGCTTCCACTGCCTGGTCTGCATCTCCCTGAGCTCCGGCGCACATCTCTACTCCTGCTTCTTCCAGAGCAGCCTGGGCTCCTCCCCCAATGCCTCCGCAGATCAGCACATCTACATCCTGATCTGCCAGCAGTCCTGCAAGAGCGCCGTGACCGGTTCCGTTGGATCCGATCACTTCACTGGAAATTACTTTGTTATCTTCAATTTCATACACCTTAAAAAATTCTGTTTTTCCAAAATGCTGGAAGATGTTTCCATTGTCATAGGTTACAGCTATCTTCATGTTTTTTCCTCATCTTTCTTCTTGATTCCTGCAAGCAGCAGTCGTCAAAAGGCGTTGTCGCATTCGTTATGCAGCATTTGGCGATCACAGGCTTGCAGCCTCTTCTACCATTATCCTTATTCGTGGTGTAATGTCAATACTCTTTAAAAAATATTCTCTCCTTATTACAGTCCATTCCTGTAAATATCATTGATCACTGCCTGGGCATGTTCCAGCTCTTTTTTCTCCATGATTTGCTGCCGGTCGCTTAAGATGGCCAGCATTTCATCCACCACATCCTCAATTCTTGGATCTGTGACCCGATACAGGTATCCCAGCATTCTTGTAGCTGTATAGTCTGTATTCATATACTTGCAGGCAATTTCCTTACAGAATTTTTCGGGGTATCCTTTATCCAGCAAAGCTTTATACACTTCATCGGTTCTCTCTGTTCCCATTTTTCTCACCCCTGAACTTTCTCAAAACGATATTTCTGACGGATATCCGGATATTTTTCTCTATCTACCTCGCTCATAAACATGGCATAGGGCCTGGCTGAAATTTTAAAAGGAGCATAAAGCCCCTGATAAACCACCAGCATTTCCCCGGTTTCCGTGTGCTGGGCAAAGGCAAGGACTTTATACAGATATTCCGATGTTTCCGGAGAAACCCATTCTCTCTTAAAATGCCGGACAATATCTCCCGGCCGTATATCTCTTTTCATTTCCTCCGGTACAGGTTCCGGCTCCGGTTCTGTATCCAGTTCCATATACTCTTCCCTGTCAAGAGAAATAGGCACTCCGGTCTTTCCCGTAATGTGTACGCCGCCGTACCAGGTACCTTCCACTTCAAAAATATCTCCGATGTCATATTCTGATGTGTATTCATCATTTTTCTTTATGATCCTGATCCTGCTCATGCAAGCTTCCTCCGATTTCACCCTGCTATTTTTTTCAATAATTCTATAGTCTTCTGATCTCTTCTCCCGCCGTAGTATTTTTCTATCACCTTGGTGAATATCCCCCCTTTTCCTTCTGCCGCCTCAAACAAGGTCATAGAGGAACGCAGTTTCAGATCGTCCGGACTGCCGAATATCCGGTGAGGGTCATCTGTGTCCAGTTCCAGCAAAGCCTGGCATATGGTTCTTAAATTTCCTCCCAGGTAGGGATCTTTCAGAAAATCTTCTGCTTCCTTCAGATTCTGGATGCCATAATAAGCCGACATGCCGCTGAAGCCAAGTCCCCGGATCTGGGGAAAAATGTACCACATCCAATGGCTCCTCTTGCGGCCGCTGCGGACTTCTTCCAGAGCCAGGTCAAAATCCTGTTTCTGTGCCTCTGTATAACGCTGCAGATCACTCATATTCCTGTTCTCCTTTCCTGTTTCTGGTCTAAAGATTCCTTTTCATTGTATCTCACAGTTTCCTGTTTGTCATTATTTTTCATTTACCGCCTTGCTATTTTCTCCGGTTCCCCATAGAATGGAACTAACCTGAAAATTTTCGCCCGGCGAAAGGAGGCATTTTTATGTGTACTTGTATCACTTATGAAAACGGTGATTTTTATTTTGGAAGGAATCTGGATCTGGACGTTTCTTTCGGAGAAGCGGTTACCATCACTCCCAGAAATTTTCCTCTGGACTTTTCCAGAACCGGAAAGATGGAACGGCACTATGCCATGATCGGCATGGCTTCCGCAAATAAAACCTTTCCCCTATATGCAGAAGCGGTGAATGAAAAAGGACTGGCCATGGCAGGTCTGAATTTTCCGGGCAACGCCTTTTACCGGGAGCCCGATGGAAAAGGACTGGAACTTGCTTCTTTCGAGATCATTGCCTGGATACTGGGCAAATGTGCTTCTGTGGAAGAAGTGGAAACATTCCTTGCAGATATGAAGATCATAAACCTTTCCTTTGCTCCCCAGATGCCGGCCGCACCTCTTCACTGGATGCTGGCTGACCGGCGCAAGTGTCTGATCCTGGAAGCTGTGGAAGAAGGACTGAAAGTGTATGAAAATCCTTTTGGAGTATTGACCAATAATCCTCCTTTTCCTTTCCACCAGATGAATATGGGAAATTACCTGAATCTTACTTCAAAAAGTCCTGAAAACCGTTTTTCGGGCAGGCTGGATCTGAAACCCTGTTCCCAGGGAATGGGCGCTCTGGGGCTTCCCGGAGATGCCTCCTCGCCTTCCCGCTTTGTAAGAGCTGCTTTTCTGAAATGGAATTCTGTGTCAGAACCAGAAGAAAAGGCGGATGTCTCCCAGTTTTTCCATATTTTGGACGGAGTAGCCATGACCCGGGGAGCAGTGGTAACAGAACAGGGAACCTATGACATTACCCTTTATTCCAGTTGTATAAATGCCAGAACCGGTGTATATTATTACAAAACCTATGAGGACAGCCGTCTGCGCAGAATCGATATGCACCAGGCAGATCTGGAAGAAAAAAGACTGCTAACCATAACCGGCTGACAGGAGCTGTAGTATCTTTCCTACAGCGGCTCCTGGTTTAAAAAAACTATAAGGAGAAATTCATGAAGAAAAAGAAATTTATATTGTTTATCGCTTTGCTTGCCCTGCTGATCCTTTGTATCAAATACAGCGACAGCATATTGGGATTTATAGGATTTTTGTGGAGCCTGGTCACGCCTCTGGCTCTGGGCTGTGTGATCGCCTATATCCTGAATATCCTGGTCACCCGGATAGAAAGTCTCCCCTGCTTTTCCAGGGAGGGTACTGTCTTCTATAAAATCCGCCGGCCCGTCAGCATTCTGGGCTCCCTGGCGGCGATCTTTGCCATTGCAGCCCTTGTGATCCTCATTGTGATCCCCCAGCTGGCTCAGGCCATTGGCGTTATTGTCCAGGAAATCCCTTCTGTGTTCTCTGAGATCAACGTCTGGCTGTCTTCTTTTGACCGGGACTGGCCCCAGCTCCAGAAGCTTCTGGAATCCCTGAATGTAAACTGGCCCCAGATCCTCCAGAGAGCCGCCTCCTATCTGACCAATGGGTTGAGCAGCGTCTTTTCCTCAACTATGTATATTGTGAGCACGGTCAGTTCCATCGTGGTTACCGCAGTTGTGGCTCTGATCTTTTCCATTTACATACTTTCTGGAAAGGAAAAGCTTTTTGGTCAGTTCCAGACACTGGCCAGAACTTATCTGAACGAAAAGTTCTATAGCGGAATGTGTCTGATACTGAAAACAGCTCATGATACTTTTACAAAATTTATTGTAGGACAGTGTACGGAAGCAGTTATACTGGGAGCTCTGTGTACCATCGGCATGCTGATCTTCCGTTTTCCTTACGCTACCATGGTGGGAACCCTTATCGGGGCCACCGCTCTGCTTCCGGTAGTGGGGGCTTATCTGGGAGCTGCCGTAGGCGCATTTATGATCTTTACCGTTGCTCCCCTGAAAGCCATAGGCTTCCTGGTCTTCATCGTTGTTCTCCAGCAGCTTGAAGGAAATCTGATCTACCCCAGAGTGGTAGGTTCCTCTGTAGGCCTGCCCGGTATCTGGGTTCTGGCTGCAGTTACCGTAGGCGGAGGTCTTGGAGGAATCATTGGCATGCTCCTGGCTGTACCGGTGACAGCTACCCTTTATAAACTGATACAAAAAGATGTGCTAAGAAGAAAGGCTGCCCTGCAGCCGGAAACAGAAGTGCCGGGGAATTAACACCCCGGCCTTCTCTTTTACTCCCCCTTCTCTGTTCCCTGAGGATCTGAAGATCCTATTACAGAACTGTATTTTTCTCTCAGTTTTCTGTATTCCTCTGTATTCCGAAGGAAGTCACATCTTTCCTCTTTTTCTATAGAGGCCAGAAGAACTTTGATCATCTGTTTTCCTGTATCTGATCCATCTGCTTCTACATTCTTTGTCTTCTGATGGGCAAAAAGGATGGAATCTTTCATAGCCCAGGGATTCTCCAGGGCTTTCAGCATTTCTTCCAGAATTTCCGCACACCGTTTTCCGTCTCTCTCCTCCAGCGCCACGTCGAAGGCCGCTGTCAGTCCGCTGTAACTCCATTTGAAGATCTCCATTACCTTCTGGCTGTACTCCGCCAGTTCCCAGGCTCTCTTGTTCTCGCCCTCCCGTACAGACGCCGTAGCAAGCTGATCAAGCATGAGAAAGACTTCCTGTATCAGACTGTTCAGCTTTCTTTCCAGAAGCTCTGCCGCCTCCTGGTTTTTCCCTTCTTTCATGTACATACTGATCTGAAGCTGTCTTTTATCTATAGACTGATATTCCGGAAGCTGCTCAATAAGCTCTCCGGCTTTTTCATAAGCTTCCTCCTGGATATACATAGCAGCCAGGGCATACCTGGACAGATCTGCGGCATTTTTATCCTCACATTCCATTGCCCTCTCTAAAAGAGAAACCGCCAGGGCCTGGACCTCCTCTACCTTTTCTTCCGGAAAGGAAAACAGGATCCGGATCCCTCTGAGTAACGTGGCCATCTGATACAAAAGAGCTCCGCACCGGGGATATTCTTTTATCCGTTTTTTTACCAGTTCCATAGTCTTTTCTATATCTCCCTGCCGGGCGGTTTCCGCCACCTCGTTTCCATAAGCCGCTATCTCTTCTTTAGACAGATTTTCATGGAAACAAAGCAGGGTATTTGGATCTGTGCCAAGGAGCCGGGCAAGCGCCGGTAGCATCGCCAGATCCGGACAGGTAGTCCCACTTTCCCACTTATTCACCGCCGGGGCAGACACTCCCAGATAGTCTGCCATCTGTTCCTGGGTAAATCCCATAGCTCTCCTTTTTTCACGGATCACATCTTTCATCTCCATATATGTTTCCTCCTGTTTTAAACTGGGAAGGCCTTCCTGGTCTTATTGTAACAGGGAAAGAGCCGGCTGTATATTGAGAGCTTTTTAA
>DXFG01000017.1 GCA_019114545.1 Candidatus Blautia pullistercoris | reverse complement strand
TGTTTTCTCTTCTTTTTCTTGGGACTTAAGACACTGCGGTTTTTTCCGTCTGCAAGATATACAAATTCCTGATCTGCTTTTAAGACCACGTATAATCTCCCTTTGTCATGACCGGCCTTTGATACGGCCAGCATTCCGGCTTTAAATTCTTTCATGAAATTTCCGCTCCTATCTGGTAAGGGTAAGAATTTCCGGCTCACCCTCTGTAATCAGAACCGTGTTTTCATAATGAGCAGATAAAGAACCGTCCTGAGTAACCACTGTCCAATCATCATTCAGCCACTCTACATCAGCTCTCCCCTGGTTGATCATGGGCTCAATGGCCAGAGTCATACCTGGAACCAGCCGGATCCCTCTCCTCTTCTGAGGAAAATTGGGGATCTGGGGATCTTCGTGAAGATGGGTGCCGATTCCATGTCCCACCAGATCCCGGACTACTCCGTATCCGAACTGCTGGGCATAGTTGCCGATGGCTGCGGATATATCATGAAGATGGTTTCCCGCCTTGGCGTATTTGATCCCTTCAAAGAAACTCTGTCTCGTCACATCGATCAACTGCTGAGCTTCCGGGGAAATTCTCCCCACAGCATGAGTCCTGGCAGCGTCTGAATGATATCCTTTATAGATCAGACCTGCATCCAGACTGACAATATCTCCTTCCTGAAGGATCCTGTCCTTTTTTGGAATACCGTGAACCACTTCATCATTTACAGAAACGCAGATAGATGCCGGATAGCCATTGTAGTTCAAAAAGTTAGGTGTACAGCCCAGACTTCGGATAAGTTTTTCTCCAAAACGGTCGATATCCAGGGTGCTGATCCCCGGTCTGATAAATTCTGCAAGCTCGTTATGGACTTTTTCCAGAAGTCTGCCTGCCTCTCTCATAAGTTCAATCTCTCTGGCAGTTTTTATTGTTACTGACATGCTTTTTACGCTCCTAATATATTCACGATAGCCTGGAATACCTCTTCCATGTCAACAGTACCGTCAACTTCTTTCAGCACTCCTGCTTTTCCATAATAATCAATCAGCGGCTGGGTCTGATCGTGATATACCCCAAGACGCTTCTGAACGGTTTCGGGCTTATCATCATCTCTTAAGATCAGTTTTTCACCACAGGCATCACAGATACCTTCTGTCTTTGGAGGATTGTACTTAATATGATAAGTAGCCCCACAGCCTACACAGGCTCTTCTGCCTGACATACGGTTAATAATGTTCTCATCCGGCACTTCTACATTAATGGCATAATCCACTTTCTGTCCCATCTTGGCCAGAGCTGCATCCAGACTTTCCGCCTGAGGAATGGTTCTTGGAAAGCCATCCAGGATATAGCCGTTTTTACAATCTTCCTGGTTTACCCTGTCAATAACCAGATCTACGGTCAGCTCGTCTGGTACCAGAAGTCCCTGATCCATATAAGTTTTTGCTTTCTTACCTAATTCTGTCCCATTCTTAATGTTGGCCCGGAAAATGTCTCCGGTAGAAATATGAGGAATTTCATATTTCTGGGCAATTTTTTTTGCCTGAGTGCCTTTTCCTGCACCAGGTGCTCCTAACATAATGATCTTCATACCTTTTCCCCTTTCTATACACCACGGATCCCGGCCTGTAAAATATTCCTGGATCTCCGCCTGGCCTTAGTTCTTTTTTGGCCCTGACACCATAATACACCAATTAGCGGATTTTCGCCATATAATATTTTAGAGACAGCCGCAGAAAAAGAAGATTTTACAACGGATGAAAACCTGTTCTTCCTGCGACGGTCTCTTTCTTAATAGAGTCGTTCTAACATACTCCCTTATTCACTTAAAAAGCCTCTGTAGTTACGAACCAGCATACGTGACTCGATCTGTTTTAAGGTATCCAGGACAACACCTACTACAATGATGATAGATGTTCCCCCAAAGGAAACGTTGGCTCCGAAAACACCGTTAAAGAAAAACGGAATCACGGCCACAATCACAAGACCTGCAGCACCTATGAAGATAATGTAACTTAAGATCTTTTCCAGATATTCCTGAGTTGGTTTTCCCGGACGGATACCAGGTACAAATCCTCCCTGTTTTTTCATATTATCCGCTACTTCCATAGGATTGAACGTAATGGAAGTATAGAAATATGCAAAGAAGATTACCAGTACAATATACAGTACCAGACCAAGAGAATATACCGGCTGGCTTGGATTAAACCAGTTGTTGGAAGTCAGACCTCTCATAATCTCACTTCCGATTCCTGTACCATTTGTCTTGCCCAGGAAACTTGCGATAACAACCGGGAAAGACATCAGGGAAGAGGCAAAGATAATTGGGATTACGCCGGCAGTATTGACTTTTAATGGAATAGAACTGGACTGGCCGCCCATAACTTTTCTTCCCACCATTTTCTTAGAATACTGAACCGGAATCCTGCGGATACCACCATTTAAGATCAATACCAGAACCACCACAAGAATGATGATAGCTGCAATGATCAGAGCTGCCAATGCGCCTCTGGCAATGGTTTTGCCCTGAACAAAAGTCTGGAACAGACTTACAAGATCGTTAGGGATCCTGGATACGATATTGATCATAAGGACAATGGAAATACCGTTGCCCACACCGTTTTCCGTAATCCGTTCACCGATCCACATCAGCATACTGGAACCTGCGGTCAGGCAGGCCACTACAACAATACCTTTTACAACCGTCATATCCGGGATCAATCCCCGGTTGCCAAATCCAACAGTCATGGCAACCGACTGGAAAAGAGCCAGACCTACCGTTACATAACGGGTAATGGCCGTAAGTTTCTTTCTTCCATCCTCTCCATCCCGATGCATCTCCTCTAATTGAGGAATCGCAATGGTCAGAAGCTGGATAATAATGGAAGAAGTAATGTACGGTGTGATGTTTAATGCAAATATAGACATTTCGGTGAAGGAACCGCCAGTGAATGCATCAAAAAAGTTAAATGCATCACTGGACTGGTTCGCAAACCATTCTTTAAAATAATCACTGTCTACTCCCGGTATGGGAAGCTGGGACCCGATACGGATAATCACCAGCATTAACAGCACATAAAAAATTCGACGTCTTACATCCTTTATCTTAAAGGCGTTTTTAAGAGTCTGCAGCATTAGATCACCTCTACTGTTCCACCTGCGGCTTCAATCTTTGCTTTTGCACTTTCGCTAACAGCATTGACCTTTACGTTCAGCTTCTTTGTTAACTCTCCGTTGCCCAGAAGTTTTACACCATCTCCCAGTTTAGAGATAGCACCGGAAGCCAATAAAGCTGCTGGAGTAACCTCTGCTCCATCCTCAAATCTATTTAAGATATCTACATTTACTGCAATGATTTCCTTAGAGTTTCTGCACTTGAATCCTCTCTTAGGAAGTCTTCTGTATAAAGGCATCTGACCGCCTTCGAAACCTGGTCTTTTAGCTCCGGAACGAGCCTTCTGTCCTTTATGGCCTTTACCTGCTGTCTTTCCGTTTCCTGAACCATGTCCACGGCCTCTTCTGAAATTATCGCTCTGTCTGGAGCCTTCTGCTGGTCTTAAATTTGATAAATCCATGTTGGCACCTCCTTTTCAAACTGTATTAGATTTCTTCTACTTTCACTAAGTGTCTTACCTGCTGGATCATTCCGCGAACTGCTGCATTATCCGGCATTTCCACTGTTTTGTTCAGTTTTCTTAAACCTAATGCTTCTACTGTTTTTTTATGTTTCGGAACAGCACCGATTGTAGATTTCACCAGAGTGATTTTTAATTTATCTGCCATTTTTTAATCCTCCTTATGCAAAAATCTCGTCTACAGATTTTCCACGAAGTTTCGCAACCTCTTCCGGAGTCTTTAACTGGCTTAAACCTGCGATAGTAGCCAGAACAACGTTCTGTTTGTTACGGGAACCCATACATTTTGTACGGATGTTCTTAATACCTGCAAGTTCGATTACCGCACGAGCTGGACCTCCGGCAATAACACCAGTACCTTCAGGAGCTTTCTTCAGCAGCATCTGGGCGCTTCCGAATTTTCCGATGAAGTCATGGGTAATACTTCCGTTTTCATCTCTTGCTACAGTAACTAATTTCTTCATAGCATCCTCTTTTCCTTTGCGGATCGCTTCAGGAATTTCAGCTGCTTTTCC
Organism: Candidatus Blautia pullistercoris; assembly: GCA_019114545.1. GTDB lineage: Bacteria > Bacillota > Clostridia > Lachnospirales > Lachnospiraceae > Blautia > Blautia pullistercoris. Next base: position 3,587 of record DXFG01000017.1, on the reverse strand, counting down.
TAAACCAGCGCCAACATGTCCGTTGCCGTCACCTACAACAACTAAAGCTGTGAAACGGAAGTTACGACCACCTTTAACAACCTTTGTTACACGCTTGATTGACACTACTTTTTCTTCTAATTCAAACTGACTAGCATCAATGATTGAACGTTTCATGTGTTCTTCTCCTCCCTTATTAGAATTCTAACCCAGCTTCTCTTGCTGCGTCTGCTAAAGCTTTGATTTTTCCGTGATATATAAAACCGCCTCTGTCAAAGACAACTTCTTTGATTCCAGCTTCGATTGCTCTCTTAGCAATAACTGTACCTAAATATGCTGCGGCGTCAACGTTATTGGTTTTTTCTAATTCAGCTTTTACATCTTTCTGAGTTGTAGAAGCAGAGACCAGAGTTTTTCCAACTGTATCGTCAATAATTTGAGCATACATATGATTATTGCTGCGGAATACTGCTAAACGAGGTGTAGCAGCGGTGCCGCTGAGATGATTACGTATTCTTCTATGCTTTTTTGCGCGAACTTTCGCTCTTGATACTTTACTAACCATTTTTACACTCTCCTTAATTATTTCTTACCAGTCTTACCAACTTTACGTCTGATAACTTCGTCAGCATATTTAATACCTTTCCCTTTGTATGGTTCAGGTTTTCTCTTATCTCTGATTTCAGCAGCATACTGGCCGACTTTTTCTTTATCGATACCGGATACAATGATCTTGTTTCCGTCTACCTTGGACTCCAGACCTTCCGGATCTTCCATTTCAACGGGATGAGAGTATCCTAAGTTCAGGACTAATTTCTTGCCCTGTTTTGCTGCTCTGTAACCTACACCGTTTACTTCCAGAGTTTTTTCGTATCCCTGGCTGACACCGATTACCATGTTCTGGATCAGTGTTCTTGTTAAACCGTGTAAAGATTTCATTTTCTTTAAATCATTTGGTCTTGTTACAACAACATGACCATCTTCAACTTTGATTGACATTTCAACAGGTAACGCTCTCTCAAGTGTTCCCTTAGGACCTTTTACAGTCACTACATTGTTCTCAGCTACTTTTACTTCTACTCCAGCTGGAACAGCTACAGGCAGTCTTCCAATACGTGACATACCAATTTCCTCCTTACTTAGATTTTCGGAAGGGCCTATTATGGTTCCCTTCTGTTTTCAGTATCTCGATAAATTACCAAACAAATGCCAGAACTTCTCCGCCTACGTGGAGTTTTCTTGCTTCTTTGTCTGTGATCACACCCTGGTTAGTGGAAAGGATAGCAATTCCCAGTCCTCCTAATACTTTTGGAATTTCCTGGCTGCCGGCGTAGATACGCAGACCGGGTTTGGAAATTCTCTTCAGACCTGTGATGATCTTTTCGTTTTTGTCAGCACCATATTTTAATGTGATGCGGATTGTCTTAAATGCTCCGTCTTCCAGAACATCATATTTTGCGATATAACCTTCTTTTAAAAGGATATCTGCGATAGCAAGTTTCATCTTGGATGATGGTACATCTACTGTGTCGTGTTTTGCAGTGTTCGCGTTACGGATTCTTGTAAGCATATCTGCGATTGGATCGCTCATTGTCATGATAGTTTCCTCCTAAATTAGACTTTTCATGTTAATTACTATACTGTCAGATGGCTTGCATCTGTATAGGGGTGTTGGCAACGGTTCGGCACACCACTCTCACTAAATTCAGCCTTCGCTAAAAGTTATCAGGGTGTCTTCCCTCAACTAAGCTCGTCTCTCGCCTTCGGCTCGGCTTCGCTAAGGTTCGGGAAGGGCCTCGCACTAAGTTCAAGCTGCGCCTTTCGGCTTGCTTTCACTAAGTTGCTTTCGGCCTACCAGCTTGCTTTTTTCACTCCTGGGATCTGGCCTTTGTATGCCAGCTCACGGAAGCAGATACGGCAGATACCGTATTTTCTTAAATATGCATGTGGACGTCCACAGATACGGCAGCGGCTGTACTCTCTTGTGGAGAATTTCTGTTTACGCTGCTGTTTTACTTTCATTGCTGTTTTAGCCATGAATTTTCCCTCCTATAATTACTTTGCAAATGGCATGTTGAATAATGTCAATAATTCACGAGCTTCTTCGTCTGTTTTAGCAGTGGTTACGAAAATAACATCCATACCTCTTACTTTATCGACTTTATCATATTCCACTTCAGGGAAAATCAGCTGCTCTTTGATTCCAAGGGCATAATTTCCTCTTCCGTCAAATGCGTTTGGATTTACACCACGGAAGTCACGTACACGAGGCAGAGCCAGGTTGATGAGACGATCTGCAAATTCGTACATTTTCTCGCCTCTTAATGTTACTTTACAACCGATCGGCATACCCTCACGGATCTTGAAGTTAGCAATGGAGTTTTTCGCTTTTGTTGTCACAGCCTTCTGGCCTGTGATCAGTTCCATATCAGCAACCGCTGCATCCAGAACTTTTGCGTTGTCCTTTGCTTCGCCTACACCCATGTTTACAACGATCTTATCGAGTTTCGGCACTTCCATGATATTTTTATAACCAAACTTTTTGATCATAGCGTCTACGATCTCATTTTTATACATATCTTTAAGTCTGCTCATTTATAGGCCTCCTCTCTCAATTAATCGATCACTTTGCCTGTAGTCTTAGCCACACGCACTTTCTTGCCGTCCTCAACTTTAAAGCCGATTCTGGTAACTTTGCCTTCATGCATAACCATTACATTGGAGGCATCGATCCAAGCTTCTTTGTTTACGATACCGCCCTGCTGATTGCTCATGGATGGTTTTGTGTGTTTTGTGACCATATTTACGCCTTCAACCAGAACAGCGCCTTTTTTCGGATTAACAGAGATTACTTTTCCTTCTTTGTCTTTATCTTTACCGGCGATAACTTTAACAGTATCGCCTTTTTTAATCTTAAACATCAGGCTTACCTCCTATAATACTTCTGGAGCTAAGGAAACAATCTTCATAAACTGTTTCTCACGAAGCTCTCTGGCTACTGGTCCAAAAATACGGGTTCCTCTTGGTGTCTTATCATCTTTGATGATAACGGCTGCATTCTCATCGAATTTGATGTAAGAGCCGTCTTTACGGCGAACGCCTTTAACAGTACGAACAACAACTGCCTTTACAACGTCACCTTTTTTCACAACACCGCCTGGTGTTGCATCTTTGACCGTAGCAACGATAACATCGCCGATATTGGCATATCTTCTGGTAGAACCGCCCATAACACGGATGCAGAGGATTTCTTTTGCGCCAGTGTTGTCAGCGACTCTAAGTCTACTTTCCTGTTGAATCATGCTGGGATTCCTCCTTCACGAATTTCCAAACTATATTCCCATAATTGGAAAACCAATTATTTCACTCTTTCTACAACTTCTACAAGTCTCCATCTCTTGTCTTTGGACAGAGGTCTTGTCTCCATAACCTTTACGGTATCACCGATGTTGCAGGTATTTTCTTCGTCATGTGCTTTTAATTTATATGTTCTCTTCACGATCTTTTTGTAAAGAGGATGTTTTACGTGGTCTTCGATAGCAACGACGATAGTTTTGTCCATCTTGTTGCTGACAACTTTACCAACACGTGTTTTTCTCAGATTTCTT
>DXFG01000183.1 GCA_019114545.1 Candidatus Blautia pullistercoris | reverse complement strand
CTGAATCAAACACTCCGATAGGGGCGTCCTTTAACTGTTTCATAAAACATCCTCTTTATCTGTTAATATCACTGTGTCTCATTGTACCCTTAACAGATAAAGATTTCAAGCCTAAAACCATTTAAATCCGATCCTTATCTTTTTCTTTTCCTCCGGGTCCCCCAGAATCTTCTGAAATTCTTCTTCCGTAAGAACTTCTCTCAGCGCTTCCTTCTTCTCCTCTGTAACTATCCCCCAGGTATCGTCTATAAAGCAGAGACTGGGGTAAAGGACACACCACCAGTTTTTCCCTTCTCCCCGGCCGATCCGCACATTCAGAGCTTCATATTCTCCTGCCGGGAAAGTACAGTCTCCATAAGTTTTATCAGGAAAGTACGTATTCTCCACACTGGCGGACACCGGATAAGTTTCTCCCAGCTCCTCCACGGTTTTTGCCGCCGCCTCTTCTATTTCCGGAAGATTTTCCAGAACCCAGTTTCTGGTCTCCTCAAGGCCTGCCTCCCCGCCCAGATTTTCTTCCAGATATTCTACAACCGTTTTTTTCACCTCCATCTTCAGCTCCTGGTCCTCTTTGCTGTCGCTGTTTGCAATGACATGGAGGCGGAAGATCTCCCCGGCAATCCCCTCCTGGATCTCCCGGTCCAGCCGTTTCTGAAGATCTTCCTTCTCCCTGCCCAGAACAATATTCTGCCAGGAAGTAACCAGAATGGCTCCTGCCAGTCCTATAAGTAAAGACCATGTCAGGATCTTCCTGCTCCCTTTTCTTCCCTTTTCTGCTTTCAGCCCCCGCATCTGTCCGGCACCTCCTGATCTTTTCTCTATGATCCTTCTATCCGGAGTGTTGACGGATACTGGGCTTCTTATTCACGATAGTCACCTCCGGAAGTATTGGAAACTCCTCTTCTCTGTGCCATGCTCCATACAGATCCTGAAGAATCACCGCCTTTTTCTCCTTTTTATCCATGGTGTTTTCCAGGATTCCTGTGAGATAGTCTCCAACAGAATCTACTCCCTGTCCGTCCAGGCTCATCAGTTCTTCCATATCTTCCGTGACAAACACATAGATATTTCCCGCCACCGCAGGATTATCTTCCAGAAATCCCAGAAATCCTGCCAGAGCATCTCTGTTTTCCATAATGGTTTCTCCCAGGATGATGGCTTTCATATGTCCCATATCCAGATAGTTTTCCTGATTTTCATTAAAACGCTCCAGGGCATCCTGGGGCGTCAGCCCTTCATAGACCAGGGCCTGTTCCTCCCCGGACTGGGTCTCTTCCTTATCCTGTCCCGTGACCTTGGACAACTGAGGGATCCCATAAACAATCCGGTAGTGTCCGTTTTCATAATCCACTCCCATAGACATAGGAAACACCCGGTTCTCTAAGGAGACTCCGCAGCCGGACATCCCCAGCAGCACCAGGGCCAAAAGGCCCGTTTTTATGCTCTTTCCCTTTTTTCCTGTAAGCCCCGCCAGAAGCAGAAGCAAAAACAGCAGGGGACCGTAAAGTTTCATGGTTATCCGAATAAAGAATTCCGGAGCGATCCCGGCTTTTTCACAGGCCAGTGCCCCCAGTACCACAGCTCCTCCTGCCGCAAGAGCTGTTTTCTCCAGATGGATTCTTGTAAGTAATTCATGACTGTAAAAAAATACACTGCCAAGGCCAAAAAGGACCCCAAATACCAGAGCAGCCACCCAGAAAAGATCCACTCTTTCCAGAAAATCCCCCGGCAGGCGTATGCCGCTCATAAGCCGGATGGCGGGATACTCCTCGTGCTCATAGCCTCCCAGGCCAAAGCTTCCCTGAAGAAGGATAAGTGTCAGAATCAGAAGTCCGGTAATCACTGCCAGGGCAGACCACATAACTTTTCCTGTATCCGCGGGTCTCTTTACATTTCCCAAAGCTACGGGCAGAAAGGCAAAAGGCAGAAGCACACACAGCACCTGCCAGCTCCCCCTGGCCCAGCCGGAAAAAGACAGCTCTCCCATCTCTTCCAGGTACTCCGGCCGTACCTGAATGGCAGCTAAAAAGAGCATTCCGGCCAGAATCAGAAGCAGTATGGGAAAAGAGACTTCTGCCATTCTCCCCCGTCTCTCCAGCCCCTGATGACTGCCAAGATAGGCGGCAAAAGAAGCCAGGAGGATCACTGCCCAGGATGGGCTTCCTTCTATAAGATATTTTCCTGTGATCCTGGCGGTTATGAGCAGAAGGCAAACCCCCATAAGCCACAGCCAGGAAGTATAAAGGAGAATAAAAACCTTTCCCCATATTCTTCCCATGCAGCGCTCCGGGTTCTGGAAGAAATACCGGATCCGGATAAAATAAATACACAAAAATCCATAGACTGCCCCTCCGGTAAGGAGACAGAGCACCCCCTGGCGTCCTGTCATATCCGGCAGCACAGGGACCACTAAAAAGTAGATTCCCAGAAGTCCGGTGAGAATCTGTCTGAAAAGCTGTCTGTGGGAAATTCTTGCATTATCGGTATACATGGCCCTCCCCCTTTTTGTTTTCTGGGTTCCGAAGTTTTACCTGCTCTTCCTTTCTGGCATAAATGGGTCTCCTGTTGAGAAAGGGCAGGGGAAAGCGGATAAAGCTGTCCCTTTCTCCGCAATATCCCTCCCTGTTCTGGGCCGCAAACGGAGACAGATAGGGGATTCCGAAGCTTTTCTGCCCTGCCAGATGACTCAGCACCAGGTACAATCCCAGAAGCATGCCAAAGACTCCCAAGGTTCCCCCAAGTATAACAAACCCGAATTTTAAAAGACGAAAGGGAGCGGAAAATTCATCTGTTGGAATCGCCAGCGAACTGAGAGCCGACACGGCCACCACTACCACTACAATAGGACTTACCAGATTCGCAGTCACTGCCGCCTGCCCGATGATCAGGCCTCCCACGATCCCAATGGTCCCTCCCAAAGGTCCTGGCATCCGTACTCCTGCCTCCCGGATCATTTCAAAAGCCAGTTCCATCAGAAGGACCTCCAGGATTCCCGGAAAGGGAACTCCCTGGCGGGCTTCTGAAAAGGAAAGGATCAGATTGGTGGGAAGTACCTGGGTATGAAAATTTGTCACTGCCAGATACGTACCGGAAAACAGCATAGTCATAAGCACAGCCCCATACCGGAGAAGACGTTGAAGGGATACAATGGCGAAACGGTTATAATAATCTTCGCTCACCTGAAGGAAATCATTAAATACTGCCGGCAGAAGCAGTCCCACCGGGGAATGATCCGTCAGGACCAGAATCCTGCCGTTTAATATCTCTGCAGCACATTTGTCCGGACGCTCTGTGGTCTGAAACTGGGGAAAAGGCGACATCCAGCTGCTCTCCGTCATCTGCTCCAGAATACCGGAATCCAGGACCCCGTCTATAACAAAGGAGTCCAGCCGTTTTTCGATCTCCTCCACCAGCCCCGGCCGGACCAGATCTTCTATATAGAGGATCTGTACTACCGTCTGGCTCCTCTCCCCTAAGATTTTCTGTTTAACCTTCAGCCGTGTGTCCCGGATCCTTTTCCGTACCAGAGCTGAATTTGTCTTCACTGCGTCGGTAAATCCTTCTTTAGATCCACGAAGGACCTTCTCCCTGGTAGATTCAGACACACTTAAATTAGGATAGCCCTTACTTGACACTTTAATGGCTTTGGTGTAACCGTCCAGGAAAAACACTGCATTTCCCGCCAGCATGGAGGCAAAAACCGCCTCCATCGTATCCAGAGGCTGGACATCGGAAATCCCCATGCCGTTGTCTTTTACAAATTCCAGGATCTTATCAGAAGGCATCTCCCACATATGGTTGACCAGCTTGCCGATCACAGAATCCTCCAGTACCATATTGCTCACCGCCACTTCAATATAGACCACCAGGCACCGGATCTTTTTCTCTTCTCCCAGAAGCATAGGCCGGATAATAAAATCATCGCAGTTCTCCAGCCGTTTTCTTACGTAAGCTTCATTTTCTTCTAT
>DXFG01000182.1 GCA_019114545.1 Candidatus Blautia pullistercoris | reverse complement strand
AAGGCTATTGTAGAGCGGCTGAAACAGGTTTACCATGTAGAATGGTTTGAGGAGGACGGACCGGAGTATCCTATTCGAGTGGCATTTATGAAAGACCAGGCTACTATTGGTATAGATACCAGCGGAGTGTCCTTGCATAAGAGAGGATACCGCCGTCTGACAAGTAAAGCGCCTATTACGGAGACCCTGGCTGCGGCTCTTCTTATGCTTACCCCCTGGAAAAGTGACCGGATACTGGTGGATCCTTTCTGCGGCAGCGGTACCTTTCCCATAGAAGCGGCACTGATGGCTGCAAATATCGCTCCTGGTATGAACCGGAGCTTTCTGGCAGAAAAATGGAAGAATCTGGTCCCAAGAAAACACTGGTATTATGCCCATGAAGAGGCGGAAAGTAAGGTGATCAGAGATCTGTATACAGATATCCAGGGATATGATCTGGATGGACAGATGGTAAAGGCTGCCAGAGAAAATGCCAGATCTGCGGGGGTAGAAAAGCTGATCCATTTCCAGGCAAGAGATGTAAAGGATATGAGCCATTCTAAGAAATACGGGTTTATTGTAACCAATCCTCCATATGGGGAGCGGCTGGAAGAGAGAAAGAATCTTCCGGAGATCTATACCAACCTGGGAAAAAGTTTTGCAGGGCTGGATTCCTGGTCTATGTATGTGATCACCGCCTTTACAGAGGCCGAAAAATATATTGGAAGAAAGGCAGATAAAAACCGAAAGATCTATAATGGAATGATGAGAACATATTTTTATCAGTTCCTGGGTCCTAAGCCCCCAAAGGGAAAACGGCAGCAGGAAGGGAAGGAATAGAGAACCATGAGAAAAATGATATTTGCTACAGGCAATGAAAATAAAATGATGGAGATCCGGGAAATCCTGGGGGATCTGCCATTGGAAATTCAGTCCATGAAAGAGGCGGGAGTCTATACGGACGTAGTGGAAAACGGCATTACCTTTGAAGAGAATGCACTGATTAAGGCCCGGGCCATCTGCAAACTGGCAGGCCAGATGGTGCTGGCTGATGATTCCGGCCTGGAAATTGATTACCTGAATAAAGAGCCGGGAATTTATTCTGCCAGATATATGGGAGAGGATACGTCTTACAGGATCAAGAACCAGAATCTGATCGATCGACTGGAAGGCGTTCCGGATGAAAAGAGAACTGCCCGCTTTGTCTGCGCTATTGCTGCGGTTTTTCCTGACGGAAGAGAATTTGTGGTGCGGGGTACTGTAGAAGGACGTATCGGATATGAAGAAAAAGGGGAAAACGGATTTGGATATGATCCGATTTTCTATCTTCCGGAGAGAGGGATGACCACGGCTGAGCTGTCTCCCGAGGAGAAAAATCTTATCAGTCACAGAGGTAACGCTTTGAGAAAGATGAAGGAGATTTTAGAGAAGGAAGAGGCATTATAAGTGAAGTTGAGGGGCGAATATATGAAGATATTAGTTGTCAGCGATACCCATGGGCATGAAAGAAACTTAAAAAAGGTGATAGAGCGGGTGAGCCCTGTGGATGAATTTATCCATCTCGGAGATATTGAAGGACATGAAGACTATATAGAAGCTCTGGTGGACTGTCCGGTTCATATGGTATCGGGCAATAATGATTTTTTCTCAGATCTGCCAAGAGAAGAAATCTTTTCTCTGGGCAAGTATCAGGTAATGATCACCCATGGACATTACTACGGGGTTTCCATGGGAACGGACAGGCTGAAGGAAGAGGCTCTGTCCAGAAACATTGATATTGTCATGTACGGGCATACCCATAAGCCTGAAATCGATATAGAAAAGCAGATAACGGTGCTGAATCCGGGGAGTCTTTCCTACCCCAGACAGTGGGGAAGAAAGCCCAGCTTTCTCATCATGGAAATTGACAGAGAAGGAGAGGCCCATTTTACAGTAAATTACATAGAAGAGTAAAAAGCGGGTACAAAGAAAAACAGGATAAAGGTAACAGTTCAGCCTGTATCATTCAGAAAAAACCACAGACAATTCCATGGCTGAACTGTTATGAAAAAAAATTAAAAAAAGTGTTGACTTTTGTTTTTTCTTATGGTATATTTAACTTCGTCGTCAAGAGGAAGTGCTTGAGGACAGGGAAAATACCTCGGGGTGTGGCTCAGCTTGGCTAGAGCGCCTGGTTTGGGACCAGGAGGTCGCAGGTTCGAATCCTGTCACCCCGATCCTTTCAAAAATAAATACTTGCGGGTGTAGTTCAGTGGTAGAACACCAGCCTTCCAAGCTGGATATGTGGGTTCGATTCCCATCACCCGCTCTTGCATCAATATCTGATGCTGATGTGCTTGTAGCTCAGCTGGATAGAGCAACGGCCTTCTAAGCCGTGGGTCGGGGGTTCGAATCCCTCCAAGCACGCTTGCATATAAAATGCATCAATGAATATGGTGGGTATAGCGCAGTTGGTTAGCGCGCCAGATTGTGGCTCTGGAGGCCAAGGGTTCGAATCCCTTTATCCACCTTAGCCGTAAGGCGGTCTTGGGCTATCGCCAAGCGGTAAGGCACAGGACTTTGACTCCTGCACTCGCTGGTTC
>DXFG01000181.1 GCA_019114545.1 Candidatus Blautia pullistercoris | reverse complement strand
ACGGCCAGGGAGATCTGCACCTTGTTCCTTGCCATGGGAGCAGGTCTGATCACAGGGATGGGGTATCTGGGATTTGCAGTGCTGTTCACCCTGGTTTTAAGCCTGATCTTTATGCTGTATAACCGCCTTGATTTCGGAGCCAAAAAGAATGGAGCGGTTTATAAGACCTTCGCCATAACCATTCCGGAGGATCTGGACTATACGGAAATTTTTGATGATATTTTTCAGGAATATGCCGTTTCCCATGAACTGATCGGAGTAAAGACCACCAACATGGGAAGTCTGTTCCGGCTGACTTATCATATAACTCTTCGGGATGCAGCCAAAGAGAAAGAAATGATCGATAAGATCCGGTGTAGAAACGGAAATCTGGAAATTGCAGTTTCCAGACAGGAAACTGCCGTAACGGAGCTTTAGTGAAAGGAGATTTTGCCTTATGAAAAAAAAGCTGGTTCTTTTAGTGGCCCTGCTTCTCACATTGTCTGCCGGTTTCGGCTGCGGAAGCCTGAGCAGGGGCAGTACTTCAGACAGTGGTCAGAAGACAGAGGAAAATCCGGAAAATACAGCCGATGCAGAAGAAGAGAGCCAGTCGGTATCTGTGGAAGAACAGAACGATGAAGATATGTTTACAGACAGAGACTATGAAGAAGATTACCAGGAGGAGGACTGTGTGTCTGTTACATTAAGCGGCACTTCCGCCTCTTCCAGCTCAGACAGTGTAGAGATTTCAGATGGAACAATAACCATAACAGAGGAAGGAACTTATCGGATCTCAGGAACCTTAAGCGACGGGATGATCATAGTCAATGCGACCGATACCGCCAAGGTCCGGCTGATCTTTGACGGGGTGGAGATCAACAGTGAAACTTCTGCGCCTCTGTATGTTCTGGAGGGGGACAAGGTGTTCCTTACCCTGGCGGAAGACAGTGAAAATACCCTTTCCAACAGCGGAACTTATACTGCCATTGATGACAGCAATATTGACTCTGTTATTTATTCAAAACAGGACCTGACTTTGAACGGCACCGGCTCTCTTACCATATCCTCTCCCGGAGGCCATGGGATCGTATCCAATGATGATCTGGCGATCACCGGCGGAACCTGTAATATTACAGCAGCTTCCCATGGATTGAAAGCAAATGACAGCATAAGGATTACCGGCGACAGCCAGCTTACTGTAACTGCAGGCAAGGACGGTATCCACGCAGAAAATGACGAGGATACTTCTCTGGGATTTGTTTATATTTCTGATGGGACGATAGCTGTGGAGGCAGAGGGAGATGGCATCAGCGCCGGGTCCTATATGCAGATTTCAGCGGGAACTTTCCAGATCCAGGCAGGAGGAGGCAGCGAAAACGGAACAAAAGAATCCTCAGATTCCTGGGGGGACTTCCGGGGAGACGGTGGTCCGGGAGGCAGCAGTCCTGCAGAAAACGGCCAGGGAGGCGGCGGCCAGACTCCGGACAGAACCGGCGGCCGCGGCGAAGAGCGGGGCTGCCAGTCCTTCCGAAATCGTTTCTCCGGCACAGATTTCTGTTTCCGCAGAAAATCTTTCCACAGAAAGTTCATCTGAAGCGGGAGATTCTTCCACGGATGCTTCCCAGTCAACGGAAGAGGACAGCACAAGTATGAAGGGAATTAAAGCAGCAGGAGATCTGCTGATTTCGGGAGGCAGCTTTACCATTGACTCCGCAGATGATTCTATACATTCCAATAGTTCTGTTACCATAAAAGACGGAGTCTTTGAAATCGCTTCGGGAGATGACGCCGCCCATGCAGATGAAGACCTGACAGTGGTGGCAGGCACCATGAATATTTCAGAAAGCTATGAGGGGCTGGAGGCTCTTCATCTTGAGATACAGGACGGGGATATTACTCTCACAGCCAGCGATGACGGCCTGAATGCTGCAGGAGGCACAGACTCCAGCGGGATCCAGGGGGGAAGAGACGGAATGTTCGGGGGAGAAAGACCAGGTTTCTCTTCATCAGACGGTACTATTACGATCTCCGGAGGAACTTTGAATATTACTGCTTCCGGGGACGGTATTGATGCAAACGGATCCCTGGAAATAACCGGAGGATATACGGTAGTGGCCGGTCCTGCCCAGGGAGATACCTCTACCCTGGATTATGATACGACCGCCCAGATCACAGGAGGAACTTTTATCGGAACAGGGGCTTCCGGGATGGCCCAGACCTTCAGCGATGCACAGCAGGGGGTCATATCGGTCAGTGTAGGCGAACAGTCTGCAGGTACAGAGGTAACTCTCACAGACTCCTCCGGCAATGTTATTCTGGATGTGACCCCGGATCTGTCCTTTACCGTGGTTATCCTAAGCAGTCCGGAGCTTATGTCCGGGGAAAGCTATACCCTTACGGTGGGAACAGATTCAGAGGCAGTGGAGGCTGAACAGATAGGTAAATAGAAATAGAACAGCTGCCGTGTCATTTGGTTTGTGCCATAAGATGCGGCGGCTTTTCTTGTAATAATGGAGATACTTCAGTATAATAATGTGGAAAGAAATAAGAAATATTTGCTTGAAGATCCCCTGTACAAGGTATATAATATCACGGATTGTACCATCAGAATAGTTTGTTCTACGAGATAAGCTATTTTGTAAATGACACACAAAACAAGAGAGGTTTTTATGAGAAAACTAGCTTTAAATGATGAAATATTACTAAATATCGAGAAGCCGGCCCGGTATATCGGGAATGAGGTAAACTCGGTGATGAAAGACAAAAACCAGGTGGACATCCGCTTCTGTATGTGCTTCCCGGATGTGTACGAAATCGGCATGTCCCATCTGGGGATCCAGATCCTCTATGACATGTTTAACCAGAGGGAGGATACCTGGTGTGAGAGAGTCTATTCTCCCTGGCCGGATCTGGACAAGGTCATGAGGGAGGAGCAGATCCCCCTTTTTGCCCTGGAATCCCAGGATCCGGTAAAGGATTTTGATTTCCTGGGGATCACTATCCAGTATGAAATGTGCTACACCAATATTCTACAGGTGCTGGATTTAAGCCAGATCCCTCTTCGGGCGGCAGACAGGACCGAGGAGCATCCCTTTGTTATGGGAGGAGGTCCCTGCGCCTATAATCCTGAGCCCCTTGCCCCGTTTTTTGATATGTTTTATATTGGGGAAGGGGAAACAGTATTCAACGATCTTTTAGATATTTATAAAGAATGGAAAAAATCCGGAAAGTCCAGAAAAGAATTTCTGGAGATGGCGGCTAAGGTGCCGGGAATCTATGTGCCGGCCTTTTATGATGTAGAGTATCATGAGGACGGGACCATCAAAGCCTTTACACCCAATAACCCTCATGCAAAAGAAAAGATTGAGAAACAGGTGGTCATGGATGTGACTCATACCTATTATCCAAGAAAACCGGTGGTACCTTTCCTTAAGGCTACTCAGGACCGGGTGGTCCTGGAGATCCAGAGAGGATGTATCCGGGGCTGCAGGTTCTGCCAGGCAGGTATGCTTTACCGCCCTACCAGAGAGCGGGATCTGGAATTTTTAAAGGATACAGCCCGGGCTTTAATAGAAAATACCGGTCATGAGGAGATTTCTCTCAGCTCTTTAAGTTCCAGCGACTATTCAGAACTGCCGGAGCTGATCGACTACCTGATTGAGGAATGTTCTGCCCGGAAGGTGAATATCTCTCTTCCTTCTCTGCGGATTGATGCCTTTTCCCTGGACGTAATGAGTAAGGTCCAGGATATCAAAAAGAGCAGTCTGACTTTTGCTCCGGAAGCCGGTTCCCAGAGACTCCGGGACGTGATCAACAAAGGTCTTACAGAAGAAGTGATCCTGGAAGGCGCCGCCAGGGCTTTTCAGGGAGGATGGACCAGAGTAAAGCTGTATTTTATGCTGGGACTTCCCACAGAGACAGAAGAAGACATGAAGGGAATCGCTCATCTGGCGGAGGAGATCGCCAAGAAATATTATGAGATCCCCAAAGACCAGCGTCACGGCAGATGCCAGATCGTGGTCAGCACTTCCTTCTTTGTACCCAAGCCTTTTACACCTTTCCAGTGGGCAGGAATGTTCCGAAAAGAAGACTATCTGGATAAGGCAAAAGTGGTAAAAGAAGAGATCCGGGCTCAGCTAAACCAGAAGAGTATTAAATATAATTACCATGAGGCGGACGTTACAGTCCTGGAGGGAATCCTGGCCAGAGGAGACCGGAAAGTGGCGGATGTGCTGGAGGCTGCTTATAAGAAAGGGGCCATCTTCGATTCCTGGTCTGAGTATTTCCGTTACGATCTGTGGATGGAGGCTTTTGAGGAACTGGGTATTGATCCGGAATTCTATACTTTAAGAGAGCGGTCTTTAGAGGAAATCTTCCCCTGGGATTTTATCTCTATCGGCGTGACCAAGAATTTCCTGAAAAGAGAGTGGGAAAAGGCTATGAAAGGGGAAGTTACCCCCAACTGCCGCCAGCAGTGTTCCGGCTGCGGCGCAGGAGCATATAAAGGAGGTGTCTGTATTGAAGGTAAGAATTAAGTTTGCAAAACAGGGAGCTATGAAGTTTATCGGACACCTGGATATTATGCGGTACTTTCAGAAAGCGGTAAAAAGGGCAGGACTGGACGCTGCCTATTCCGAAGGCTTCAGTCCCCATATGATCATGTCTTTTGCGGCTCCTCTTGGCGTAGGAATCACCAGCGAAGGGGAGTATTTTGACCTGGAGCTGAAGACTCCGGTATCTTCCAAAGAGGCTGTAGAGCGGCTGAACCGGGTTATGGTGGAAGGTATGGAAGTTTTAAGCGTCCGGGAAGTTCCGGAAGGAAAAAAAGGAAAGGCTATGTCTCTGGTGGCTGCGGCAGATTATCTGGTATCCTTCCGGGAAGGTATGGAGCCCGGGGAAAACTGGAAGGAGAAAGTTCCCGCTTTTATAGAGCAGCAGGAGATCCGGATCCTGAAAAAGACCAAGAAAAACGAGAAAGAAGTAGATATTAAACCTTATATATACAAGATGGAGATCCGGGGAGAGAGTATTTTCCTGAAGTTGGCTGCAGGAAGTGTGAAGAACACCAAGCCGGAGCTGGTCATGGAAGCCTTTTTCCCTTTCTGCGGACAGGAATTTCAGCCTTCGTCACTTCTGATCCACAGAATGGAAGTTTACGGAGATCTGGGAGAAGAGGGAGAGCGGAAACTGGTATCCCTGGAAGATCTGGGTGGAGAAATTGAGTAGACTGATCATTACCCATGTGGAATTTGAAAGAGAAAATCTTCTGGTCAGCGCAAATGAGGAAGAAGGCCGTATCTGTCAGTTTAATATTGTCCGGGAGGGAGAAGAAAAACTCCTGGGCAATATTTATATCGGCAAGGTGAAGAATATCAAGAAAAATATACATTGTGCTTTTATTGAAATCTCTCCCGGAAAAATGTGCTATTATGACTTGGAAGAAGGAGAGCCGCCTATTTTTACCAATCCGAAAAAGGACAGGGTGATAAAGGAGGGCGATGAGGTAGTAGTCCAGGTATCCCGGGAAAAGATCAAGTCTAAACTTCCCTCTGTTACGGGGAATCTCAACTTTACGGGAAAATATCTGGTTCTGACCAGTCAGAGAAAACAACTTGGGTTTTCTGCAAAGCTCACAAAAGAAGAGAAAGCCCGGATCCGGACCATCCTTCAGGAACATGTAACCGGTGAGGAAGGGATTATTGTCCGGACCAATGCCAGGGAGGCTTCTACTGAAGAACTGACAAAGGAACTTTTCCAGTTGAGGGAAAAATATCAGAAACTGAGACAACGGGCCATGTCCCGAGTGTGTTATACCCTTCTGGAAAGAGGAATGTCAGAACCGCTCAGGATCCTCCAGGGAGTTTATATCCGGAACCTGGAAGAGATTGTGACAGATGACCGAAAGATCTACACACAGATCTGCGGGGAACATGCCGGAGGAGAAGATGGGACAGTGCCGGTACGCTTCTATGAAGATAAAATGCTGCCTCTTTCCAAGCTGTACCGTCTGGAGAAGTCTTTGGAGGAAGCTCTGGACCGGAAAGTATGGCTGAGATCCGGGGGTTTTCTGATCATTGAGCAGACCGAGGCTTTTGTGAGCATTGATGTAAATTCCGGGAAATTTGCTGATAAGAAAAATACCAGAGAGACCTTTCGGAAAATCAATCTGGAGGCGGCCAGGGAAATTGCTTTTCAGCTTCGGCTGCGGAATTTATCCGGGATCATCCTTATAGATTTCATCAATATGGAAGAGGAGGAAGACAAGAAAGAACTTTTGAGAGTTCTTCAGAGTTACCTGAGAAAGGATCCGGTAAAAGCTGCGGTGGTGGATATGACTCCTCTGAATATTGTGGAAGTAACCAGAAAAAAGGTGCAGAAATCTCTGGAAGAAGAGATGAAGAGAAGAAAGGACTGGGAAAGATGAAAAAGCCTTCTGTGATGACAACGCTCTGTTACATTGAGAAGGAGAACAGTTACCTGATGCTTCACCGGGTGGTGAAGAAAAATGATGTAAATAAAGATAAATGGATTGGTGTGGGAGGCCATTTTGAAGAGGGAGAAAGCCCTGAGGAGTGTCTTCTCCGGGAGGTAAAGGAGGAGACAGGACTGACTCTGAAAACTTATGACTTCCGGGGACTTGTTACTTTTAAGCTTACAGATTCTGTCACAGGAAATACTTTGACGGAATATATGTGCCTGTATACGGCAGCGGAATATGAAGGAGAACTTTCCTCCTGCGATGAGGGGGTTCTGGAATGGGTGCCCAAAGAAAAGATCCAGGATCTGGAAATATGGGAAGGGGATAAGATCTTTTTCCGTCTTCTGAACGAGGGCCATCCTTTCTTTTCCCTGAAGCTGTGGTATATAGATAACGAATTAAAAGAGGCGGTATTAAATGGAAGAGCAATGGAATTACGAAGATAAAAGAGAAGAAGGTAAGATGAACCGGTTGAAACCCAT
The DNA here is from genome assembly GCA_019114545.1 of Candidatus Blautia pullistercoris. Lineage (GTDB taxonomy): Bacteria > Bacillota > Clostridia > Lachnospirales > Lachnospiraceae > Blautia > Blautia pullistercoris. Next base: position 1,106 of record DXFG01000181.1, on the reverse strand, counting down.
TCACGGGATCCTGCTTTTTATTGTGGTGATGGTTTCTTTCTATACCGTTATCGCCTGGGCCCAGATGAAGTGGGGGATGTATGGGCTGGCGTTGACAGAACTGTATCTTCTGGCTTTGGCTCTGGGCGGTGCAAAGCTTTTAAAAGTACCTTTTAAAGAGGTCTTTCCTGTGCAAAGACCCCGGTGGCAGAAAGTTTTTGCAGTGTTGCTCTGCTGGATTGCTTCTTACAGCGCAGTGATTCCTCTTACGATGATCGTAGCTTACTTTTTTCCAAGAGAGATATTTTTTGTCAGCGGAAGTCTGAATGATTTTATGGCCACAGTTCCTCTGGCCCTTTCTGTATTTATAAGCTGCGTCATGCCGGCAGTCTGTGAAGAAGCTGTCCACAGAGGCTTTATTCTGAAAAGTTTTCAGTCCAGGATCAAAGGAAAATGGACCCTGGTGGTGTTGATGGGACTGCTTTTCGGACTTTTCCACGGCAATTTGTGGAGGTTTCTGCCTACAGCCCTTCTGGGGGCTGCTCTTACTTACCTGATGGTAGAAACAGAAAATATGATCTATCCGGCAATATTTCATTTTATAAACAACTTTTTCCCAACCCTGTTGTCCGGAATGGCCACAGCGGCAGGGGGAGGACCAGATACCCAGGCTGTGACGCAGTCTTTGATGGAAAACGGTCTGCCCCTGTCCTTTTTGGGGATTTATATCGGTATGGGCTGTGTGGCACCTTTCTGTTTCTATACAGCCGCCTACCTTCTCCGTCGGGGTGTACCGGGAAAAGAACAGCGGTATTTTACATCTAATAAAATACTGGTGTTGCTGGTAGTCCTTACAGTGATCCCCATAGTTTTGGGAGGGACACTGCTTTTCCTGGGGATTTTTGCTATGCTGATGAATGGCTCAGGGGAGTCTGTGATCTATCAGAACGGCTATTTGATCTGGCAGGCTCTGGAAATTTTTATCCGGTAAAAAAATGAAATTTATATATTGACGGAATGAGGGAATGATGGTAATATACTATCGTATGCCGCACAAAGAGGTTGAAGCGTCCCGAAAGGATCACCATATTTGGCGAGTAATGATAATAGGAGGTGCCATATGTACG
>DXFG01000180.1 GCA_019114545.1 Candidatus Blautia pullistercoris | reverse complement strand
GAGACATTTACTGTAAGAAAGAATTCTAACGGTATCGGTGTAGAAAAGACATGGCCTCTTCATTCCCCAAATGTAGAAAAGGTAGAGGTTATCAGACGCGGTAAAGTAAGACGTGCAAAACTGAACTACTTAAGACAGCGTGTTGGTAAAGCTGCGAAAGTAAAAGAGTTAGTAAGATAATATGGTGATGAACAGGGGGCCGCTGTGTGGAGAAACATTCAGCGGTCCCCTGTTTCATAAATGGAGTTCTTATGAAAAGAAAAAAAAGAAAAAAAATACAGAGAATTGAATTTCAGAAAGAACAGGCCCTGGAATTTATCAAAAGTGAGAAGGGACGGCCCATCTTTACCTGGATTTTTCAGATTGCAGTGGCACTGGCCCTGGCGGCGGTGGTGGCGATCTTCTTCTTTCAGAGCATCGTTATGCAGGAAAGCAGTATGGAGCCTACCATAGAGACCGGCCAGAGATTTTTTGTGAATAAGCTGGTCTATAAATTTACCAGTCCCCAACGGGGAGATATCATTGCCTTTACCAAAGACGGAAGTGATGATGCTCCTATCCATATCAAACGGGTGATCGGTCTGCCGGGAGAAACTATAGAAATCCGGGACGGGCTGATTTATATTGACGGAGAAGAATATGAGGAAGATGGAGATCTGCCTCAGATTACCAATCCGGGACTGGCGGAAAACGGCGTGAAGCTGGGCAGTGAGGAGTATTTTGTCCTTGGAGACAACCGGAACAACAGTGAAGACAGCCGGTTTGCAGAAGTACAGAATGTCGATAAAAAATATATTGAGGGAAAAGTCTGGTTCTGCATTTACCCGGCAGATAAGATAGGATTTGTAAGACAATAGTAAAAAGCGAGGATGAATATGAATTATCAATGGTATCCCGGACATATGACGAAAGCAAAACGAATGATGGAAGAGAACATCAAACTCATTGATCTGATCATTGAAGTGGTGGATGCAAGGATTCCCGTTTCCAGCAGGAATCCGGACATTGATGAGCTTGGAAAAAATAAAGCCAGGCTTCTCCTGCTGAATAAATCAGATCTGGCGGATCCGGAGCAAAATGAAGCCTGGAGCCGTTTCTTTCAGGAGAAGGGCTTTCATGTCCTGAAACTGAATTCCAGGTCCGGCAGCGGAGTGAAGGGAGTCCTGCCCCTGGTTATGGAGGCATGTAAGGAGAAGATTGAGAGAGACCGGAGAAGAGGAATCAAAAACCGTCCTGTCCGGGCTATGGTGGTGGGAATCCCCAATGTGGGAAAATCCACTTTTATCAACGCATTTGCAGGAAAAGCCTGCACCAAGACCGGAAACAAGCCCGGGGTGACGAAAGGAAAACAATGGATTCGGATCAATAAGAATCTGGAACTTCTGGATACCCCTGGAATCCTGTGGCCCAAATTCGAGGATCAGCAGGTAGGGGCAAGGCTGGCCATGGTAGGTTCCATCAAAGATGAAATCCTGAATCTGGAAGAGCTTTCTCTGGAACTTCTGGGGGGTCTGCACAGAGACTATCCCGGGCTTCTGGACAGGCGGTATGAAATAGAAGAATCAGAGAAACCTTTGGATATGCTGGAGCAGATTGCAGAGAACAGAAAATGTATCCAGAAAGGCGGCCAGCTTGATTACCAAAAGGCGGCGAATATCCTTCTGGAAGAATTCCGGAATGGGAAGATCGGAAGGATTACTTTGGAGAAAAATCAGGTACAGGAGCAGTAAAAATGAAAAGTATACAGGAAATCAGGGACGAGTTTAAGAATGCTGGCCTGGAGGATCTGCCGGCGCTGTGTCAGGTTTACCGGGAGGACAGCAGAAAAGGGGTTCAGAATCTTCTGGCACAGGCAGAAAGAAGGCAGGAAAAACTGAAAGAAGAAAGAATCCGGCTGGAAAAGATGCGGGAGTATGAACACAAATATGAGCATCTGGGATATGTCTGCGGAATTGATGAGGCAGGCCGGGGGCCTTTTGCCGGTCCGGTAGTGGCAGGGGCTGTGATCCTGCCAAAGGATTGCGAGATCCTGGGACTCAATGATTCCAAACAGCTTTCGGAAAAGCGGAGAGAAGAGCTCTATGAGGAAATCATGGAAAAAGCCGTTGCGGCTCAGGTTGGGTATGCCAGCCCGGCCAGAATCGATGAGATCAACATTCTCCAGGCTACCTATGAGGCTATGCGGGAAGCGGTGGGAAATCTTTCGGTAAGGCCCCAGATCCTGTTAAATGACGCCGTGACGATTCCGGGAATCATCATCCCTCAGGTGCCTATTATAAAAGGGGATGCCAAAAGCCTGTCTATTGCAGCAGCCAGTATTGTGGCAAAGGTTACCAGAGACCGGCTTATGCGGGAATATGATAAGATCATGCCCCAGTATGGCTTTGCTTCCCATAAAGGATATGGATCAAAAGAACATATTGAAGCTCTGCGAAAGTACGGTCCTTCTCCTATTCACAGAAAGACCTTTATCAAAAATGTCTTTGGAGAGAAAATATGAGAAGAAAAGGGGAGGCTTCCTCAAAGAGAACAGGACTGTACTATGAAACTCAGGCGGCTGCCTTTCTGGAAAAACAAGGCTATAAAATCCTTGAAAGGAATTTTCGCTGTTCTGCAGGAGAGATCGATCTGATCGCAAGAGAAGGGGAATATCTCTGTTTTGTAGAAGTCAAGTATAGAAGTAAGAGAGAGGCAGGGACTCCTGAAGAGGCGGTGGATGGGAAAAAGCAGAAGCGCATTTCCAGAGCCGCCCTTTATTATCTGATGAGACAGGGGCTTGGAGATACAACTCCCTGCCGCTTTGATGTAGTTGGAATCCGGCCGGAAGAGATCCGGGTGACGAAGAATGCGTTTACGTTTAAAAGGTGAGTGTATGGAAATAAGATGGGATGAAAATACCAAAGAACATATGGAAGTAAAAGAAAAAAACGGGGTGGTCTACCTGGCCTACCCTGCTTTTGAAAAATTTTCCTGGTGCTGCCATGGATTTTCCACAAGGATCGGCGGCGTCAGCCAGGGAGTCTATCATTCTATGAACCTGAGTTTTCAGCGGGGAGACAAAAAGGAAGACGTAGAGGAAAATTACCGGCGTATTTCCGGGGCAATTGGTTTCGATCTGGAGAGAACCGTCTGTTCCCAGCAGACCCACACGGTGAACATCCGGAAGGTAAGGGAAGAAGACGGGGGAAAAGGGATCCTGCGGCCTTTGGATTATCAGGATGTTGACGGCCTGATCACCGATATACCGGGAATGACTCTTGCCACTTCTTTTGCGGATTGTGTGCCTTTATTCTTTGTGGATCCCATTCATAAGGCTGTGGGACTGGCCCACTCCGGGTGGAGGGGAACTGCAGGAAGAATGGGAAGCCATATGGTACAGGCTATGAAAGAGGCCTTTGATTCCAAGCCGGAAGAACTGTATGCGGCCATTGGTCCCTCTATCTGCCAGGACTGTTATGAAGTAAGCGAAGACGTGGCGGAGGTTTTTCAGAAAGAATTTCCTTCCCATGCAGAGAGCAGAGAGCTTCTTTATAGAAAAGAGAATGGAAAATATCAGTTAAATCTCTGGCGGGCTAATGAGATCA
>DXFG01000179.1 GCA_019114545.1 Candidatus Blautia pullistercoris | reverse complement strand
AAGTTCCAGGAAATCCCGCTTTTGTCCAGAATGGACGCAGTGATGGAATATTTTATAGATGAGTACGAAACCCTTCATGACTGCACCCTTTCGGAAGAGGACCTGGATACTATTTCCAGAAAGTTTCAGAAGCTTTATGTGACCAGAGATTTATATAAGATCTATAATAAATTCCTGGAAGAAAACGGATACCCCACACTTCCTGATGTGCCTCAGGAAAAACGGGTGCTGGCCTATGAGGACGTGTATCCTCTCCTGTATCTGAAGTACAGGCTGTGCAGGGTCCGGGATCATAAAAATATCAAACATCTGGTCATAGATGAGATGCAGGATTATTCTTATCTTCAGTATCTGATTCTCCGGCTGATGTTTAACTGCAGAATGACCATATTGGGAGACCGGGCCCAGACCATGGAGGAACGGAACCACGATGTTCTGGAATTTCTGCCGGGAATTTTCGGAAAGGATATGCGGAAGATCATCCTGAACAAAAGCTACCGGAATACAGTGGAGATTGCCGAATATGCCAATAGGACTGCAGGTATTCGGGATATGGAGATCTTTCAGCGCCATGGGAAAGAAGTGGAGGAGAAAAAGCTGGATGGAAAAGAGGAGGCTGTGGAGGAAATTTTCAAAAATCTGGCCCTGGGTTCCAAGGGCTATGAGACAGCCGCTCTGCTGACAATGAGCGAGGAAGAAGCCCTGGAGGTTTATAAGAATCTGAGGGAAAAAGAAATCCCGGCCTTTTATGTGGACAGAAACAGTTCTTCTTTTAAAAAAGGATTGACCGTTACCACCTTTTATCTGGCAAAAGGCCTGGAGTTCGATCAGGTATTTGTGCTGGCCAGAAAGAAGAAGACGCCTCTGCTGATTCAGGCAGAGTATATCTGTGCCACCCGGGCACTTCATGAATTGTATGTTTACGAATGTTTATAAAATCATAAATTTGGGCAATCCTATCCGTAAGGAGAATGTATCTTTTCAAAAGTTATTTACTGTTGACTAACTGGGAAGGGACATTTTAGAATATAGGAAAGATAACAGCCTTGACAACGGAGGGAGGTATTCTTATGCAGGCATTGTCGCAGACAAAGCGTGGTGAAAGCTACACCATTAAATGGATGTTCGGAATACCTGAGGTGCTGGAATTTATGAAGCGTTACCAGATTCAGGAGGGCAGTCAGGTTCAGGTGATCCAGAATCATAAGGACTGCGTGATCATTGGCGCCCGGGATAAGAGACTGGCAATTGGTAAAGAAATCGCAGACCGGATAAAGGTATGAGGATTCAGCCCATTATGAAATGCAGCGTTCAAAGAAGAACAAAAAGACTTCTTTGGACGCTGCATTTTTGCTAGGAATTTTGCCGGGGGTGTTATATAATGATACCAAAGTGGAAGAACAAATATTTTTGCGGACAGGAAATGACGTCTGTATAGCTGGAAGGGAGCAGAGGATATGAATACGATTGAATTATTAGATAAACTGCAGAGACAGGCTATGAGCGATGAAAAACTTAGAAAGGAGCTTCTGGAGACCAGAAAGGCAGAGAATCCACTGGGAGCTTTTTGCAGGAAATGCCGGGAATTAGGCTATGAGATCTATGAGATGGAACTGGTCACTGCAGGAGAAGAATTTTATGCGGAGATGAAGAGAAGTACCAATGGCGGAGGAGAGAATTCTCCGAAACTGGACGGGGAAGACGATTTTTATGAGATGTTCTTAGCAAGCATGGAGGAGGAAGAGGAGTATGAGCAGAGTAAAAAGAAGTGAAAAACTGAACTCTCTGTTTTCGGAGGACTATCGGGTGATCGATTTTCTTCCCTACCATGTGGCAGAACATGGCAACAGTATTTTTGAAGAGGTGGAAAGTTATTTCCTTCAGGATAAACAGCTTCAGGAATTCTGCGATAAAGCCATTGCCATTATTTTAAAGGTTATCTGTTATTATCCCTTTGAAGTATATGTAGAGGAGTATCCCCCTTTAAAACCGAAAAGAAACGGCTGGCTGAAAGAGAAACGATGCGATCTTCTGGTGAAGATCTTAAAAAGAGTCATTATGAAGAAAAAGGGGCAGGTAGATATTCTTCTGGGAAAAGAAAATTCCATCATCAGCATTACAGGAGGAGTCCTCAGCATTGCAGTATACAATGAGAGCGAATCCCTGAAAGATCTGCTGGATAAAGTGGTGGAGACAGAAGGTCTGTATTATTGGAAATACAGGGTATGAATTTTTGAGGGTTAAGCCCGGTTTATTCTATCCGAGAGAGGAAAAGGAATATGTTCTTTAAGAAAAAAGAAAAGCGGCTGTCCTTTGACCGGGACAGACAGATTCCGGTAATACGTTCCAGTATCTGTACGGGAGAAAAGACTGCCGGATTTAAAGATCAGGAAACAGGAAAATTCCAGGATATCTGCTGCATCCGCAGCGACAAAGATCTGGAAGAATTTATGAAGACTTACGGAATCTCCAGGGAGGAGATCAGGACAGAATATTAAGACAGAGGAGAATACATATATGTTGAGAGAGATCGATCTGGCGGAAGTTTCCGACGGAAAGCTGTACACATCCAGAGATATGGTAAAAGCCGGCTGCGACGATTGCCGTGGATGCTGTGACTGTTGCAAAGAAATGGGAAAATCGGTGGTTCTGGACCCCTATGATGTATTCCGCCTGGAAGCGGGACTGGGCCAGAGTTTTCAGGAGCTTCTGACCTATGCCCTGGAGTTAAACGTGGTGGACGGGATCATACTTCCCAATCTGAAAATGGCCGGCGAGGCAGAACGGTGCAGTTTTCTTGATCCGGAAGGAAGGTGCAGCATTCATCCCCATCGACCTGGATTCTGCCGGATGTTCCCTCTGGGACGGATCTATGAGGAGGAGGGATTTCATTATTTTCTCCAGGTTCATGAATGTCCGAAACAGCCGAAGACCAAAGTAAAAGTAAGCAAATGGCTGGACACTCCGGAACTGAAAAAATACGAGGCCTATGTTTTGTCCTGGCATAACTTTTTAAAGAAAGCGGAAAAAATCCTGGGACAGTTCCAGAATCCGGAGGAAGCAAAAAATGTATCTATGTATATCCTGAAGAACTTCTTCCTGGCGCCCTGGGACTTTACCGAAGATTTTTATGGGCAGTTCGAAGAAAAGCTGAAAGTGGGGGAGAAGTATTTTTTCTGAGAAAATAAAGATTGAAAAATGTCTAGAAAATATCCGGCAGCAATATAAAGATATCCTTTCGGAGAATCTCACAGGAATCTATCTTCATGGTTCTTTGGCCTTTCACTGCTTTCAATGGGAAAGTAGCGACATTGATTTTATTGTAGTTGTAAAACAAGAACCGACATTGGTGGAAAAAATACGGATCATAGATTTTCTTCTGGAAATGGAGTTAGTTCCCTCAAAGGGAATTGAGATGAGTATTGTTGAAGAAAAATACTGTAAAGATTTTGCTCATCCCACTCCCTATGTGCTGCATTATTCGGAATTTTACAGACAGGAAGCAACAGAAAATCCGGAGGAGTACTGTCGGAGAATGAACGGCAGGGATCCTGACCTGGCAGGACATTTTACGGTGATCAAAAAAACGGGGATTACTCTTTATGGACTGCTGAAAGAAGATGTGTTCGGTGATGTACCTTATTCCTGTTACCTGGATAGTATTTGGAGAGATATCCGGGATTCCCTGGAGAGGATAGAGAAGAATCCGGTGTACTATGTGTTAAACTTGGCACGGGGGCTGGCGGCTGCTTCTCAGGGAGAGATTTTATCTAAAGAACAGGGCGGAACGTGG
>DXFG01000178.1 GCA_019114545.1 Candidatus Blautia pullistercoris | reverse complement strand
GATCCCCCGATACTCTTCTTTTACAGAAGCAACAATATTATTTCCGTATGAAACCAGATTGGCTGAAACCGGCTCCTGATAATAGCTCTTAGCTCCCGGCCCGATACCTCCTCTGACTACAACCGGCTCATTTTTCAAAAAATCTTCTGCCCTGCAGTTTAAATCTGCTGCGGACTGCTCCATGGCAATTTCCAGGACTTCCTGATTTGTCATTTTTCTTCTCCTTTTCATATATAAAGACTTCATCTTGCCCAATTCCCCTGACCCCTATTTTATGAAGCAGGCACATCCTGATGATATCTGTTCTTAACCTGATTTTCTTTAATATAACCGTTCCTGCAGTCATTTTATTACGGTTACATATTAGATTTCTGATATATAACCGTACCACGGGCTGCAAATGTACGGTTACATACCAAGTTTCTGATATACAACCGTACCACAGGCTGCAAATGTACGGTTACATACCGAGTTTCTGATATATAACCGTACTGAAAGCTACATAAATACGGTTACACATCAAATTTCTTCCATATAACCGTTCACCGGTTAAGCGGATAGGAAAGAGCCCTTCCCTATCCGCTGCGATACTGCTGGCAGCTCCAGGCAAAACCTGTCACTGTCCGTTGCCCGGCAAATGGTGCTGCGTGCCAATAGTATGCATCCAGCACGGATCGCAGCGGAGCGAAGACCTGCTCATGCAAGCACGGCAGTCCCCTGCCGGGCATATCCCACAGTAAAAAAGTCCAAGGGCTGCCACCCTTTATATGGCAATCCCTTGGAATATTCGTCACTCATAAACTTCTATCTCTGAGATACAGTTATCCTCCCATCTCTCTCCTTCATATGAAGACTGGATCCGGATCTTTATCTCGGAAGCCTCCACCGGTTCCTGAAGGGCCAGATAAAAAACTTGCTTCTCATCTGGAAATTCCAGGATTTCCTCATCAGCCTCTCCTACCTGAATAGCCAGAGACTGGGGGCGGGCATTATAGCTCCACAGCTCGTCGCTTTTCCAATTTCCCAGATAAAGGACCAGATACCGGATCTGATGGCTGCCGTCCAGGGTAAGAGTCGCCCCTTTTCCCTCTCCAGTGCCGTCTTCTCCCTCCTGCCAGGAGGTTGCCTGGTCTCCGTCTATAAGACGGCTTCCGCTGTAGTCCTCTTCCTCAGACTGTTTCTGGGAGTCTGTCTGAGCAGATACAGGCTGCAGTTTTGTATTCTGAGAAAGATCAGGTTCTTCCCCAAGAAGGCGGATATTTCCCCTATCCGCAGATGACGTCTCTGTTTCTGTCTCTTCTATCTTCTGATCATATTCTTGTTCCAGTGCATCCAGCTGATTCATTCTCCGGATTCCCAGAAAGATGCCTGCGGCCAGACACAGAAGAAGAAAGATACCTGCCAGAAGAGCAGTATATCGTCTGGCTCTCTTTTTTTCAGGAGTCAGAGGTTCCTTCTTCTCTTCTTCCTCCTCATCATCTTCGTCGTCATCTAAGTCCTCATCTTCCTCTCCAGCGTCTTCTTCATCCAGGGTCTGAACTTCGATGGTCCTGACTTCTTTCGCTGACTCTTCCGAATCTTTCTCTTCTTTTGGCTCCTCTTCCTCCGGAACAGGCTCTTTTTCTCCGGTTACTTCTTCCGGAAATTCCTGATATTCCTGATCTTCCAGGTTCTTCTGGTCTTCCGGGTCCTTCTGTCCTTCCAGCTTCTCCAGTTCCTCCGGATTTTCCGGCTCTGTCTCAGGAACATCCTCCTCTGGCATAACTGACTCAAAGGCAGGTTCCGGGTCTTCTACAGCAATCTCCGGCCGGACAGTTTCCGGTTCCCGGTCTTCTGCTTCCAGAATCTCCGGCTGAGAATTTTCTATTAGGGCTTCCTCTGGCAAGGAAGTCTCTGTCTCAGAAACTTCCGCCTGTCCATCCTCTTTCTCAGAGACTTCCGGCCGAAGCTCTCCTCCCTGTCCTTCCTCCGCCTTTAAGATCTGTTCCAGCTCTTCATCGGATTTATAATAGGCCCATATGTCTTCTTCATCCATGTACTCCGGAAAAACGGCCTTTCCGCACCGGCTGCAGTATAAATCACTGTCAGAAAGTTCTTTTCCGCATCTTTCGCACTTCATACTAATTCCTTCCCGGCAATTTTACTTCTTACTTCCAGTAATCTCGCTCGTTATCGATCATGTAAAGCAATGCGTTGCAGATACAGGCGGCGATATTGCTCCCGCCTTTTCTTCCCCTTGCCACAATATAGGGAACCTCTGTATCCATGATCATTTCTTTTGATTGTACCACATTTACAAAGCCTACCGGAACCCCTATGATCAAATATGGAGATATTTTTTTCTCCTGGATCAGTTCGTAAAGCCGGACAAGAGCTGTAGGCGCATTTCCGATGGCAAAGATCACCGGTTTTCCAAGAGCCGCTGCTTTATCTATACAGGCTGTAGCTCTGGTACAGCCCTGTTCCCTGGCGGCCTGGGCTATGTCCTCATCAGACATAAAGCAGTAGACCTCTCCTCCGTATTTTTTCAGAGCTTTTTTATTGATCCCTGCTTTAGCCATCTGCGTGTCTGTAACGATACAAGCTCCGTTTTTTATGGCTTCAATTGCCTTCTCCACTGCTCCTTCTGAGAAACAGAGATTATCTGCATAGTCAAAGTCTGCGCTGGTGTGGATACAGCGTTTTACGATCAGCTCCGTCCCGGGGATCAGCTTTTTATCTCCCAGTTCCCGGGTAATGATCTCAAAGCTTCTGGTCTCGATCTCTTTTGGTTTCACATTTTCCAGTTCTACTTTCATATTTGCCGTCTCCTGTCTCTTTTCTTATTCTGTCAGATTCCTTCCTCCAGGATCTGATAGATTTTTTCCATGTCTAAATGCTCTCTCAGGCCCTGGGCCAGAAGATCATACTGTGTTTCCTTAAAGCTGGCAAAATCCACACCTGTCATAGTAGATACATCAATTCCTTTGATCTCTCCGATGGCTTCTACCACTTTCTTTGCAACTTCTTCTTTATCAAAGATCCCATGGACATAAGAACCATATACATTCTTGTAAAAGGCTCCATCCTCTTTTGTGTCATTCTTTACTGTATCTGTGATCCTGGTAAAGCTCTGGACGCCCTCTCTGAGAGTGGTCTCTCCCATATGTATCTCATAGCCTTCCAGATTTACCCCAGTCAGTGTATGAAGGGCCCCCTGTACCTGGCCAAAGGATCCTTCTACCCGGGTTCTGGTCTTTCCTTCCTTAAACACCGTATCCATAGGCAGAAGACCCATGCCTTTGATCTCCCCTCCGGCTTCCACATGTTCCGGGTCGGAGAGAGTTTCTCCCAGCATCTGATAGCCGCCGCAAACGCCAAAGATGATTTTTCCCTCCGCAGCTTTTTTCAGCACAGCAGCTTCCAGGCCATTCTGCCGCATCCACAGCAGGTCTTCCATAGTGTTCTTGGTTCCCGGCAGGATGATCATATCTGGATTTTTCAGCTCCTGAACATGGCGCACATATCGAAGAGATACTCCCGGGATCACTTCCAAAGCATTAAAATCTGTGAAATTGGAGATCCTTGGCACCCGGATCACGGCGATGTCGATGAGGCCTACCTC
>DXFG01000177.1 GCA_019114545.1 Candidatus Blautia pullistercoris | reverse complement strand
AGTTATTATGAGCGGAATCTGGAAGCAGACGTGACCAATATTATACATGAGATCGGAGTTCCTGCCCATATAAAAGGATACCAGTATCTCAGAGATGCCATTATACTTTCCGTAAATGATATGGAAATGCTCAATTCCATCACAAAGATCCTCTATCCTACCATTGCGAAAAAGCACCAGACAACTCCCAGCCGGGTAGAGAGAGCCATCCGCCATGCCATTGAAGTGGCCTGGAGCCGGGGAAAGATGGATACGATTGACGAACTATTCGGATATACGGTAAGCACAGGGAAAGGAAAACCTACAAATTCAGAATTTATTGCCCTGATTGCAGACAAAATCAGACTGGAATACAAAAAATGACTTTTCTTTGCTAATAAAATGGGGTATAATACTGGTAGATTTAGTCCCGAGAAGGACAAATGATCCAGAAAGTGTGGCAAGGAGGGTTTTTAAGGTGAAAAAGATATTATTCGTAGCCTCAGAGGCAGTGCCTTTTATAAAGACCGGGGGATTAGCAGACGTTGTAGGTGCACTGCCAAAATGCTTTGACAAAGAGTACTTTGATGTCAGGGTTATTATTCCAAAATATATGTGCATGAAGGAAGAGTACAAAAATCAGCTTCAGTACATTACCCATTTCTATATGGATATCGGATACAGAAGAGAATACGTGGGTATCATGCAGCTGGAATACGACGGGATCAAATTTTATTTTATTGATAATGAATATTATTTCTCAGGCTATCAGCCATATGGAGATATCCGTTTTGACATTGAGAAGTTTGCATTCTTCTCTAAGGCGGCTCTTTCAATCCTGCCGACCATTGACTTCAGACCTGATCTGATCCACTGCCACGACTGGCAGACAGGACTGATTCCTGTATACTTAAAAGACGGTTTCCAGGACAGCCCCTTCTATCAGGGAATTAAGACAGTTATGACTATACATAACTTGAAATTCCAGGGAACCTGGGATATTAAGACGATCCGTGAGCTGACAGGACTGCCGGCTTACTTCTTTACACCGGATAAATTAGAGGCATACAAGGATGCCAATCTGTTAAAAGGCGGACTGGTATACGCAGATGCCATTACTACCGTAAGTAATACCTATGCGGAAGAGATCAAGACCGAATTTTACGGAGAGGGCCTGGACGGACTGATGAGAGCCAGAAGCAATGATCTGAGAGGTATCGTCAATGGACTGGACTATGACGAGTGGAATCCGGAAACCGATCCGATGATCGCAAAGAACTTTAATGCCAAGACCTTCCGGAAGGAAAAGGTAAAAAATAAAACGGCCCTTCAGAGAGAACTGGGATTAAACGAAGATCCCAAGGCTATGATGATTGGTGTTGTATCCAGACTGACAGATCAGAAGGGATTTGATCTGGTGGCCTATGTCATGGATGAGCTGTGCCAGGACAACGTACAGATCGTGGTTCTGGGAACCGGAGAAGAGCGCTATGAAAATATGTTCCGGCATTTCGCATGGAAATATCAGGGGAAAGTTTCCGCCAATATTTTCTACGACAATGCTCTTTCCCACAGGATCTATGCTTCCTGTGACGCCTTCCTTATGCCGTCTCTCTTTGAGCCCTGCGGCTTGAGCCAGCTGATGAGCCTTCGTTATGGAACCCTTCCTATCGTAAGAGAGACCGGAGGTCTGAAAGATACCGTAGAGCCTTATAATGAATATGAGAGCACCGGTACCGGATTCAGCTTTAAGAATTACAATGCTCATGAGATGCTGGGAACCATTCGTTATGCGGAAGGCGTATACTACGATAAGAAGAGAGAATGGAATAAAATGATCGATCGGGCCATGGCAAAAGATTTCTCCTGGAACAATTCTGCAAAACAGTACGAGGAGATGTACAACTGGCTGATCGGAGGTTGACCATAGAAAATTAAAAATGGGCTGCTGCATTTAACATGTGTTAAGAGTGAAAGACTCTGGAACTTTGTTAGAGGCGGCGGCTCTTTTTATTCTACAAGAAAGTCATTTGGACTGCCCTATAGAATAAAAAGTTATACAGAAAACTGCAACAAAGGTTTTTAAGCAAAAACATGGAGGAAAAATGAAACTGCTGATCATAGAGGATGATGATAAATTGAGAACGGAACTGGCAAGATTTTTTTCTATGGAGGGATATGAGACGGAAGAACTTACGGACTATGAAAATCTGGAGGAAAGTGTCCTGAAAGCCCATGGAGACCTGCTTCTCCTGGACATAGGTCTTCCGGTGAACGATGGAAAATTCCTCTGCCGGAGCTTGAGAAAAAAGACTTCTTTGCCTATTGTGATCATTACCAGCCAAGATACAGAGATGAATGAGCTCCTCTGTATGAATTACGGGGCAGATGATTTTATGGCAAAGCCCTTTAATCCCCAGATTCTTCTGGCCCATGTAGAAGCTGTGCTGAAGCGGACTATGGCAGGAAACAGAGAAGAGGATAAGATAGAATGCGGAGGATTCTGGCTGGATGTATCCAGAAGCATCATAGGTGACGGAACACAGGAAGCAGAGCTTACCAAAAATGAAAGCAGGATACTTTTCAGTCTTGCCAGGAACAGGGGGAAAATTCTGTCAAGAGACCAGATCATCAACGACCTATGGGACAGTGAACTGTTTGTGGATGATAATACTCTTACAGTAAATATGACCAGGCTCAGGGCCAAGCTGGAACTTCTGGGAAAAGCCCAGGCTATAAAAACTAAGAGAGGACAGGGATATCTTCTGGAATGAGCTATAAAGATTATGTGAAAGACCACTGGTTTCCCATAGGTATTGGAACCCTTTTCCTTGTTACGCTTCTTATTTTCGGAGGACTTACCCAAATCCCTCTTTACTTTCTGGTAATAACAGGAGCCGGAAGCTTTCTTTTGGGCCTGGTGTACTTTTGTTGGGATTATGGGAGAAAAAAAGAGTTTTATGAGGCAATTCGGGAGAAAGTCCGGGACTTGGACAAGGCATACCTTCTGCCGGAAATATTAAAAGAGCCGGAATTTTTGGAGGGAAGACTTGCCTGCCAGGCTATGAAGGAAATGGGACGATCTATGGCAGAACAGGTCAGCAGTTATGAACAAAAGCAGAAAGAATATAAAGAGTATATTGAACTCTGGGTACATGAGATCAAGCTGCCCATAGCCACAGGAAAACTGCTGGTGGAGAATAACCGTCAGTTTTACGATGAGAGCATGATAGAAGAGCTGGATAAAATTGATGCTTATGCGGAACAGGCCCTTTTCTATGCCAGAAGCAGTTATGTGGAAAAAGACTATGTACTGAAAAAAATTTCTCTGAGAAAGGTTACGTCAGAGGTACTGAAAAAGAATCGAAAACT
>DXFG01000176.1 GCA_019114545.1 Candidatus Blautia pullistercoris | reverse complement strand
CCCCTTCTGCCTTTCCCCTCTGTATGGCAGTTTCCCTTGCATGATAGCAGGGAGTTTTTTCACTCTTATAAGAATCCTCATGCTCTTCATCTATCAGAATCAATCCCAGTTTTGGGAAGGGTGTAAACAGTGCTGAACGAGGGCCGATCATAACGGAGATTTCACCTTTCTTTGCCCGCTCAAACTGATCATACCGCTCTCCCTGAGACATTCTGGAATGGATAAGAGATACTTTTTCTCCGAATCTGGCGTAAAATCTGGACACATTCTGGTAAGTCAGGGCAATCTCCGGGATAAGGAGGATCACCTGTCTCCCTCTTTCCAGAACATGGCTGATAAGTTCCATGTAAACCTGGGTTTTCCCGCTGCCGGTAACGCCTTTGATCAGACATGGCCGGGGAACATCCGACTCCCATTCTTCCAGGATATCCTCCACTGCCTGCTGCTGTTCCTCACTGAGAAATGCCTTTTCTTCCGGAGAAATCCTTCTTGGAAGAGGCGTTCTGTAGTCTCTCTCTCTTTCAATGGAAACCAGTCCTTCTCTCTCAAAGCTCTTCACCGCTTCTCTGCTGATCTTCATTTCCTTTACCGCAGCGGAATACTCCAATGTCTTCTTCTGGAGCAGCGCCCGCATAAGGCGTTCCTTTGCCCGGTAGTGTTTTCTCACATACTCTTCCAGCAGGCTGTCGCAGACTTTCGGGTCTGCTTTGAGGCAGATATATTTTTTCTCTCTGGCAGCCGCTTTTTCCTTTACAGGAAGAACTGTCTTCAGGGCCTGGTTCATGGTAGAACCATAGTTTCTGGCTATCCACGCTGCAAGAGAGATCAGCCTGGACTCGATTTCCATTCCCTGTTCTTCCACAGCCAGGATCGGTTTTATTCTTGAAACTTCAATCTTTGGTTCCCGGGAAAGGCCTATCACATATCCGGTAATCTCTCTTCCTCCGTTTCCGAAAGGAATCCTGACCCTTTTCCCTGCCTCAACCTGGGCTGCCATTTCCGGGGGGACCAGATACTGAAAGGTCTTATCTAATTTTTCCTGAGAAATATCTACAATAATATCTGCGTATAAATCCTTCATTTATTTTCTGCTGTCTTCTTCCAGGATCTCCTGGATCAGCACTCTCTCATCCATAGGATATTTTTTCCCTTTGATCTCCTGATAATCCTCATGACCTTTTCCTGCAAGCACGATAATGTCTCCAGGCTGTCCATGGTGAATGGCATAGGCAATAGCTTCTTTTCGATCTATGATCTCCACATATTTCCCCTTGGTTTTTCCGATTCCCACTTTAATATCATCAATGATCGCCTGGGGCTCCTCGTTTCTTGGGTTATCAGAGGTAATAATAGTCAGGTCTGCCAGATTTCCGGAAACTTCTCCCATCTCATATCTGCGGAGTCTGGAACGGTTTCCCCCGCAGCCGAAAAGACATACCAGCCGGTTAGGCTTATATTCTTTTAAAGTAGTCAGAAGGCTTTCCAGACTCATGGCATTGTGAGCATAATCAATCATCAGCGTAAACTCATTGGAAACCTTTACCATCTCAATCCTGCCCTTTACATGGGCGTTTTTTAAAGCCTTCTGGATATTTTCCACCGTCACACCGAAATGGCGGCATACAGCGATGGCTGTAAGAGAATTATAAACGCTGAACTTCCCTGGCAGATCGATCTCCACAGGAAAATCCATCAGACCTTTCACATTATACGCAATACCCAAAGTTCCCTTTCCGGTAACCAGACGGGTATCCTCTGCTCTCAAGTCTGCATTTGGTGAAAATCCAAATGTCTCTGCCTGGCAGGTATGTCCCTCCAGTATTTTTTCCAGATGGGGATCGTCTCCGTTAAAGATTCCTACCTTGCACTGTCTGAACAGGAGGCTCTTACAGTGGAGATAATCGTCAAAATCCTTATGCTCGTTAGGACCGATATGGTCCGGCTCAATATTCGTAAAAATACCGATATCAAAAATAAAACCAGCTGTCCGGTGGAGCATCAGTCCCTGGGATGAAACCTCCATGACCACGCTGTCGCAGCCCGCCTTCGCCATTTTTGCAAAATATTCCTGGATCAGATAAGATTCGGGAGTAGTATTGGCAGAAGGTATTTTCTCCTCTCCGATAACGGTCTCGATAGTTCCGATAAGTCCTGTCTTGTGACCTGCGTTTTCCAGAATAGATTTAATCAGATAAGTTGTTGTGGTTTTTCCCTTGGTGCCTGTGATTCCGATAGTTTTCAGCTTTTCGGAAGGATAGTCAAACCATGCCGCCGAGATACAGGCCAGGGCGTATCTGGTATCTTCTACCTGGATCACAGTTACCTCTGGCCCTACCTGGACCGGATCCTGGACCACCAGTACAGAAACTCCCTTCTCCGTCACCTCTGCCCCATAACTGTGGCCATCTGAGACAGCTCCTTTAATGCAGACAAAAAGGGCGTCTTTTTCTGCCTTTCTGGAATCATATATCACGGCTGTAATTTCTTTATCTAAAGTTCCCTGGATACATTGGTACTCAAGTTTTTCTAACAAATCCCTTAATTTTTTCATCGTTGAATCCCCTTTCCATATACTATCTAGGATACCATAAAAGAGGGAGAAGGGGCAACCCCTTCTCCCTGAGGAAAATCCACGGAAAATTAAGTATCCTTTCTTAAAACTTTAAGATACTCTTCATATGCAAAAACACGATTTCTGGAAGCA
>DXFG01000016.1 GCA_019114545.1 Candidatus Blautia pullistercoris | reverse complement strand
GTGTTCCCCGTACCGAGGTCTAAGGCAACCACAACGGTTACTTTGTTTACAAGTACCTTTTCCTTGTGATTTTCCTCTAATCTGTTGAAACTGAAAAAGTCAACAAAGTGCGTAAATTCAAGGATTTCTAGATATGTTTCCTTTGTAGTCTTACCACAGTCTCCACATGAACCGTCTGACAAAACTGATCCACACAGCAAACCTTTTCCACTCTGTACCCATTTGCCAGAAACATCTCCAGATCCCTGGCCAGGCTGGTGGGTTTACAGGAGATATACACCAGTTTGTCCACCCCATACTGAATGATCTTGGGCAAAGCCTTGGGATGGATTCCATCTCTTGGCGGGTCCAGGACAATGAAATCCGGTTTCTCTTCTACCTGATCCAGGACTTTCAGTACATCCCCTGCAATAAACCTGCAGTTTGTAATACCATTAAGGGCAGCGTTCTCTTTGGCAGCTTCTACTGCTTCTTCCACGATTTCCACTCCGATTACTTCTTTTGCTACCTCTGCCAGGATCTGGGAGATGGTGCCGGTTCCGCTATACAGGTCAAAGACTGTCATATCCCTGGTATCTCCGATATATTCCCTTGCTGTATTGTAAAGGACCTGGGCAGCATAAGAATTTGGCTGGAAGAATGAGAATGGTGTGATCTTAAACTTCAGACCCAGGATTTCTTCATAGAAGTAGTCCTTTCCGTACAAAAGCCTGGTCTCATCGCTTCGCACCATATCGGAAAGTCCGTCATTAATAATATGAAGGATCCCTACGATTTTTCCATCCAGGGAAAGAGCCAGCAATCTTCTGATCAGGTCTGAAAGATCCGGGTCCTCCTGGCTGGTAGTAACCAGATTTACCAGGATTTCTCCCGTAGTATTCCCCCGCCGGAGGAGAAGGTGGCGTAAGAATCCGGCATGCTGCATTTTATGATAATAA
The DNA here is from genome assembly GCA_019114545.1 of Candidatus Blautia pullistercoris. Lineage (GTDB taxonomy): Bacteria > Bacillota > Clostridia > Lachnospirales > Lachnospiraceae > Blautia > Blautia pullistercoris. Next base: position 14,562 of record DXFG01000016.1, on the reverse strand, counting down.
GTAAAGCCCTGTTCCCGGCAGTATTCCAGGACACAGCCAAGGATTTTTGTCATATCTTCATGGACCAGCTTACAGTCCAGAGCATTCAGCACGTCATAAGTGCTTCCCTTTTTATGAAGGCCAAGAGAGAGAGGGCCATCTTTATATTCATCTCCAAAAGAAAATTCCATTTTATTCCGGTAAGCAAACTCCTGGGGGCTTCCTTTGATTCCCTGGAAGAGATAATCCGGTCTGCCCTCCTCGTCAATCTGGCCGCCTTTCACTATGGCTTCATCCACCAGTTCTTTCACCTGTTCTGCCTTCATTTTCAGTTGCTTTTCATAGGGCATGGTCTGATACATGCAGCCGCCGCAGGCAGGAAAGATACTGCACACCGGCTCTCTGGTCTCCATTGGAGATTTCTCCAGAACTTCCAGCAGTCTTCCTTCCACTTTTCTTCCTTTTTTCTTGTTGATCACAAAGCGGACCGTCTGACCGGGAATCCCGTTTTTTACGGTAACCTTTCCCTCTTCCAGACAGACTCTCCCTTTATTTGGAAAATCTACTTTTTCAATAATTCCCTGATAAATTTCACCTTTCTTCAAATCCCCTTTTCCTTTCTTTCTAACTCTGATTTTCCCCCACAGATCTCTTTACAGAAAAAGAAGCCCCGGTCTCCCGAAGCTCCTTATGTCTTTCTTATTCTTCTTTATCGTCCTCTTCATCCTCATCTTCGAAGTAGTCATCAAAGTCATCATCGAAATCCTCTTCGAAATCTTCCAGGTAATCCGGGGTAAAGAAACGATAAACTGCATATGCGATGCCTGCAACCGCTGCTACTGCACCAATAATTGCCAGGACCCATAATACTGTATTCTTATTTCTTTCCTCTTCCCTTTTCTGTAATGCTGTCATTAAATCCTCAATACGATTCATAGCCTGCACCATCCTCTCTTTTTACAGCCTTGCTGCAAATGTATTGCTATCTGCTGTATCTGCCCTACAGCTTCTGTCTTTTAGATATTATACCACTCTAAAAGGAATTTTACTATCCTTTCTTCGTTTTTTCCAAAAGGAATTTTTTCAATTCTCTGATTTTGCCTTAAACTTTCTTTAATTTTGCAAAAGATGCAAACATCTTTTTTACTCCCACTTTGTCAAAGTTTACCGTTACTTCGTAATCCCGGCCTCCCTCTGCAATATCTGTGACCACTCCGGTTCCGAATTTAATGTGTTTTACAGTATCTCCCACCCCGTAATCCAGACCCTGGGCATGTTTTACCTCGAATTTTTTCGGGATGAAGGCCGGCTGCTTAAAGGCCTGTTTCAGCTGGCGCATCGAAGTGGGAAGGGGAATATCCATAGGCTTCTTCTCCTGGACTTCTCTCCCCAGATCCACCAGCTCCCGGGGTATTTCCCGGATAAAGCGGGAAACTTTATTATACTGGGTCTCTCCGCGGATCATCCTCTGCTGCGCACAGGTGAGAGTCAGTTCTTTCATGGCTCTTGTGATTCCCACATAGCAGAGACGTCTTTCCTCCTCCAGTTCTGTAGGATCGTCTGCAGTTATGGTCATATAGCTGGGGAAGATACCGTCCTCCATACCGGCCAGGAAAACATAAGGGAACTCCAGACCCTTTGCACTGTGAAGGGTCATCAGCAGCACCTGATTGTTATCTCCTTCCACGGTATCGATATCAGCGATGAGAGCAACCTCCTCCAGGAAACCGGAAAGGGTAGGATCTTCGTTTTCTTCCTCATAAGATACGATCTTGGTAATCAACTCATTGATGTTTTCGATCCGGGATTCTGCCTCTTCGGTACCCTCGGCTTTCAGCTCGTCTACATATCCTGTTTCCTCAATAATGTCCTCCAGAAGCGCAGAAGGAGACAGATAGTCCACTTTACTCCGCAGGCTCTGGATAAAAGTAACAAAAGGCTGGATCTTAGCGGCAGACCGTCCCACTTTGTCCATACATTCCGGCTCTCTTAAAGCATCGTAAAAGCTCATGCCCCTTTCTGAAGCATAGTCCTGGACTTTTCCAAGGGTGGTTGCCCCAATGCCTCTTTTAGGCACATTGATGATCCTCCGGACCGCCAGGTCGTCTCTGGCATTGTCCACGGTCTTTAGGTAGGCCAGCAGATCCTTGATCTCCTTTCTGGCGTAGAAGTTTACCCCTCCCACCAATTTATAGGGGATGTTGGCCATCAAAAATTTTTCCTCGAAAAGACGGGACTGGGCATTGGTTCTGTAAAGAATGGCAAAGTCTTTATACTCTGCCTCATGGGCCCGTACCTTTTTGCTGATCTCTCCGCAGATATACTCTGCTTCTTCGTAGGCATTCATAAACTGGCGGAAATGGATCTTTTCTCCATCTTCATTCTCTGTCCACAGTGTCTTGCTCTTTCTGCCTACATTGTTCTGGATCACCTGGTTAGCGGCGTTAAGGATATTCTGGGTAGAACGGTAATTCTGTTCCAGCTTGATCACCAGAGCCTGGGGAAAGACCTTCTCATATCCCAGGATATTGCCAATATTAGCCCCCCGGAATTTGTAGATGGACTGGTCGTCATCTCCTACTACGCAGAGATTTTTATATTTATCTGCCAGAAGGCTGACAAACTTAAACTGGGCAGTATTGGTATCCTGGTACTCATCCACCATAATGTATTTAAACCGTTCCTGATAATAATCCAGAACATCCGGGCAGGCCCGGAAAAGCTCCACAGTCTTGACAATCAGGTCGTCAAAGTCCAGGGCATTGTTCTTCTTCAGCTCTTTCTGGTATTCTTTATAAGCCAGGGCGATCTTTTTCTTGGAAAAGTCTCCCATCACATTCAGCTCATATTCCTCCGGTCCCACAAGTTCGTCTTTTGCCGAAGATATAGCTGCCAGAATAGCTCTCTCCTTGGTGATCTTTGTATCAATTTCCAGCCGCTTACAGATTTCTTTCATAACGGTTTTCTGGTCATCTGTATCATAAATAGTAAAATTGTTATCAAAGCCCAGACGGTCTATGTATCTTCTCAGGATCCGCACACAGCTTGAATGGAAAGTGGAGACCCAGATGCTTTCTGCTCCGAAACCTACCAGTTTATCCACTCTCTCCCGCATTTCCCCTGCCGCCTTATTGGTAAAGGTAATGGCCATAATATTCCAGGGATTGACTCCTTTCTCCTCAATAAGGTAGGCGATTCTGTGGGTCAGCACTCTGGTTTTTCCCGAACCGGCTCCGGCCAGGATCAGTACAGGTCCTTCTGTATGAAAAACAGCTTCCCTCTGTTGGGTATTTAATGTATCATAGATACTCATATTTTAAGTCCTCCATCTCTTTCCATAAAACAAAACATTAGTTCTTATACTATATCATATCCCACTGACCTCACGCAAGCCCGGAAAATCTCCCGCAAATGATGCTGCATGCCAGTGGCATACGTCCGGTACGAACCGCAGCCGATCGAAGACCTGCTTGTGCAAGCAGAACAGTCCCATGCAGGGCGTATTGTGGAAAAAGAAATGGCACTGTCTCATTAGTCATGCCTCAGGAATACTTATACATTTATGCGAATTTGTCAAACATAGCTTTGAGACCATAGGCTCAAAGCAACCCAGACTGAGCAGTAAAATATATAAATATTCTTGATTCTGATTAATGAAACAGCACCATTTTCTTCTCTTCCCGTTTATTTCTGTCTCTGTTTGATCAGGAAAAGGACGGCCAGCAAAAGGAGGATTCCTATGGGCAGAGGGATCCAGGGCACCTTTACAAAACCAGCCACAATATAAGTAACAAAACTGATAGCAGCTGCCAGCATCGCATAGGGAAGCTGGGTCGATACATGGTTTACATGATCACACTGGGCGCCTGCAGAAGCCATAATGGTAGTATCGGAAATCGGCGAGCAGTGATCTCCGCAGACAGCTCCTGCCATACAGGCGGAAATAGAAATGATCATCAAAGTCGGATCTGAGTTTTCAAACACCTTTACTACAATAGGGATCAGAATCCCAAAGGTTCCCCAGGAGGTACCTGTGGCAAAAGCCAGGAAACATCCGATCAGGAATACAATAGCCGGCAGGAAATTCATCAGGCTGCCTGCTGCGGATTCTGTAGCCATCTCCACGAAATCTGCCGCTCCCAAACTGTCTGTCATAGCCTTTAAAGTCCAGGCAAAGGTAAGGATCAGAATCGCCGGAACCATAGCCTTAAAGCCTTCCGGTATACATTCCATACAGGAGCGGAACACCAGGACTCTTCTTGCGCTGTAAAAGATCACTGTGATGACCAGAGCAATCAGACTTCCGATGGAAAGGGCTATGGAAGCGTCACTCTGAGAAAAGGATTCTACAAAACTTGTTCCACTGAAAAATCCTCCGGTATAGATCATGCCGGTGATGCAGCAGATCACCAGGACGATCACTGGGAATATCAGATCGATCACTTTTCCCTTAGGATTAGGCTTCAAGGAAGAAGCCGCTTCATCCAGCCGTTTCCCGGAAGTATAGATGTCGCCCTTCATGGCATTGGCCTCATGGACCGCCATAGGACCAAAATCCACTTTCATCAGTACGATGGCAAACATCATAACTATGGTCAGCAGAGCATAATAGTTGTAGGGGATAGCCCGGATAAAAATAGCAAATCCGTCTTCTCCTTCCACAAATCCGCTGACTGCCGCCGCCCAGGAGGATACCGGTGCGATAATACATACCGGAGCCGCCGTGGCATCGATCAGATAGGACAGCTTAGCCTTGGAAACATTATGTTTATCTGTAATCGGCCGCATAACGCTTCCTACGGTAAGGCAGTTAAAATAATCATCCACAAAGATCAGGATTCCCAGGATAATGGTTGCGATCTGGGCCCCAATTCTGGTCTTAATGTGGCCTCCCGCCCATCTTCCGAAAGCGGCAGAGCCTCCTGCACTGTTCATCATAGAGACCATCGCCCCTAAGATCACCAGGAAGATCAGGATTCCCACATTATATGAGTCAGAAAGAACACTGATAAACCCGCCCTCCAGGAGGTGCACTACAGTGCCCTCAAAGTTGAAGTTTGAATAAAACAATGCGCCTACAAGGATACCGATAAAAAGGGAACTGTACACCTCCTTGGTGATCAGCGCCAAAACAATAGCCACCACCGGAGGCAATAATGACCAGATCGTAGCATAAACAGCCGGCTCTGTTGCCATATCCCCCTCAGCAGCAAATACAGTCACTGACCATATAAGGGTCAGGATCAGAACCAGGATCAGACCTGTTCCAAATAATCTTTTTCTGTTTTTCATAATTTTATCCTTTCTTGTATTTATTATCCTGCAAGCCCCTGCAGAATCCCTTTAAAAAGAAAACCATGGGCTTTTCCAAAATGGATACGCTCATGGTCTGTATAAATTCTTTTCCTTATCTTTTGTCCTGCCGTGACAGAAGTTCAGAGAAAGAAACGGATAGCGCTCCACTTTTCGTGACAGAATACGGTATATTCTACCGCATTCCAGGAAGAACTCCCGGGCGGATATTCTTCCTTCGGCAGTTTCCCCTTTCGTCTCCTGCGGCTGTCCCCGCCCTGTGCAGAAGCCTACTCCTGAAACCTGCGCCTCTATCGTCTCTCCGGTTTTACCCGGATTTGATTTTCTTTTCTGTTATCATACCATTATTTTTCCCCTATGCCAATATAAAGTTATAATTCAGCCATAAAAGTAAACTGCTGCAATATAGAAATGGCAAAATCAGAAAATCATTTACAAATGGTTTTTAAAACTATATAATAAAGAGCAGAGGTGATAAAATGACAATAGACACAAAAGACATATTAAACAGCATACTGTCCAGTATCTCCCGGATCGATTACATTAAGCCGGAAGAAATTCCCGGTATTGATTTATATATGGATCAGGTAACAACCTTTATGGAAGAACATCTCCGCTCTTCCAAACGGCACAGCGAGGATAAGATCCTGACAAAAACTATGATCAACAACTATGCCAAGAACGACCTGCTTCCACCTCCGGTAAAGAAAAAGTACTCCAAAGAACATATGCTGATGCTGGTATTTATCTATTATTTTAAGAGTATCCTGTCTATCAGCGATATCCAGAAGCTTCTGGAGCCCATTACTCAAAAATATTTTCCCGGAGAAGGCAGCATAGATCTTACTGCACTTTACGAAGAGATCATGAAACTGGAGCTGGAACAGATCGAGCCCCTTGCAAAAGATGTGACCAGAAAATTTTCCCTGGCTAATGATTCCTTCCAAAATGTATCTGAAGAGGAAAAAGATTTTCTCCACAAATTTGCTTTCATCTGTATGTTGAGTTTTGATGTATATGTAAAAAAACAGGTGATCGAAAATCTCATTGATCAGATGTCCCGGGAGGAGAAAAAGGAATAAATTTTCTCACAGAATTCTTTTCTGATTTTACAAAAAACGCCCTATGAGCCGGGCAGGAATCCGGCAGATTCCCGCCCGGCTCATAGGGCGTACTCTTTTATTACTGCGTTTGTTACTTCTTTAATAAATTTTATGAGTCCTTGGAAATTCTCTCAAATACCATGTCATAGCCATCATTTCCATAATTTAAGCTTCTGTTTACACGGCTGATGGTAGCGGTAGAAGCCCCCGTCTTCTCTGATATTTCCAGATAAGTCTTCTTCTCCTTTAACATCTTAGCCACTTCAAATCGCTGAGACAAAGACAAAATCTCATTTACTGTGCATACATCCTCAAAAAACTGATAACACTCTTCTCTGTTCTTCAGACTGAGTACTGCGTCAAACAGTGAATCCACTGCTTCTGTATGAATCTTTTTGCTCATATCACATATCTCCTTATATCTATTTCGCACCCGTGACATAAAACAACTGTTAAAATTTATCAGAATGGTTTAGCACTCTGTCTCATTAACGCTTTAACAGTTATATCTCCTATCACTTTCATATATATTAGCACAGTAAATTTTTAAAGTAAAGAACAGACTTTGCCTTTTTCGTCATTATTTATAAAAATTCTATAAAATTTTATCCTTATTGACATATTTCTTAAAAACTTCCACACTTCTGTTCACCACCAGTTCTTCCGGGAACTGGAGCTCCTCCAGGATTTTCTGGACATACTGGTGGCTTCCTACCAGTGAATCCATATGGGCATCGCTGTCCACGATCACAGGCGCCTGATATTCCATGCATAATTTCAGCATAGTCCGGATGTTTTCTTCTCCTCCCTGTCTGCCGCACCGGGGATCCAGAGAATTATTATTTACTTCCAGCAGGACTCTGTGCTCCTTTGCGCACTGTACCAGGGCAAGATAGTCTACTTCATACCTGGCATCATCCGGATGCCCGATAATATGCAGATATGGATTTTTCATAATCTCCAGATAAGCACTGGTATTTTCTTCCCTGGTTCCCGGCTTGATGCAGGGAATGTGCATGCTGGCTATCACAATGTCCATTTTCTCCAGGGTCTTCTCGCCCATATCTACATGGCCTTCATAGTCCATGATGTTCAGTTCGGTTCCCATATAAAGCTCTACCCCGTACATACTCCGGTCAACCATTTTCAGATTTTCAAAGTAAAAAAGCTGGCAGGTCCCCGGCATTTTCATGGAATGCTCCGTAATACCCAAAAGTTCCAGGCCTTTTTCAGAGGCGGCTTTTGCCATTTCCCGGATGGTGCTGTAGGCATGTCCGCTGGCGATGGTATGGGTATGAGCGTCTAAAACGTACTTCATATTTGTTCTCCTTCTTGTTCATCAGGCAGTTTTTTCCTTCTGATGAAACATTTTTAATAGCCTTCCTCATCTCGGCTTCACAGCTATTTTAATACATTTTCTCCACCGCCACAAGAAGCCAAATGCAAAGGCCGTTACACGGCAAATGTCCGCCCATGCAAGCATGGCGGCCGCTTGCCGGGCTTATCGAACAAAAAGCAGCAGAACTGTTTCTCCTGAAAGAATACAGTTCTGCTGCTTCTCGCTATCTGTATCAGATGATCTCGTTAAACAGTTCTTTGACTGCAGGATAGATCTTTACAAATTTCTGGTATCTCTCCTCGTATTTTGCAGCCAGTTCCGGTTCCGGTTCCACGGTATCAATAACTTTTACGATCTTGGCTGCCGCTTCTTCTACGGAAGCAAATTCGCCGTTTGCTACTGCCGCCAGCATAGCGCCGCCCAGGGCAGGACCTTCTTCAGATTCAATCACATCTACCTTAATATTCAGGATATTAGCGATCATCTTTTTCCACAGAGGGCTCTTAGCTCCGCCGCCGCAGATCTTGGTCCGCTCAATCTGGATTCCCAGAGACTTGGCAACCTCAAAGGAATCACGGATAGCAAAGGCCACGCCTTCCAGAACCGCCTGGGTCATATCTGCTCTTGTGCTGTCCATGGTCAGACCGATAAAGGTTCCCCTTGCATTAGGATTGTTGTGAGGAGAACGTTCTCCCATGAGATAAGGCAGGAAGAACACATTGTTCTCTCCCAGCTTTTCAATTTTAGCCTGTTCTCCGCTGTAATCCTTTGTTCCGATGATCTCGTCCATCCACCATTTATTACAGGAAGCTGCGCTTAACATACAGCCCATCAGGTGATAATGGCCGTCTGCGTGGGCAAAAGCATGAAGGGCATTATGAGGATCTACCCCGAATTCCCTGCTGGAAATAAAGATGGTTCCGCTGGTTCCCAGGGAAATGTTGCACATTCCATCTCCAACAGTTCCGGTTCCCACTGCTGCAGCCGCATTATCTCCGGCTCCTGCCACAATCTTGCAGCTCTCCGGAATTCCCAGTTCTTTCGCAAGTTCCGGTTTCAGTGTTCCTACCGTTTCATAGCTTTCAAAAAGCTTTGGCATCTGCTCTTGGGTGACTCCGCAGATCTCCAGCATTTCCTTAGACCAGCAGCGGTTCTTTACATCCAGAAGCAGCATTCCGGAAGCATCGGACATATCACAGCTGTGTGTTCCGGATAACTTGTAAGCCAGATAGTCTTTTGGCAGCATGATCTTTTTGATCCGTTTAAAATTCTCTGGCTCGTTTTCTTTTACCCAGAGAATCTTGGGTGCAGTAAAGCCTGCAAAAGCAATATTGGCGGTATACTGGGACAGTTTCTCTTTGCCGATGACATTATTTAAATAATCGGTCTCTTTCCCTGTTCTTCCGTCATTCCAGAGGATAGCCGGACGGATGACCTGGTCATTTTCATCCAGGATCACCAGACCGTGCATCTGGCCGCCAAAGCTGATTCCGGCCACCTGGTTTTTATCACACTCTGCTGTAAGCTCCTTGATTCCTTCCAGACTCTGCTCCCACCAGTCTTCCGGATTCTGCTCAGACCAGCCCGGGTGGGGGAACGAGATGGGATACTCTCTGGAAACGATCTTCTGGATCTTGCCTTCTCCGTCCATCAGCAGCAGCTTAACGGCAGAAGTTCCTAAATCTACACCAATATATAACATGTTTTCTCTCCTTTACTAAACAGGACTGCCGCAAAAACGGCAGCCCCTGTGATTCCTGTCAGCTTTTATGCAAATGGATTTTCTGTAGGATACAGAACGCCCTTTGGCTGATTGTAGTTAATTTCTTCTACCTCTACGCCGATATATTTGAATACTTCATATAATGCTTTTCCGTAGTGTCCGAAAGCAACGGCTCCGTGATGTGGATAATTCTTTTCCACCAGTACGTGGCGGTAGAAACGTCCCATCTCAGGAATGGCAAAGATACCGATTCCTCCAAAACTCTGTGTTGCCACAGGAAGTACCTCACCGTGAGCAATGTAAGCCCGAAGCTTGCAGTCAGAGGTGCTCTGGAGACGGTAGAAAGTAACGTCACCTGGAATAATATCTCCTTCCAGAGTTCCCTGTGTAACTTCTTCCGGAAGACTTCTTGCCATGATCATCTGATATTTCATAGTGCAGGAAGTCAGTTTTCCGGAAGTTGTATTTCCGCAGTGGAATCCCATAAAAGTATCTTTCTGTGTATAGTCATATTTTCCTTTGATCTCGCTGTCATAGATAGAAGCTGGAACGGTATTGTTGATATCCAGAAGTGTAACGGCATCCTGGCTGATCACAGTACCGATGTATTCGCTTACAGTTCCCCAGATATCTACTTCACAGGAAACCGGAATTCCTCTTCCTGTAAGACGGCTGTTTACATAGCAGGGAACGAATCCGAACTGTGTCTGGAATGCTGGCCAGCATTTTGTTGTCAGGGTTACATATTTTCTGGAACCTTTATGTGCCTCTACCCAATCCAGCAGAGTGATCTCGTACTGAGCCAGTTTTGGCAGGATTTCCGGCTTCATATTGCCTTCGCCCAGTTCTTTCTCCATATCTTTTGCAACTTCTTCAATACGTGGATCCCCTTCATGTTTCTTAAAGGCTTCAAAAAGATCCAGCTCAGAGTTCTCTTCGATCTCGATTCCCAGGTCATACAATCTCTTGATAGGAGCGTTGCAGGCCAGGAAGTCCTGAGGACGGGGACCAAAGCTGATCACTTTCAGGTTCTTTAAAGCAACGACAGCTCTTGCGATAGGAACAAATTCTTCGATCATATCTGCTACTTCTGCTGCTGTTCCTACAGGATATTCCGGAATATAAGCCTTTAAGTTACGCAGCTTCAGGTTGTAGCTGGCATTTAACATACCGCAGTAGGCATCGCCTCTTCCCTGTACCAGGTCTCCTTCTTCAGCTGCTGCCACTACCATACATGGTCCGTGGAAATATTTTACTAACAGAGTCTCTGCTGTCTCCGGTCCGAAGTTTCCAAGATATACTACTAAAGCGTTACATCCGGCTTCTCTCAGTTCTTTCAGAGCTTTCTGCATGTCCACTTCACTTTCTACAACGGTTGGACATTCGTAAATTTCTCCTTTGTAAGCAGCTACCACTGCTTTTCTTCTGTTCTCAGACAGTGTCATTGGGAAACAGTCACGGCTTACGGCCACGATACCCATCTTTACTTCTGGCATGTTCTGTAAATTCATTCTTCTTTACCTCCTGATTAAATTTTTATATTTTTCTGTCTATTCTACAGACAGATTTGCACCTTTTAATCCCACGAAAGCTCCTTCGATACCGGCTTCTTCATGGGCAATAAGCCACTTATTTCTTGCAAACAGCAGCTTATCTTCCTTTGTATTGTTCTGAGCCGCTGGCGCATCTGTGTTGGTTCCCTTTGGAAGGATCACTGCTGCCCGGAATTTATTTCCGTTTACATTACAGGGCGCATAGTGAAGTGTTGTAGCATACACTTCGATGACAGTGCCTGCCGGAACCAGGAAGGCTTCCATCTTTCCAGTGTCATATGTACCGTCTTCCTCAATGTCCTGCTCTTTTCCCAGGATCAGGATCATATCTGTCTGGGCCACGTTCACCTCAGAATCTCTGTGATACTCTACTGCATTTAAAAGTACGTTATTTCCATTGCAGTAGCCCACCTGGATAGGCATGCCTCCATAAAGGCTGTATCCAATCTTCTCCACGCAGGGACAGGCTTCCAGTTTCTCATCAGAGGCCACATATACCACGTCATCTGGCTGAGGGGTCTCTTTCAGAGCTTCCAGCAGATCGGAAACATCAATTCCCTGAATTACTTTTCCGTAGGTCTGGAAGGCTTTATCTGTTACCTTCAAAATTTCCATCTGGGACTTACCTCCTTAATTAGTTTAGTCATTAAACTATATCTTTATGCTATCACCTCTATAGAAAAAAAGCAAGTTGTTTTTCATAAAATTTTTTTCTGGACAAAAAAATACAGACCTGCTGTCCTTCAGAAGTTGTTTCCTGAGGATAGCGGGTCTGTATCATCGGGGCAGATCCCAAGGTCTTTCGCCCACTTATGAGCAAGCTCATGTGGACTTAGGCCTTTTGACCCCGGCACCATTATATCGTAAGGTCTTCCCCGAAATATTTCGTGGAAAGCTGGGAAAGACTTCCATCTTCTTTCAGTTCTTCCAGATATTCTTCCAGCGTATCTGCCAGAGAATTTCCTTTTCTGGTAAAGGCTGCGATCTGGGTATCCCCCTCTGTTCCGGATTCTTCTTCCACAGAGGAAAGATCCAGGTAGGGCCGGGTATGTCCATAATGTATAGTATTCCACTGGCTGAGTCCCACAGAAGAAAGTACACAGTCATAAACCTCTCCGTCCAGAGATTTTAAAAGATTTTCTTCTGTAGTATCTACGATCTCCAGTTCCATTCCCATCTTGTCTGCCAGAAGTCCTGCCAATTCCACCTCAAATCCCTCGGGCTGATTATCTTCCTTGGAAAGGTAACACATTTTATCAATATCCAGGTGCATTCCCACCCGCAGCACATCATTTTCCAACGTTTCTCTGCCCATTCCCATGGAACAGCCGGACATGGTCAGGATTCCCGTGCAGAGCAGAAGCAGTATACAGGCTGATTTTACCTTGCTCTTTGTTTTCATAAAATATTTCCCCATTTATCTACATTTTTCATGAACACCATATCATGTACACCTTTCTTTGTCAATGGAATTGGCAGGACACAGCACTTGTAAAAGATTTTTTCAGATGGTATACTAGCCCCAGAACGGCTAATGTACCGATACAGAAAAGATAGAGGAGAGACCCGGATTATGGAAAGCTGGAACGGAAAACCTTATCATTCTTTTGACTATATGCTGAAAGAGCGCTTTTCCTGTAAAATATATAAGACAGCCTTAAACGGCGGCATGACCTGTCCCAACCGGGACGGAACCCTTGGAAGCCGTGGCTGTATCTTCTGCAGCCAGGGGGGGTCGGGAGATTTTGCCGGAGATAAACGGGATTCCATTACCCAACAGATTAATAAGCAGGCGTCAAAACTGATCCAAAAAAGAAACGCCTCTGCTTTTATCGCTTATTTTCAGGCTTACACCAATACCTACGCCCCCGTGGAATACCTGGAGAAGATTTATACGGAAGCTCTGAACCACCCTCTGGTGGCGGCAGTATCCATCGGCACCCGGCCGGACTGTCTGGGACCGGAAGTGCTGGATCTTCTGGAAAGACTGAACCGCCGGAAACCTGTATGGGTGGAGCTGGGCCTACAGACTATCCATGAAAAAACCGCCAGGTACATCCGGCGGGGATATCCCCTCTCCTGTTTTGAGGAAAGCGTAAGGAGCCTCCGGGAAAGGAATCTGGAAGTAATCGTTCATACAATCCTTGGACTTCCCGGGGAAAGCCGTCAGGATATCCTGTCCACCATGGACTATCTGAACCATCAGGACATTCAGGGGATCAAGCTTCAGCTCCTCCACGTACTGAAAAACACAGATCTGGCCGCAGATTATCTGGAAGGAAAATTTTCTGTATATACTATGGAGGAGTATCTGGATCTTCTCATCGACTGTCTGGAACATCTTTCCCCGGATATCGTCATCCATCGGCTTACCGGAGACGGTCCGAAAGATCTGTTGATTGCTCCTTTGTGGAGCAGCAAGAAACGTACGGTTTTAAATACCCTGCACCATGAATGTAAGATACGTCATGCATACCAGGGAAGATTATATAAGGAGGAATAAGTTATGGCAGAACCTCTCACTCTTTACAAACTGATGATTCTTTACATGCTGGCAAAATCAGAGTTTCCTCTGACAAATGCTCAGATTTCCGGTTTTATCCTGGATAAGGGATATACCACCTATTTTCATCTTCAGCAGGCCATCTCAGAACTGACGGATTCAGAGCTGATAAAAGTGAAAACAGTCCGGAATTCTTCTTATTTCCAGATCACCCCTCAGGGAAAGCAGACCCTTTCCTATTTTGAGGATCAGATTTCCGACGGAATAAAGAAGGATATTGCCGATTTCTTTAAAGAAAATATCATTCAGATCCGGGAAGAACTCTCGGATACTGCAGATTACTATAAGGGACAGGAAGAAGGATACCAGGTGCGGTGCCGTCTCCGCCAGAATAATCTTTCTCTGGTAGATCTGACCATTGCAGTTCCAACAGAAGATGCTGCCAAAGCTGTCTGCCTTAACTGGAAAGAAAAACGGCAGAGTATTTATGAAAACCTCATAGAATTTCTTCTGTAAAAGATCCGGCTTCAAAACATACGTCATGAAAAGAAGAATACTCCTCTCTTTTTCCTCTTTTCAGAGGCAGCAGAGAGAAGTATTCTTTTCTATTTCATCATTTTTTTTAATTCATCCATAAAGGTATCGATATCCTTAAATTCCCGGTAAACAGAGGCAAATCTCACATAAGCCACAGCGTCCAGATCTTTCAGCTTTTCCATAACGATCTCACCGATCACTGTGCTTGGGACCTCCCGCTCTTCCTTATTAAAAATTTCTGTCTCAATCTCGTCAATAAGTTCTTCGATTCTTTTTACAGGAATCGGCCTTTTGTAGCAGGCCCGCATCACCCCGTTCTGGAGCTTGCTCCTGTCATATTCTTCCCGGCTCTGATCCTTTTTTATCACAGTCAGAGGAATGGTCTCTATCTTTTCATAAGTCGTAAACCGTCTGCCGCACTCGTCGCACTGTCTCCGCCTTCTGATAGAATTGTTATCCGGCACGGGTCTGGAATCTATGACCCTGGTATTATCCTGATTGCAAAACGGGCA
>DXFG01000175.1 GCA_019114545.1 Candidatus Blautia pullistercoris | reverse complement strand
CTGTTCCTTTGAAACACAGACGCAGATTGACAAAATGGTAGTGGATTTGGTACAGAAACAGCATGACAAGGCTGTGAAGATCCTGGAGGATAATATGCCGAAACTCCACGAACTGGCTAAGTATCTTTATGAACATGAAACCATTACGGGAGAGGAATTTATGAGGATTCTGACTACGAAGCCAAGGATTGCCATGAATCAGGAAGAAGCTGGGGAAGAGACAAAGGATCAGACATTGGTTTAAGAAAAAATAAAGCATAAACTAAAAAACTGTTGTATTCAGCAGAATATTGCTGAATACAGCAGTTTTTTTATGCCCACAGGCTGGGCAAAGAACCTGCGGTCGATTACTTTCTGTAAGATGATCATTCATTCGGTTTCTGCATAAATAGACTAGGAAAACGAATTGCTCTGAACTTTATGATTCCGCTAAAATAAAAGTACAAAGGGGGTTGAATCATGAACGAAGAAAAAGTAAAGATTACGGGGCTTGATGTACGGATTGCCGTGGCTGTGGCCATCTGTTATCTTACATCTACAGTTTTAAAACAGTTTGGGATCATGGTTTCCTGGGGAGATGTGAAATTGGAGATCATACAGGGAATGACATCCTGCTTTGCATGTCTGCTTTGCTGCCAGGACAATACAAGAATCAGTTGGAAATCAGGAATCAACCGTCTGATCATTACTGCCATAGGAGGAATCGTAGGTATCTGTGTGGTGCTGGCTGATGAGAAAATAGGAAATCCGTGGGTTATGGCAGTGCTGGTGCCTTTAGGAGTACTCCTTACTATGATTTTGTGCAAAGCAGCAAAGGTGCCTTACATAAACGCCCGTATAGGAGGTCTGACTTTCATACTGGTGTCCTGTACCCTGGCAGGAACTGCAAGAGTTCTCTATGCCGGATTCCGTCTGATCTCTACTTTGTATGGCGTTCTGATCACGCTGCTGGTAACATGGGTATTTACCGGGCTTTTGGGAAGTAGAAATCAGAAACTTCCTGACAACACTTGAGAAATTCTGTTTTTCCCGTGGTCTTTCTCATGTCTTTCCTGTAGACCAGAGACAGAGAAGTGGGTATTTTCGGCACAATATCCAGAAGACATATCTGTTCATGACGGGTATATTCGGCGGTAATCCTGCTTAGTATGCCAATGCCAAAGGAATTTTGTACAAGGGACAGAAGCACGTCTTCCTTATGTCCGGAATAGGCGATCGAGGGAGAAAAACCATTTCTTTTGCATGCAGAAAGAAAATTCCGGGATACGATGCTGTTCAGAGGCATGGTCAGAAAAGTCTCATTTTTCAGTTGAAGCAGAGATACCGTTTTTCTTTTGGCAAGAGGATGAGACTCCGGCACCGCCGCTGCCAGCCAGTCGTGGACAAAAGGCATTTTCTGCAGCCGCTGATCCATAGCTTCCGGTTCATGGATCAGGGCAAAATCAATGACATTCCGGAGCAGATCCTCATAGAGACTGTCCAGAGCGGTTATTTCTGTGATCTCTAACCGGTAATTAGGGTGTTCTTTCTGAAAACGGGCAAGTACATCTGTAAAGTGATAGGGAGCCATAGCGGGAATGGTGGACACCCGGATGACTTCGTAGACCTGTTTGTGGATTTGATAAAATTCGTTATAAAAATCCTGCTCAATACAGACCATTTCCTGGGCGTAGGGCAGAAAGAATTTACCGAATTCGCTGAGCCGCACAGTGCGGGTGGTACGCTCAAACAGCTTATTCTGAAGTTCTTTTTCCAGGGATTGGATATGCCTGGAGAGTGTGGACTGGGATATATAAAGAGAGTCTGCAGCTTCCTGAAAATTATTTATGTTTGCCAATAACACAAATTCTTTAATATGATTTAAATCCAAGATTTGCCTCCTGTATATTCATGCACTTATTGCATAAATTATAATTTTATCCCCGCAGTTTTGTCAAGGACAAGAGTCGGACAGTACTGGGAGGAAATACAAAAGAAGAAGGAGAAGGTATCAATGTCTGAAAACTTATTTGAACAGAGAGTGAGAATTGCAAACCAGGCCATCGCACATGAGGAACCAGAAAGGATTCCCATCTGGATCAATTATGGGAGTACTCCCCATATCCTGAATGAAGACCCGGAAGCCACATTTAAGGACACCTTTTACTGCAGAGAACGGGCGAAAAGATCCATCATCAAATTTCATGAAGAATTCCAGCCGGATGTGCAGCTGGCAAATCTCTTCAGTGGAAAAGCAGAAGAAATCGCCGGAACCAAGTATATTGACTGGCCTGGCCGTCCGGGAACCAGAAATCCGGATACCAGTATATACCAGGTACATGAATATGAATTTATGGAGCAGGACGAATATCCGGAACTGCTGAATGATTTTACAGGTTTTATGCTTCATAAATATATCCCAAGAGCTTTTCCAAATCTGAAAGGACTGGGCAGTGTTTTAAATCCGGCGCCTACAGGATATATGTATGTGGGACAGGTGGGAAATCTCTTTGGAGCACCAGCCCTGGAAGCCTATGAAAAGCTGATTGAAATCGGAAAGCTTCAGGCAGAAGTTCAGCGGGACATTGCCGATTTGCAGAAAACATTGGCAGAAAAGGGATTC
Source organism: Candidatus Blautia pullistercoris (assembly GCA_019114545.1). Classification (GTDB taxonomy): domain Bacteria; phylum Bacillota; class Clostridia; order Lachnospirales; family Lachnospiraceae; genus Blautia; species Blautia pullistercoris. The sequence continues at coordinate 519 of DXFG01000175.1, read as the reverse complement.
CCTCCTATGCTTACCGGAGTAGGTCTGGTTCCCTATGACATTCTTTCCAATTACTTCAGAGGGACGGTAGGAAGCTTTGAGGATTTGGTAGAATGCCCGGATATGATGGAGAAGGCTGTTGAGCTGTTTACAGACCTGCAGATTGCCAATATCCAGTATTTCCGTTTTGCCAAGATGCCTGTAAAGCGTATGATGTTCTGGATGCACAAAGGTATGGATGGATTTATGAGCCCTCAGCAGTTTGAGACTTTATACTGGAAGCCTTTTATGAAAGTGGTACATGCTCTAGTGGATATGGATGTGACTCCTATTATTTACACAGAAGGAAAGTATGATTCCCGTCTTGAGCAGATGGTAGATCTGCCGGAAAATAAATGTGTCATTCATTTTGAAAACGTAAAGAGGGAAAATCTGATGGCATTGTATGATACTGTGCGCAGTTATGGGAAAAAATAATCCATCTTTCCGGATATTTAAGAGGGAGAAGATCCTTGAGATACGCAGACTTTTCAAAGTCTT
>DXFG01000174.1 GCA_019114545.1 Candidatus Blautia pullistercoris | reverse complement strand
CCATCTGCCAGCTGCTTCTCTCCATCATTGACCTTGGCCCAGCCCTCATCCAGAGTCTTTCTGGCATCTGCAAGCTCCTGCTGGGCAGTAGCCCTTCCATCTTCCAGCTCGGCTCTGGCATCCGCAAGCTCGCCCTGTGCCTCATCGTAAATCTGTTCATACCGCCACTCACACTGGACCCCTGCAGTCTCCTCCAGAGCAGCCTGGACGCTGCTCACCAACTCCTTGTATTCATCGGAGTAACATTCCAGGGTTCCTGCGCCCTCCAGACGGATATTCATCTGGGTATAGACCTCCATATCAAAGGCCTCCGGCAGAACCACGGCAAATCCGGTGACCTGGCCATTTCCTACAGAGGCGCTGCCCCGGTTTATTGAGAGATACATAGGGCTGGATCCTATACCGGTGATCTCAAACTCCCCATATGCCAGCCCTTCCGGTTTATCTCCCTCCTGATCTTCCTCATAAAGAGTGATCTTGTCTCCGATCTGGCAGCCAAGAGCCTGGGCAAGTTCCGTATCCAAAAATATTTCGTCTGCCTTTTCCGGCAGCCTGCCTTCCTCTGCCTGGCACTTTGCCATATCACTCTGAGCCATCAGATGGACTACATACTGTTCTCCTTCACTGTCGCACAGATAGTCCGAGGAATAAGACAGTTCTGCTTCCTGCACTCCTTCTGTGTCCAGCACAGCCTCCAGATCTTCCTCCTGAAGGCCCATGGTACTTACTGCCTGGAGATCAAATAATCCCGTGTCATCCAGATATCCGTCTGTAGTGCTGAGCATATCCGGCATGGAGGCCCTCACCCCTGAAAAAAAGGACACTCCCAGCGCCGACATGAGGAACAGGGAAAGGAACCTGGGTAAAGTCCTTTTGATTTCCTGGCGTATATCTTTATGTAATGCTTTCTTTCTCACCCGCCATCCTTCCTTCCCGCTATCATAGTAAAAGGGGCCTTATAAAGTTATATAAATGATAAATTTAATATATACTTTACTGCCCCCTGTATTTTACATTTATTACATTTTTATGCCTGTTAAGATATATTATCTATATTAAAATTTTAAACTTTTTTTCCCTTTTTGTCGAGTAAAGAACTATAAAATTTTTATAATTCAAAACTTCCTATACCCAGCAATTTTTCAATTCCCCAGGCCACCCCGTCTCTGTCATTGGAAGGCGCGATCCAGTCTGCTGTCCTTTTGCACTCCGGAGAGGCGTTCTCCATAGCAATCCCTATCCGGGCATAAGCAAGGAGCTCTTTATCATTGTCCCCGTCGCCAAAAGCCGCCAGGCCTTCTCTGTTTAAGCCCAGATATTCCAGCAGAAAACGGATTCCTGCATCCTTTCCCGAATCTCTGTGAGAAATCTCCAAAAGCTGAGGGACCGAAGAAGTGATATACACATCTTTTACATTTTCCTGAAGAGTTTTCCACAAATCTCTCTTCTTTTCCTCACTTTTCACCACAATGTCCAAACAGTCCAGCATCTCCTGGTTTTCCCTGATAAAGGTTTCCATATCTGCCACAGGCTCCCTGGTACTCTGGATATATGGAATAGCTCTTTCACTGGCCCCAAAGCTTACCGGGTCCTCCACATACTCTTTCTGAGCATAGGGCTTCCCCTTAATAAAAGCCTCAAAAGCCACTTCTTCCTTCTCTGTGCAGGCCAGAATCTCTTTTACGGAATCACCGGAAAGCCTGGACTGTTTCAGACATTTTCTGTCAGAAAGCCTGTACACTGCAGCTCCGTTAGATGTGATCCCATATTGGATACCTTCAATTTCCAGAATATCCTTTGGCAGAGAATCCAGGGACCTGCCGCTGGCCGCCACTACCTGTATTCCTGCATCCAGAGCCTTCTTTATAGCCTCCCGATTTCTTCTGCCAAGTCTCCCCTGAGGGTTTAAAGTTGTTCCGTCCAAGTCTAAGGCAATACATGTAATCTTCACTTGTTCCACCTCTTCTCCTGTCAGATTCCTCTCTTTTGAAATTCTTCCCGAAAGGCTTCTGCTTCCTCCAGAGTATTTTTCCATTGATATCGTTTTAAATCTACTTTCCACCCTTTTTCTGTCAGTCTGACCTCCACCCCTTCCTGCTCCAGAAGAAGTTTCTGCATATCAAAAGTCTCAAAGGCCGCCGCTCCTGACAGAATCCCCTGGGCGTTTACCACCTTATATGCGGGAATATCCTCCCCCATGAGATTTCTCCCCAGGCCATATCCCACCTGCCGGGAATTTCCCGGTTTTCCGCAGAGCAGGGCAATCTGTCCGTAAGTGGCTACTTTCCCCTGAGGAATGCTTTTTAATACCAGGGCTCCCCTTTTATAAAAATCCATTTTACTTTCCATAAGTCTCACCTGTCTCCTGAGAAAGGAACTCTATCTCTCCCAGAGCTTTCAAAAACTGTTTTCGTCCATAGCCAGGGAATTCCACTTCCACAGTCAGTTCATTTTGAGAGAGCAGTATTCCCTCCCCATACTTTCTGTGACGGACCCTTGGGCCAGGTACCACATTTCCAGTTTCCCTTTCATCTGGTTTCTCCGAAAG
>DXFG01000015.1 GCA_019114545.1 Candidatus Blautia pullistercoris | reverse complement strand
GAGAAAAAGCAGGAAATTTATCAAAATGTAAGAATCAGCGGAAATGTTGTCAGAAGTGATTCAAGAATCCTATTGAGAAAATTCTGGCCTGTTTATATAATAGTAAGCGACAAATATATTTGCCGCTTACTATAAACCCTCCGGGAGATGCGCACGATTTTTGCAAGGAAATCTCTGCGCTTCGCACAGCAAAAATCGGCGCAGGAAACGTCACAATAAAAATTATTATGACGTTTCCTATAACAATAAGCCAGATGAGGTAAAGATTATGAAAATTGCGATTTGCGAAGATGATATAAAAACCCAGTCCCTTCTGGAAAGCTATCTGGAAGAATATCCGGCAGACCTGGAGTGGAAAATTTTTTCTTCCGGGGAAGAACTGCTGGCCCATATAAAAAAAGACAAGGACTATTTTTCTCTGTATTTTATGGATATTTCCCTGCCGGGAATAGACGGGATCCAGACATGCGCCCAAATCCGGAAAAGAGATCAGAAAGCCCTGATCGTTTTTGTGACAGATTACAAAGAATATGTCTACGAAGTATTTCAGGTACTGCCCTTCCGCTTTCTGATCAAGCCAGTGAAAAAAGAAGCTTTTTCAAAAGTCCTGAGGGAAGCCGCAGACTTTCTCCGTCTCCATGACCGGCGGCTTACCTTCCGCATCCGGCAGACCATGTATGAGATCCCCTGGGGTGAAATTTTATATCTGGAAGGAGATCTCCGGAAAGTCCATCTTCATACGGTATTGGGAGAATATACTTTCTACGGAAAACTGGAAAAACTGAAAGAACAGCTTACTCCCGGAGGATTTTTCCAGTGTCACAAATCCTATGTGGTAAATCCGGAATATATCCGGGCCTCCAGGGATACATCCATTATTCTCAGAAATGGAGAGGAGATTCCTGTAAGCAAAAGCTTCCGGAAAGAAGCAAAAGAAAAACACCTGCAGTATCTGAAAGGAAGGTGGGGACAATGAATTTTCCATTTGCAGCTCTGGCATTAAACTTTATTTTCGATATTTTTCTATACGCAGTAACTCTTTGTGTTTTTACATCGCTTTTAAACCGTATCTTCGGAAAACCGGGACCCTATCTGAAATGGGTACAGGGAGCCCTGCTTCTGGCAGGAATTCTTCTGCTTATTCTTTTTGATCTTATTTCCATCCAGGGTTCCCGGTTCTATGAGCTGACTATGACAGAGGTGCCCCTCTGTCTGTTCCTGCTGTTCTCCTATTCCGGCAGCCGGCAGAAAAAGCTTTTCTTCGCTTTTTCCCTTTTTACACTGACCGTCTTCTATCTGTTTTGTCTGAATGACCTTACCAATCTCCTTCATCATGGATTGAACTATTATCTGCCCTTTTACCAGCTTCAGCTATTCTATCATATCTTTCTCTGGCTGATCCTTTTTCTCTGCCAGAAGCTTTGCGGCAGCTTTGAAGAAAACATCTTTCTTTCTCCGACCCTTTGGGGATTCCTGTTTGGCATTTCCGGAGCCCTATTGTTGATTGCATTGGGTTCTTTGCCCCTGGTGATCTCTTCCTCCATAGAATATAACCGGAAAATGTTTCTTCACCTGGGGCTTATGCTCCTCCTTCTTGGACTAAATTACTGCCTTTTTGCCCTGTATAAAAGGTTCTATCTCTATGGGGTAAAGGCCAGAGAGGCCGCTCTTACCCAACAGCAGTTAGAATACCAGGAAAAATATTACCGGGAATATCTCCACACCACAGGAGAGATCCGCAGGCTCCGTCACGATATGAAAAACCATCTACGGACCGCTGCTTCTCTCTATGCCCAGGGAAAAGGCCAGGAGTTGGAAAACTACCTGGAAACTTCCCAGAAAGAACTGAAAGACTACGAAAACTTTGTTATGACCGGAAATCCCTGCCTGGATGCAGTGCTGAACCTGAAGCTCCAGGAAGCCAGACAGAAAAATATCTGCTGCCTTACCCAGCTTACCGTACCGGAAAACAGTGTGTTCCTGGACTTTTCCGATACGGTGACCATATTAGGGAATCTACTGGATAATGGGATAACCTCCGCTTTGGACTTTCTGGCGCCTGGTGCTCCGGTCCCAGAGATCCGGCTGTCTCTGATCTATCAGGAGGGCAATCTCCTCCTACACATGGACAATCCCTGCAAAGTTAAGCAGAAGCCGCCCTACGGTATTGGAATGAAAAATGTAGAATCCCGGGTGGAGAAATATCAGGGGACCCTTGTGACAGAAGTTAGAGAAGGACGTTATTATACAGATATATTACTGTATGGAGCATAAAAACTTATCCAGGTACTTTATGCCGATAAACAACTTATACCCTATATTATTTATCCCGCTCAATATTCTGTTTATAAAAAAATCTTGGAAGAATCATGCAGATTCCCAGCAAAACCAGCAGTATCCCAGCCATTTCTTTTATAGGGTAGTGGAATACAAAATAGGAAATCTTCGTTTTCATAAACCAGCTGGCACCTCCTATCAGTATGGAGTCAATTGTTACCAAAAAAGCGAATAACACCAGCCAGGTGAGCAGTCCTTCTGCAAGAAACATTTTCTGGAGCTGCTTCTTCGTCATTCCTATACTTCTCATAATAGTGCAGTCCTTCTTACTGAGTATCATATCGGCTACTCTTACATTCAGAAAATTCAGGATTCCAATAAAGATCAAACAGCCGCTGATCACCAGCAATAGCAGCCGGCTTGTCTGAATATAATTCTGTTCTTTTACAAGGAGATCTGATTTACATTCTACCTGCAGCAGATTTAATTTGTCAGAATATCCTGTCTCTGCCTGAAATTCCATATTTTTCTTCTGGATTAGATCTTTTAACCGGGACTTTATAGAATTTTCCTGATTCTCTTCTACATCGAAGCTGACAGCAAAAGTCTGTGGCGTTAATTTTTTTGCCAGTTT
>DXFG01000173.1 GCA_019114545.1 Candidatus Blautia pullistercoris | reverse complement strand
TTGGCTTCCAGGTAATCTCGTTCCAGATCTGCGATCAGCTCATCATCTTCAATGATCAATATCCGTTCCATCTCCCATACTCCTTTTCCCGTTATAACGTTTTCTTATCTTCTTCGGCCAGAGGCAGGCAGATAATAATCGCCAGGCCCCCTTTGTTTTCTGCGCGAATCGTTCCATGATGTCCCCGGATAATTTCTTTCACTACTGCAAGCCCCAGTCCGCTTCCTTTTTCTGACTGGTTTCTCGAATCGTCTACCCGGTAAAAGCTGTCGAAAATTGCTTCCAAACTCTCTTCCGGCACTCCCGGTCCGTCATCCTGATAAATAAATTCCACATACCTGCAATCCGATGTCCGTCTAAATGAAAGCAACACATCCGAATGGGTCGCTGTCCGGTATTTCACCGTATTATCAAAGAGATTTTCCAGTACCCGTTTAAATTCCCGGTGATCCAGGTCTACGATGCATGGAAATTTTTCCATCTGAAAGTCGATCTGTACCTGGTCATGAACTGCATCATGTTTTCCGTTTTCCAGATAGGTTTCCATGTATGCTCTAAGGTCCGTCCTCTCCATGTGATACCGGTATCCCCGATCCAGACGGCTATATTCCGACAGACTTTCCACAAGATTGACCAGGTTTCCTGTTCTGGTCTTGATTGCTTTCAGATACCGCTCCTGTTTCTCGGGCGTGTCCGCAAGTCCATCCAGCAGCCCGTCTACATATCCGCAGACAGATGTCAGGGGCGTCCTTAAATCGTGAGAGATGCCTGCGATCAGATCTTTCCGGCGTTTTTCATCCTGCTGCCTGAGTTCTACCGATTCCTTCAGATATTTTCTCATGTTGTCAAAATCCTGGCAGACCTCTCCGAATTCATCTTTTTTGTTATATTGTATTTTCTGATCCAGATCTCCTTCACGGATCCTGCAGGAGCCGTCTTTCAACAGGTTCAACGGCTTCAGAATGCTTCTGGATATCCACCAGGACAAAATGCTGTTGACAATCAAAGTGAGAAGAACAAAAAATACTGCAATTCCTGCAATATATCTGAGAATATAATGCTGCAGATAGTTGACCATACCCTGATCAGCCTGTTCCCTGCGAACAGCAAGGATGCAGAAAGTTTTGTCTCCGTGATAGAATGTATTTTTCACAATAGAAATATCATTTCTGCTGGCTGTAAGGGTGTCCGCTGAATAAACTGCCTCTCCCCCAAGTTCCATAAGCGCTTCCACATCCATCTCCGACAGATTGGAATAGATCTCACTTCCGTTTTTTTCAATCATAAAGTGATATCCCATACCGGACAGCTTATCCTCCAGATGATTCATTTCATCACTACGCCGTATTCCTTCATAATATGCGGCATTTTGATCTTCCCTGCCCCAGTTGTTTTCCCATAGTTCCTGCTGATAGGTATGGATCATACTCTGAGCAAACTGAATTCCATTTTCATCGTTATACATAGATTCCAGAGTATGCCAGTAACTTCCCAATGAAGTATTCAGGCATACAAAGATCACAACCGCCGTAAAAAAAAGGGGAAGCAGCACCATCATGACATTTGACAGTGCGATTTTACTTTTGATCGTCATGTTTATCCCTCGGTTACTTTGTGTTTTCTTTGAGCAAAGTATAGTATTTTATAAATAAAATAGCAAATACTTATATTTTATTTACTTCAATAGTTTATAATTATATAATTTAGAACCAGAACTATTGGAGCTCCGGAAAGACTGCTGTGTCCGGCTTTGCTGGACACAGCACGTAGAAAAGGGACGCATCTGCTTTCAGATACGTCCCTCTTTTCTGTTCTATCGTGTAACTTACTATATATCGAATACCCCTACTCCCGCATACTCATCACTTCCATAGGAGGCACCTTCAGATTTCTTTCCATAAACACCCAGGATATTCCCAGCATACCAGCCAGAATGGAACCAGGCACCCCTAAATAAACCAGGACTTCCAGTTCCAGATCCTGCTGTTCCAGAACCTCCAGCTCTTCCTGGGAAGGTTCTCTGGTCTGCCAGGTACTGTATTTCATGCTGTATTCCTGCTCTGTTTCCCGGGCCAGGACTCCTTTTACACTGGAATACAAGCTCTTACCTATAAGACTTCCTGTCAGCGCTGCAAAAAAAGTGAACAACAGAATCCCTCCAAGAAGGGACTTTCGGCACTGGCTCCGGGTCATACCCAGGGAACGTTCAATAGCAGTTCGTCTTTTCTGCTTCACAATGAAGAAATATGCCAGGAGCAGAAGGAGCGCTGCCGCAGAAAGGAAACCGGTCACTGCCAGGAGTGCTGCGGTGTTTCCTGCAGACTCCAGTTCTCTTCGTACCTGTTCGTATCCGTTGTCATCAAACCGGATTTCCAGGAAATCGCTGTTCTCTACTTCTTTAAAATTCTCCAGAAAATCAGCGGCAGAACCATTGGGGATCTGGAAAGACGTGGTGCCCATCTGCATAGGCCCGTACTTGACAATATTGTTTTCATCAGAAGCCTTCACAGAGTTTGCGGGTATCAGGATCATATCACCGGCAATCTCCACAGAGTTTACGTCTTTCTCTTCCGAAGGAGTATATTGATAGAATCCTACAATCTCATATTTTGCTTCCCAAAAGGCAGGATATACTTCTCCCCGGGCATTCAGCAGACCAAAATCCACCATCTGTTCCAGATAACCTGGTGCATCTCCATAATCGGCGTAATACAGGGAAAGGGGAATAGTATCCCCTACTCTGAGACCATTTCTCTGTGCAAAGGACTTGGAAACCATACAGACCGCTTTTCCTTTTTCAAACTCCTCCGTGGAAATCTCCCGGCCTTCCAGGACCTGACTTTCCTTTTCATGAAAGCTTGGAAGAAGTGCCAGGGAGTCGGTGGGAAGTACCTGAACCGTCTTATTAAATTTCTCCTGAGCTTCAATAGCATTCAGCCAGTAAACGCCTCTTCCTGTTTCGTAAAAACCCTCCGTCACCTCTTCCCATAGTGTGCTTTGCCCGGAGGGATCATTTTCTTTCTCAGCAAAAGTTCCTGCTATCTCTGCCCCGTTTCTGCTGCATTGGCTTGTTCCCGGATAACAGGAACCGGTAGGAATACATTCAATGACCACCTCTTCCCGGTCCAGATGACTGCTTCCTCTTGGCGCCAGAGTAACGATATAAGTCTTTCCTTTCTCCATAGGCGGCGGATCCGGATTGTTATGGTCGCAGAACCAGCACTGAGTGCTGCCCCTGGCGTCTCCGTATAATACCCGTTTAATATTCACCTGGACAGGCTGGGACGGTACACAGTCCTCCACAGGGGAAATCTCCGCTGTGAAGATTCCATACATGGCAACTGTCTCTTCAAGCTCCAGATCATAATCCGGCATCCAGGAGCCGTAGACGGGCCGTTTCTCCGGACCTTTCAGATAATCTGCCCCGTCAAAATCCAGCAGGCTCTCCGAAAGGATTTCTTCGTAAATGGGATAGTCATAGTAAAGATAACTTTTTGTCCCTGCCTGCCATACCGGTCCGGCCTCCATAAGGTTTTCTCTCTGCCGGACCATGCCGATGGTGGTAAAATTTTCCTCTGCCTGCCGCAGTTTTTCCCCTGTTTCCATCCAAAGTCTGAGTCCCAGGGTAAGAAGCAGAGTGGAAGCCCCTATAAATAGAAAGAACAGCAGAAGTTTAAACGGAGTACGCAGCATCTGCCGGATACTGTTTCTCATAGCTTTTCACCTCTTCTCTCTTCCAGTCTGCCGTCCTTCATGGCATATACCACATCTGCCTGTGCAGCAATATCCAGATCATGGGTAACGATCACCACACAGTAATCTTCCTGCCGGACCAGCTCTTTTAAAATGTCCAGCACCATTTTACCATTTTCTGAATCCAGATTTCCGGTGGGCTCGTCGGCCAGAATGGTCCTGGCTTCTGAAGCCAATGCTCTGGCAATAGCCACTCTCTGCTGTTCTCCGCCGCTTAGCATAGCAGGAAATTTCCGGTACAGCATCTCCGTCAGCCCTACCTTATTCAGCAGCTCTCCCGCTTTTTTTGCAGCTTCTTTTCTCTTTTTTCCAGCAATTTCCATAGGATACATGACATTTTCCAGTACTGTCAGGGCCGGGAAAAGGCAAAAGGCCTGATAGATCACCGAAACATTTTCTCTTCTGTGCCGCTCATATCCTATATGACTGATATCCTCCCCGTCTGCCAGCACTCTGCCCCGGGCAGGCTTTCCAAGACCGGCCAGGATAGAAAGCAAAGTGGATTTTCCACTTCCGGAATGTCCGATAACCGCATAAAGATTTCCTTCTGCAAAGGTACAGGAAACCTCCTTCAAAGCTTCTACCTTCTGGTACTTTCCCTGATAAATATAAGTAACCTTTTCCGCTGTCAGTTTTTGCATAATATTCCTCCCAATTTATACCTGCTCTACTCTCAGTCAATCTTTGCCAAAAGTCTCATTACATCAAACTTCAGAAGGCCGGCCAGAGCTGTAACTGTTCCCAGGCAGAGACAGATCATATAAATTCCCAGGAGCCGGGCCGTCTCCTTTGGAGAAATCCCTGTCCAGGCCAGCAGAAACGGCAGGATCGCAACGCAGCCGGCCAGCTCCAGAAACAGATTTTCTCCAAACAGAGCCAGTCCTGTCAGCCTCCGGGGCCGTCCCAGAGACAGAGCAACTGCCGCTTCTTTTCTCCGGCAGCGGAGAAGGAGGAAAGGAAGAAGAACACTGATTCCGTAAATCAGGAAGAAAAAAGGTACCTGAAAATTCTCATAAATCCGGAGATTGTCCTGAAGTCTTCCGGCTGTCTCAATAAACACCTGATCCTGGACTGTCAGACAGAAGCCCCTTTTTCCTCCGGGTCCATCCGGATTTACTTCTCCAAATGCGCTGTTTTCCATTTCCTTTTTGAATCCATTGAGATTTCCGCTGTCTTCCAGGACCCCTCTTGCCGAATCATAGTAAAATTCTGTCCCTTGTTCTTCGGTATACTGCCGCAGCCAGTCTGCGGAGAGCAAAACCTCTGAAAGTTCACTGGAAGTTCTGTAAACGCCGATCACTTTCAGGCTGGCCCTTCCCAGAGGCAGGAACTGAAAGGAGCCATCATCCCCCTTATATTTTATCTGATAAACAGAAAGCTCCAGGCTGTCTCCCGTTTCTATCCCGTAAAGACTTCCGTACTGTTCACAAATAGTACACCAGGGCTCCCGGCTGCTAAGATAGGAGATATCATAACCTTTGGCAAAAGAAAAGTCCTCTTCCTTCAGATTTGCAAAAGCATCCAGAGAATTGGCGGCTTTTATGGAGGTGTCACATTCCGGTACAGGTCCATTCTCTCCCTTTTCCTCCCTGTTTCCTCCAGCCTGAGCTGTATATACCAGATCTCGGACCCCGCTTCCTGCAAAAGCATCAAACTGTGCTGACCGGATTTCCAGACCGATATCCTGGCTGCCATTGGCATTGGTGATCTGCACTGTTACCGGCAGCTTTTCTCCCAGAGTCTCCAGGGCATTCCGGATATTATTCAAATTTCCTATATAGATTCCTAAGGAAAGAAAAAGGAAAAGTCCCGTCATTGCAGTCAGCAGGCTGAATCCTTTCCTGCGGCAGATGCTGCGGAAAATTTCTCTGACTAAAAACATTTCTGTTACCTCCTGTGTTACTCTGAAAATATGAAAATTCCTTTTTATCCGATTTCTTAACGTAAAAATGCTATTCTTTTCTATAGCTTTCCTATAGAAAAGAATAGCATTTTTATCTGGAATCTATCTGTGTTTTGTCTGAAGTTTATCTGAAGTATGACAGCGCCCAGATGGCCGCGATCCCCAGGCAGATGACGACGAGCATTTGCAGCAGATCCGCTGTTTTTCCTGTTTTTCGCCAGTTCTTTACCATTTCCGGTATTTTCCACAGGCAAAAAGCAAAAACAATCAATATGATCCATTGGTACATTCTGATATCCCTCCTGTTTCTGAAGAATCTCTTTTCAAACGCAGACAGATACAGAATCCGCCTTCTGTATTTTCTGCTTTATAAGGAATTTCCTGAAGCTCCAGAGCCTTTTTAACAAGATACAGTCCCAGACCCGAGCCTCCTGTTTCTTTATTCCTGGATCCATCTACCCGGTAAAAAGCCTGAAACAGCCGGGGAATCTTTTCTTCCGGGATCCATACCCCGGTATTTTCCACTGCCAGCCTGCAGAGTTTTGACTCCTCTGATTCCTTCTGTGCAGAAATCCGGATTTCTTCTCCCGGGGGAGAATATTTCACAGCATTTTCCAGGAGATTTTCCAAAGCGCTTTTCAGTAACTTTGGATCCCCCAGGATCTTAAAGGATTCCGGCAGCGACACCCGCAGCGTCATTCCTTTATCCTCTATCAGATCCTCATAAGGAGTGCAGCTTTCCCTGATGATCCTGGTGAGATCTATTTCCCGGATCTCTGCTTTCATATCCGGCCTTTCCATACGGGACACCTCCAGGATCTTCAGGATCCGGTGTTCCATTTCCTCTACAGTCCTCAGCGATTTTTTCAGATAGAGTTCCCGGTCCTGATAGGCGCCTACCTGATAAAGCATTCCTGTAAGCTGGCCTTTCAGCACTGTTACCGGAGTCTTCAGTTCATGGGAGGCTGCAGCAAAAAATTCCTGCTGCTCCTGATCCAGTTTCTTCTGTTTTTCCAGCTCTGCCTGCAGTTTTTTATTGGCATCATCTCTCTCAGAGAGAGCCTGTTCCAAGGCTTTGGAAGTGCTGTCAATACTCCGGGCCAGAGAACCGATTTCATCCTTTCTTTTGAAAAACAGCCGGGAATTTGTCCAGTCCATGCGTGACATGGCTTTGGCCGCCCGGCTGATTCCCAGAACAGGTCCGGTAATGTACCGGGTATAGACTGCCGACGCTCCAAAAGCCAGCAGAAAAATAATGGACAGAAGATAAGGCAAAATCCTTTCCAGATCAGAAAGAAAAATATTTACCCGATTCGCTTCCGTCGGAATCAAAGTAAATTCATAGGGTCCCTGATCTGAGAAAGAAAGGGTAACCATACAGGATTCTATTTTTTCTCCTTCCATGCCTATAGAGCGGTTATTCTCTATGCTATAGCTATACTGGCGGACAGAAGTCCTTCCATCTGCCACTGCCCCTGTTGCCTGAAGGCTGTATTTCTGCTGATCCTGACAGAGATACTGACTTTGAAGCCCGGGGATCTCCACTTTCTCCTTGGTATATGGGGCAGAGATATCCATCCTCATCTGATATTTTTCACACAGGTCATTGAAAAACTTCCCGGATTCCTCCCGGCGTATTTTGGGAAGAGTCTCTTCCAGTTCTTCTACACAGGTATTTACATGGTCATTATAGCTTAAGGTATAGATCTGGGGCATGAAAGCATACAGGCCCATCAGCACCAGAAGGTTGGAAAAGACCAGGAGAGCTGCAGTGATAAAAAATATTTTCAGGGAAAAACTTTCCTGTATCCGCTTAATCAAGTTTATATCCCACCCCTCGTATGGTTTTGATCACATCTTCTCCTATTTTTTTCCGGAGATTTTTAATATGGGTGTAGATAATCCCGTCTTCACAGCCATATTCATATTTCCACAGCTTTTCCATGATGTAATCTTTTGTCATGATACGGTGGGGATCTGCCAGAAAAAGAGCCAGGAGTTCAAATTCCCTTCCTGTGAGATAAACCTCCTGCTCCTTTACTTTTACCGTATGGCTTTCTCTGTCCATAGAGATATCTCCCCAGGATAAAAGTTCTGTTCTGGGATTCTCTCTTCTGCGCAGCACGGCTGCCACTTTTTTCAGAAAAACCCCTATAGAAAATGGCTTCGTCACATACTCGTCAATCATCAGATTATAGCCCTTTATCTGGCTGTCCTCGTCAGACAGCGCCGTCAGCATGATCATCGGCACATCGGATTTTCTCCGGATCTCTTTGCACAAAGAAAAACCGTCCAATTTAGGCAGCAGAATGTCCAGAATTACCAGATCTGCTCTTTCCTTTCCGAAGAGACGCAGTCCTTCCAGACCATCATAGGCCGACACTGTCCGATACCCTTCATTTTCCAGAAACACCGACAGCATCTCTGCAATATCTTTTTCATCTTCTACGATCAGTATTGTCTTCATAGGTCCCGCCCCTCTGCTTATGGATTTTTACCTGTAACAAAGTATACCATACCCCGGACTTTGTACGCAACCTGCCCGGGATCCTCATGGTTTACAATTTCGCTGTGCCCCAGATCTTTCTCGGCGATCTTTTTCATTTCGTCCTCAGTCAGGCTGAAATCCCAGATATCTATATTCTGCTCCATCCGCTCCACATGAACGGATTTAGGAATGATGGATACCCCACGCTGGGCATTCCAGCGGAGTACGACCTGGGCAGCGCTCTTACCGTATTTCTTACCGATCTCGGTCAGTTCCGGATCTGTGAAAATACCATGTTTGCCTTCTGCCAGAGGACCCCATGCCTGGGGTACCACACCATAGGATTTCATATTTTCCAGAGCGGCCTCCTGGGCAAAGAAAGGATGCAGCTCCACCTGGTTCACTGCAGGGATAACTTCCACATTTTCGCAAAGATTCGCCAGGATCGCAGGATAGAAATTCGCCACACCTTTTTCAGCCGATCACCTGGAATTCCTTCCATTTGCCCTTTTTGAACCGGATCCAGAACAGTAAAGCACGCAGTCCCCAGTCCAGACACATGGCAAGGGCCACGCCGATGACTCCCATATCCATCCAGATACCGAAGATCACAGAAAAGACCACTCTGCAGACAATCGTGGAAAAGATACTGACGTACATGGTAAATTTTACGTCTCCTGCAGCCCGAAGACCGTTGGAAAGAGCTCCGGACAGAGGATAAAACAATGCGTTAAAAATATTGTGGATCAGTATCAGAACAAGGGTCAGTCTTCTCGCCTGAGGAGACAGAGCATATCCCTGAAGGACCATAGGGGATATCAATAGGATCACCCCATTCCACAGCACAGAAGCCAGGAAGGTAATCCGCAGAAGCTTTCTCATATAATAATCTGCCGCCTGCCGGTCCCCGGCTCCCATACACTGGCCGATAACTGTAATAAAGGCCAGGCCCAGGGCCGTCCCCATAAGAGCTGCCACAGACCAAAAACTCTGAGCCACACCGTTGGCAGCGATCTGTACTGTTCCGAACAATGCGGTTATACTGCTTAAAGCTACTTTGATCATCTGGAAAAGACCGTTTTCGATGCCGTTTGGCACAGCAATTCCCAGTATTTTCCGCACCATATTCCCTTTCCAGCACAGGATTTTTCTCCATACAAGATAAACTTCATTGCTTTTTTTAAAGCACAGGATGATGATCACTGCCCCGGAAAAACTTCTGGAAATCAGCGAGGGATAGGCCACTCCCGCTACCCCTGCATGGAGGAGAAATACGCCTATGGCATTTCCCACTACGTTAATCCCATTGGCAGCCAAAGAAAGATACATGGTAACATTCGTCTTTCCCATACTTCTGTAAATGGCCGCTCCCGCATTATATACAGCGATAGCAGGATAAGAGTAGGCAGAGATCCGCAGGTAGATAACACATGCTTCCATAACATCCGCTTCTACTTCACCGAACAAAAGCCCCAAAAGCCGGCGGTTTAAAAGCAAGATCACGGCCATAAGAACCAGAGAAAACAGGACAGAGATCATCACAAGCTGACCAGCAGACAAGCTGCTTTTTTCTTTTTCTCTGCTTCCGATATACTGGCTGACCACGACAGAGCCTCCTGCGGCAAGGGCAGAAAATAAAAACAAAAAGACCGTATTAAACATATTTACCAGGGATACCCCGGATACCGCCGCCTCTCCGGCATAGCTGACCATAAAAGTATCTGCCACCCCTACCAGCACGCCTAAAAGCTGTTCCATAAAAAGGGGGATCAGCATAACTTTCAGGGCGCGGTTGGAAAAGATCTTCTGTTCCTCTCTTATCTGATTTTTAGGTTCTATTATTTTATTGAGCAACACATTCATAGCAAAGATCGGATAAATTCTTTCCGAAAAAACTCCTTCCTATAATAATTTTTTGGAATCAGAAAAATTATAGCCAGAAAACTTTTTTACGTCTAATACTTTATTTTCATACAGAAAAATGCCCGCCAGGCATAAGTCCAGAACTTATATCTGACCTTATGTCTGACGGGCAGAAATTTCACATATTTATACGTCAAAGCAGCCTCCGCCTACAAATTCCCGGAGTATGGAGTTGTGAGGTATGGCCTCGCTGGGCACTCCTATGAAGTAATCCAGGAACTTCAGCAGCCGTTTTGCCTCATTGTATTCCGGTTCTCCAGGCTGTATGGAAAAAAGCAGGGGTTCTGCATAAAGTTTTAAAACTGCCAGTTCATAAATCAGAGCAGAATTAAACATCACATCTGCAGACTCCTGATAGGGGAAAATATTCTCCTCTTCTCCCCGCCGCACAGAGTTCCACATGGCAATCGTAGCCTTTGCAGAAGCGCCTCTGGTCCTGGCGTCCCGGACGATCCGCCGGATCAGTCTTCCGTCTGTGGTAGGTATCCGGTTGTGTTCATCAATGTTCAGCTGGGTAAGAGCGCTGATATAGATCCGGAATTTGCTCTTAGCAGGAAGGCTGAAACTCAGCTTATCATTGAGACAGTGGATCCCTTCGATCACCAGCACATCGTCCGGACCCAGGCTGAGAGAATCTCCCCTATATTCCCGCTGTCCCGTTTTAAAATTGAAAGAGGGCATGGATACTTCTTCTCCTCTGAGAAGAGCTGTCATATCCTCGTTAAACTGCTTTACGTCAATGGCTTCCAGACATTCAAAGTTATAATTTCCTTCTTCGTCCAGAGGGGTATCCGCCCGGTTGACAAAGTAATTGTCTACAGCAATAGGATGTGGCTTCAATCCATGGGCAGAAAGCTGAATGGACAGCCGATGGGAGAAGGTGGTCTTTCCCGAAGAAGATGGACCTGCGATCATAATAAATTTCCTGCTCCTGTCATTGGCAATCTGGTCTGCGATCTGGGAGATCTTAGATTCCTGGAGAGCCTCTGCGATAAGAATCAGTTCATTGGCTCCCTTTTTACTGATCTGCTCATTCAGATCTCCAACTGTATCTGCGCCTATCATTTCTCCCCAGCTTGCAGATTCTTTCTGTACCTGGAAAAGCTTTGTCCAGGGTTTAAAGGGAGGCACAGCCTGGGGGTTTTCTCTGTCCGGAAGCTGAAGTACTATGCCCTGATCGTAAGGATATAGTTCAAAATATTTCAGATAGCCGGTATGATTTACCATGTAGCCGTAAAAATAATCCTCAAAATCTTCCAGACTGTAAATATTTACCCGGGATCCCCTGCGGAAATGAAAAAGCTTTTCCTTATCATACATATGATGGCGGTGAAAGATCTCAATGGCTTCACTGGTCCCCACACTTCTTTTCCGAATGGGGATCTTTCTCTCCGTCAGTTCCAGCATATAAGCTTTCACCTGCGCCAGGAACTCCGGCGTGATCTCCACATCTCCATCAATGGTATAGTAATATCCGGAGCCCACGGAAAAGTGGAGGGTCACCTTTCGTATCCTGCCGTGTCCCACATGATAAACTGCCTTCAGTAAGAGCAGAGAAGCGCTTCTCTTGTAGGTTTTATGACCGATTTCATCACCCAGTGTGATGAATTGAAGTTCACCGTCTTTTTTCAGCTTTTTATGGAGCTCACAGAGCTTTTTATCCTTCATCACCAGGACAATGGGATATCTGGTGCTTTCCGGAAAATCTTCCACGATCTTACTGTAAGGGGTGCCATAGGGATATTCTCTCAGTTTTCCCAGGATTTTTACGGAAATCATTTTTTCCTTCATTATGCCTCTCCTTTCCTGCCAGATGCTTATATTGCTTTACAGGGATGCTGTACCTTCATCTTTTCAATTTCCAGTTCCGGAAGCATTTCTCTCAATTCTTTTTCCATATAATCCATGAAAATATATTCTGTACCGTAATGGCCGGCATCTATGACGCATACTCCCTGAGCTACTGCATCTATAGAAGAATGATAGTCCATATCTGCCGTAACATACACATCGGCGCCTGCCTGGAGTACAGCAGACATGAGACTTTTTCCGGAGCCGGTGCAGACGGCGGCCTTCCTTACTATTTTCTCCGGATCGCCGTAGATCTTTACAAAAGGCAGGGAGAATTTTTTCTTTACAAATCTGCCGAAAGCTTCCAGTGTCTGAGGTTTGGCGAGATTTCCAACCCTGCCAAGGCCTTCTCTTTGACCTTCCCGGTCATAAGTAACCTCCAGAATCTCCCTCTTGACAAGTTCCAGGTAATCTGCACTCAGATCCGCCATTCCCAGCACATCAAAATTTGTATGCATGGCATAATAGGAAATTCTATTCTCTATCAATCCTATGATCCGGCGGCCGATAAAATTATCTGTAGTCACCTTTTTGATGCCGGAAAAAATCAGAGGATGATGGGTAATGATCATATCCGCCCCTGTCTTCACTGCTTCCATCAGACTTTCATCTGTCACATCCAGTGCAAGAAAAATTTTCCTCACTTCTTTCTCCGGATCTCCTACAAGAAGTCCAGGATTATCCCAGTCTTCTGCAAAGGAAACGGGATATTTTTCTTCTATCTTCTTTATGATCTCTTTACACTTCATAGTAGGCAAGGGCCTCCTCTCTGTCTTTAATCTCTGTGAGCAGCTCTTTGCTCCGCTTCCTTGCGGAAGGGGTATCTACACGGGAAAGCTTTTCCAGAAGCTCTTTTGTCTCCCGGTCCTCTTTTTCCAGAAATTCTTTTAACACCGGATGCCGGGCTTCCAGAAGCCCTTTTCCGTAAAGATATTCTGCCTTTTTTGTATACTTCATCTGTCCCTGAACGGCCTTCATCATGGGATAATATTTACCGTCTTCCTCCACTATGTCCTCTTTGATGACCGTATAACCATTTTCAGCCAGAAACCGGCGGAAATGTCCGATTTCTGACTGAGGCTGGAGGATCAGTTCTTTCATATTCTCCACCACATGCTTTCCCTGGGTGAGGATCTTCTCCATAAGAGGCCCGCCCATGCCTGCGATCACCAGACACTGGGCCTCCCCGGGATTTAATGCCTCCACCCCGTCAGAAAGCCTGGTTTCTATGTAGTCATCCAATCCCCATTCCCGGATATGCTCCCTGGCCCGCAAAAGAGGACCCTGGTTAATATCCATGGCAATGGCTCTTGGGATCTGTCCTTTTTGTATTAAATAAATAGGAATATATCCGTGGTCGCAGCCCACATCTGCCAGCACCAGACCCGGACTTACCAGGGCTGCCACGGCTTTCAGCCGCCGGGATATCTGTATCTCTCTCATAAGCTTTCCTTATTAATCCAGATAATCTTTCAGTTTACGGCTGCGGCTTGGGTG
Source organism: Candidatus Blautia pullistercoris (assembly GCA_019114545.1). Classification (GTDB taxonomy): domain Bacteria; phylum Bacillota; class Clostridia; order Lachnospirales; family Lachnospiraceae; genus Blautia; species Blautia pullistercoris. The sequence goes on along the minus strand of DXFG01000173.1, from coordinate 11,624 downwards.
ACGGAGCTTTCTGAGAGCCTTGGCCTCGATCTGACGGATACGTTCTCTGGTAACGTTAAATTCTTTACCAACTTCTTCCAGAGTTCTGGCTCTTCCGTCATCCAGACCGAAGCGAAGGCGCAGCACCTTCTGTTCTCTTTCTGTGAGTGTGCCCAGAACCTCTACCAACTGTTCCTTCAGTAAGGTAAAGGCTGCCGCATCTGCAGGCACCGGGACATTGTCATCCTGGATAAAGTCGCCCAGATGGCTATCCTCTTCCTCACCGATGGGCGTTTCCAGGGAAACCGGCTCCTGAGAAATTTTCAGGATTTCTCTCACACGGTCCACAGACATATTCATTTCCTTAGCAATCTCTTCCGGCTGAGGTTCTCTTCCCAGTTCCTGAAGTAGCTGTCTGGACACACGGATCAGCTTATTGATGGTCTCTACCATATGCACAGGAATACGGATAGTCCTTGCCTGATCCGCAATGGCCCTGGTGATCGCCTGACGGATCCACCAGGTAGCATAGGTCGAAAACTTGTATCCTTTCCGGTAATCAAATTTTTCCACGGCTTTGATCAGGCCCAGATTTCCTTCCTGAATCAGGTCCAGGAAGAGCATACCTCTTCCTACGTATCTTTTGGCAATGCTGACTACCAGACGGAGATTGGCTTCTGCCAGACGCTTTTTGGCGCTTTCATCTCCGTTTTCCATTCTTTTTGCCAGGCTGATCTCTTCCTCGGCGGTGAGAAGTGGAACTTTTCCGATCTCTTTCAGATACATACGGACCGGATCTTCAATGCTGACTCCTTCAGGCACTGACAGGTCGATATTCTCCATATCTACCTCGTCCTCTTCGCTGAGATTCATTTCTTCTTCGTCGCTCATGATCAGGTCGTCCATATCGTTATCCTGAATCCGCAGCACATCTACGCCATTGGCTTCCAGGTAATCAAAAACCTTGTCCATATGTTCCGCATCCAGAGGAAAATCCTTGAAAAAGTCATTGATCTCCTGGTATTCCAGTACGTTTTTCTTCTTCTTTGCCAGTTCAATAAGCTCTGCCAGTTTCTCGCTGAATTTTGCCATGTTCATTTCCATAAATGTTCCATCCTCTCAATTCTTAATTATATGGTATCCTCAATCAAAGGAAATATGCAGTGTTACTCTGCCTCTTTCCAGGTCCTCCAGTCTTTTCCTTGCCTCTATGATCTTCTGCAGTCCTGTAAGATCTGTAGGGGCCAGGTGTTCATTCTGCCAGTCAATGCTGTCCCGCTTCAGACGGCATAGGGTTTCAAGCACTGCCCGTCTTGCTTCCTCCTCCCCTTCCAGATGGAGGGACGCATGAAACAAAGAAGCCACCTCTCTTTGTTCTTCCGGATCTGAAAACTGATTCAGCAGTTTTGCAGGATTCACCGCCCCCTCTTCGTGCTGGGCAAATACCAGCTGGGCCACCTGATGATAAAGGGGAGTGGTGAAATCTTCCGGTCCGATATACCCGTCAATGGTATCAAACATTTTCGGATAAGAGGTAAGCCAGGTCAGCATAAGCTTCTGGGCAGTCTGTCCTGCGTCTTCCCTGTTTTCTTTCTTCTTCCTGGGCCCTTCCCGCCGGACGGGATCCGGGTTTTTCTTAGGAGCAAGAGCCATATGGTTTACCATTTTCCGCAGATCTTCGTATTGAATACGATAGATTCGGGAAAGGGTCTCCATATAATTGTTCCTCTCCAGTTCTTCCGGGAATTCCAGGAGCATTCCTGCGATCTCCCTGAAAAACTGCGTCTTCTCCTCGGGATCCGCCAGATTATATTTCTTTTCCAGCACTTTTACCTGGAAAAGAAAATAATTCATGGCCTCCTCCAGCCGCTTCTCAAAGGCCTCCCTGCCTTCTGCCTTTATAAATTCATCCGGATCCTTGTAAGGAGCCAGATTCACCACCCTGGGCCGGATCCCTGCCGCCCGCAGGATGGGAATTCCTCTTAAGGCCGCCTTCTGCCCGGCTTCATCACTGTCATAAGTAAGCAGAACCTCCTTGGTATACCGGCTCATCAGGCTGGCATGTCCCGAGGTCAGAGCCGTTCCCAGGGAGGCCACCGCATTGGTAAACCCGGCCTGATGCATGGAGATCACATCCATATATCCTTCACAGATAATCAGATAGGGCTTTCTGGAAGTCCTGGCCACATTTAATCCGTACAGGTTCCGGCTTTTATCAAAAATCTTTGTTTCCGGAGAATTCAGATATTTAGGCTCTCCCTGTCCCATGACCCGGCCGCCGAAGCCGATAACCCGGCTGTTTACATCCATAATGGGAAACATGACCCGGTTCCAGAAACGGTCCTGCATACCCCGGCGCTCATCTACATTGAACAGTCCCGATTCTTTCAGCAGCTCATCGGAATAGCCCTGACCCTTCAGGTATTGATACAGGGCTCCGGAATACCGGGGGGAACAGCCAAGACCGAATTTCTTAATAGTCTCCTCAGACAGTTCTCTCTTTTTCAGATATTCCATTCCCTGTTTTCCTTTTTCGCTTTTCAGTTGATAATAATAGAAGGCAGCTGCCTTCTTATTGATTTCCAGGAGACGGGATTTCAGATCTGCCGCCCTTCTCGCCTCAGGGGAATACTCTGCCTCGGGCAGCCGGACCCCTGCCCGGTCAGCCAGATATTTCACTGCCTCCACAAAGGAAAAATTTTCGTATTCCATCAGAAAGGTAAACACGTTTCCTCCAGCTCCGCAGCCGAAGCAATAATACATCTGTTTACCCGGACTTACAGAAAAAGAAGGGGATTTTTCATTATGAAAAGGACAGAGGCCAAAATAGGAACTGCCCTTTCGCTGAAGCTTTACATATCCGGAGATCACATCTACTATATCGTTTTTCATACGGACCTCTTCAATAATATCATCCGAATAATACATTCTGATTCCTCTTTTCCACTATCTCTTTTCCCGGCCCCGCCATCTTTTCGGGATAAAAATGTCTTTGAATTTTTCCAGGGAATACTGGTCGGTCATACCGGAAATATAATCGCAGACCACCCGTTCTTTAGACTCCCCCTCTGCCAGAAGTTTCTGGTATTCTTCTGACATTTTTTCCGGATATTTCCTGTAATATGTATATAATTCCTCAATTACATGTTCTGCCTTTTTTTCTTCGCTTTTCGCCACCGGATTCAGGTACACGTCCTGGAACATCAGAGAACGAAGGTCACGAAGCCCGTCTTCAATATCCGGGGACATGGAAATATATTCTTTTCCCCGGCTGTGTTCCACAATATCATGAACAAAGGTATTCAGCCGTTCTTTGGTATTTTCCCCTAAAAGCAGCCGCAGTGTAATAGGGATATTATCTTCTGAAATGATCCCTGCCCGCTGGGCATCGTCCATATCATGATGTATATAGGAAATCTTGTCGCTGTAGCGGACCACCTGGCCTTCCAGGGTATGAGGCTTTCCACTGGTCCTGTGGTTAATGATCCCATCCCGGACCTCCCAGGTCAGGTTCAGTCCTCTTCCGTTTTTTTCCAGTCTCTCCACTACCCGGAGGCTTTGTCTTACGTGAGAAAATCCAAGGGGGCAGACCCGGTCCAGGACCTTTTCTCCTGCGTGTCCGAAAGGGGTATGTCCCAGATCGTGTCCCAGGGCAATGGCCTCCACCAGATCCGTATTGAGATACAAAGCCTTTGCAATAGTCCTGGCGATCTGAGACACTTCCAGAGTATGGGTCAGCCGGTTCCTGTAATGATCTCCCTGAGCCGCCAGAAAAACCTGTGTCTTATCCTTCATTCTCCGAAAGGATTTACTGTGGAGGATCCGGTCACGGTCTCTCTGGTAAACGGTCCGGATATCACATTCCATCTCTTCTCTCTCTCTTCCCCGGGATTTTCCGCTGAAGGAGGCATAAGGACTGAGATATTCCAGTTCCTTTGCTTCCAGTTCTTCACGAATATTCATCCACCGTCACCTGACTTTCTTTTCCCATCGATTGTGCAAGTCTTCTCCTTCTGATAAATATATTACCGTTTTCCGGCAGATTTCCTTCTTTTCTTTTCAAAAAGTTCCAACAAATGTGGAATTTTGATTTTTCTCACGATTCCTGCCGGACACTGCGCAAAAAGGCAATTTCAGCCCCATATCCTTCAAGATCATTCGGGGTTTCCAGGTAAAAAGGCAGGTCCTTTAATGCCGGGTGATTAACAATCCGGATCATGGCTTCTTTCCCGATCTTCCCCTCCCCGATCTTTGCGTGACGGTCTTTGTGACTGTTCAGGCCATACATACTGTCGTTTAAATGGACAGCTTTCAGCCGGGAAAGACCGATGACCTGGTCAAATTCTTTCAGGACTCCATCCAGGTCATTTACAATGTCATAACCTCCGTCATATATATGGCAGGTATCCAGGCAGACGCCCATTTTATCCTGAAGTTCTACCCGGTCCAGGATCTCCCGGAGTTCCTGAAAGTTTCTTCCGATCTCACTGCCCTTTCCGGCCATGGTCTCCAGGAGTACGGTGGTACTCTGCTCCGGCTTCAAAATCTGATTTAAAAGTTCTGCGATCAGTTCGATTCCTTTCTCAGCTCCCTGCTTTACATGGCTTCCCGGGTGAAAATTGTAGCAGTTCCCGGGAGTGTATTCCATTCTTCTCAGATCGTCTGCCATCGTATTATAGGCAAATTCCCGGACTTTTTCGTCAGGGGAGCAGGCGTTCAGAGTATAAGGAGCATGTGCCAGGATCTTCTGGATCCCCAGCCGGTCCGCTTCCGAGTGAAACTTCTCCACGTCTTTCAGATCAATGGCCTTGGCCTTTCCTCCTCTGGGATTTCTGGTAAAAAACTGAAAAGTATTTGCATTTATTTTTTCCGCTTCCTTCGCCATAGCGGCATAGCCTTTGGCGGAAGACAGATGACAGCCTATGGTCAACATTTGCTTTCCTCCTTTGCATAAATAAAGAGCTAATACAAAAACAGAACCTTCTCTGCTCTTATATTAACTCTCTACTGTGTCATAATATGCAGGATTTCCTCCTATATTTTTCATTTTTAAATTTGCTGCTGACTCTGTTGATTATCTTATTTTCACATAAGAAAATCCCCTTAAAATAAGGGGATCTAAACTGCGGGAGATGGGACTTGAACCCACACGAGCATACACCCACAAGATCCTTAGTCTTGCCTGTCTGCCAATTCCAGCACTCCCGCTTGGCTGTCGTTTTTGTTATCTCTCAACGACAAGTGAAAGTATAGCAAAGATTTTCCAATTCGTCAATACTTTTTTTAAAAAAATTTTTTTAATTTTTTAAACTTTCCGGAATTTTTCTTGAATAAGAGCTTCTCCCTTTAAAAGCCGCTCCATTAAGTCTGCCTTATCACCCAGGATTTCCTGGAAACATGCCCACTCATCCAGGATTCCCTGGCCATGGGGAACCAGATAGGCCCCGGCGTCGCTGCCTAAAGCCAGGTTCACCCCGGCCTCGTATCCTCTTCGGATATTTTTCTTTCCTTTTTCCCAGATCTGGTTTAGCACCTGGTCGGAAAACCTGCCTTTTCCGATGAGATTCTTTACAACAGTGATGGTAGGAACCCAGACCGTTCCCATTTCAGCCATGATCTCTAACGCTTCTTCATCGGCATAATTGCCATGTTCAATACTGTCTGCACCTGCTGCGGCAGCTTCTTTTACTGCTCTGGCACCATTGGTATGGGACATAACACAGAACCCTTCTTCATGGGCAATATGAACCATCTCCCGAACTTCCCCAAAGGAAAGGGCGGTACCTGTAATGGAACCATCTGTATCAAAATCCATGATCCCTGTGGTCATGATCTTGATAAAATCTCCCCCTTCCTTTCGGACTTCTTTCACCAGTGCGGCATATTCTTTCATGGTATCAAATCCTCTGCCTACGATTCCTCCATAATGACCGTTTTTGTGAATGGCAAAAACAGGGGTCCTGTAGTCGATCCCATATTCCGGGGCGATTTCTCTTGCTTTGTAAGAGACGTGAAGATAGTCTCCCCCGTCTCTTACAAAAGAAACCTGTTTTTCCTGATAAGCCTTAAAATGCGCCCTTATAAGTCCCTCATCAGGAGTCTTTTCGTGGTCTTTTACTGCCTGATGATAATCCAGGGCATTCATAAATATATGTGCATGATTTTCTCCAAACATCTGCATTTCACCTTCTGTACTGTCTATTTTCCTGGACCGGCCACAAGAAAGATCTCATAACTTCCCGGATTCAGCAGGACCTTTCCTTTGTTCTCCAGATGCCGGCTGCGCCTTCCATTGAGATAAACTCTTTTTCCACGATATGGAAGTATAAATTTTGCCCTGGTATTAAAAGGAACTCTTACCTGAAAAAGAATTCCCTTTTTCTTCCACTCCCAGCCGGATTCATAAAGGCCCCTTGCAGAATCGTAGGAACACCGGGCAAAGCGAAGCCGTCTGTCAGGTTTGGGAGCAATCACTGCCCGCATAAATCCCGGACCTTTTTCTGCAGGATTCAGACCGCACATACAGCGGTACATCCATTCTGCGATCACTCCATAGGCATAATGATTCAGACTGTTCATACCGGTATCGCTGATGTGTCCGTCAGGAAGGATAGAATTCCACCGTTCCCATACAGTAGTGGCCCCCATGTTCACCTCGTAGAGCCAGCCGGGATATCCCTCCTGGAGGAGCAGACTGTAAGCTTCCTGATCCATACCCATCTCTGAAAGAGCAAGGCAAAGGTAACAGGTTCCCACAAAACCGGTGGTCAAATGCATGCCGTGGGACCGGATATTTTTCTTCAGCTCCCCTGCGATCTTCTTTCTGGCGGACTTAGGCGCCAGCTTAAAGTACAAAGCCAGGACCATAGCGGTTTGGGTTTTAACACTCAGATCTCCTTTGCTGTCAAAATATTTTCGGCGAAAGGCTGCCTTGATCTCTTTTGCCAGCTGCCGGTAAGCTCTCGCATCCTGGCGTATACCCAGCACATAAGCTGCCTTTGCTGTCAGCATGGCAGAATAATAGTAAAAAGCCGTAGCCACATAAGTATTATCCGTACCGCCGAAACTGCTGGTCTTATCCGGGTTGTCCAGAGCCAGCCAGTCCGCAAAATGGAAACCGGTGCTCCAAAGCCGTGAGCCGCCGCACTGCTCCTCATCTACACGAAAGATATAGTCCACCCAGTCCCGCATGACCGGATACTGTTCCGCCAGCAGAATCTCATCTCCGTAAAACTTATACAGGGTCCAGGGAATGATACAGGCCGCATCTCCCCAGGCACAGGAGCCGTAAGTTGGCCATTCCCCTTCTTTTGTGACCGGATTTTCACTGTGATTCTTGATACGCTGCACCTGTCCCAGCACGTCAGGCACCACATGGGGAACGCCTCCCTTATAGATCTTCTGATCTAATTTCATGTCATAGAGATATTTCCGATAAAAAGCCGGCGTCTCCATATGAAAAGAAGCTGTAGCGCAGAAAGCCTGGGCGTCTCCCGTCCATCCCAGCCGTTCATCTCTCTGGGGACAGTCTGTAGGCACATCCAGAAAGTTCCCCTTCTGTCCCCAGACCGTATTTTCAAAAAGCCGGTTCACTTTCTCGGAGGAGGTCTGGATATTTCCGGTTCTGCTGATATCTGAATGTATCACACAGGCAGTAAAATTTCTGGGATCGACCTCTGTCATTCCTGTCACTTTCACATAGCGGAAACCATAGAAGGTAAAATGAGGGCGGACCCACCGCTTTTCTCCGGAAGAAATATAGGTCATCTCCGCCTTGGCCGTGCGGAGATTGTCCCGGTAAAAACAGCCATCCTGAAGGACTTCCCCATATTGGAGCCGGATTTCCCGTCCTTCTTCTTCGTCACACAGAAATTCTGCCCAGCCGGTGATCTCCTGCCCGAAATCCAGCACAGTTTCTCCCGCCGGAGTCAGTATTTTTCTGGGCTCCTGGATCCGCTGGATGATCTTAAGAGGCGGACTGAGCCGGTCCTTTAAAGGTACAGAAATCCCGGGACCTTTTACTGCTTTGCAGGGCAGGGTACAGGAAGCTGTAGCAAAACGATCTGTCTCCAGCCTTGCATCATAAACTTCTCCGTCGTAGATACCGCTTTCCTTTACAGGAGAAGGAGCACATTCCCAGCTCTCATCGGTAGCTATAACGATTTCCTTGCCCATTTCCGTTTCCAGCCGCAGTTCTGCCAGAAGCTGAAAGTCCTTTCCATAAAGTCCGTACATATCTTTTTCATAGCTGAACCTGCCCTTATACCAGCCATTTCCAAGGGCTGCTCCTACGGCGTTTTCCTCTCCTTTTTTCAGAAGAGGTGTAATATCATAGGTCACATACTGTATCCAGTTGTGATAATCCGTATAGAAAGGCGCCAGATATTCCTCTGAGACTTTCTCGCCGTTTATAAATACTTCAAAAAGTCCCAGCCCGCAGATGTAGATCCTGGCAGAGTCCAGATCCTCTGGCACCTGGAATTTCTTCTGAAACAAGGGATGGATCTCCGGATTTTTCTGGTTAAAATCCGCCTGGATCCACTGCCCCTGCCAAAGTTCCTGACTTTTTCCTGTTTCAAACCAGGCAACAGGGCTTACAACTTTTTCTCTTCTGTCTGTAAGTACCTTCACCCGCCAGTAATATCTGGTCCTGGGACTGATCTGTACATTGGGACAAAAACCGCAGCTGTCAATCTCCCGTTTCCAGCCGCTGTCATAAACCACTTTTTTCATAGCTCTATCCAGAGCAATCTCCATTCGGACTTTTTCCTGGCGTTTTCCTCTGACATTCTCTGTCACCCAGGAAAAGACCGGATATTCACACTCATATCCCAGGGGATCTGTGAGATGATTCACCTGCATATTTCTTATTTTCATATCATTCCTCTTCTTTTGCCCAGCCGTAAGCACGTTTTACGGCTTTCTTCCAGCCTTTTGCCTTTTTATCCCGCTCTTCCACAGAAATCTGAGGGGTAAACACCCGGTCAATCTCCCAGTTGCTGATGATCTCCTGAGGACTGTTCCAGTACCCTACAGCCAGTCCTGCCAGATATGCTGCTCCCATAGCCGTGGTCTCTACACAGACCGGACGTTTTACAGGCACCTGGATCATATCTGCCTGGGCCTGCATAAGGAAGTTATTGGCGCTGGCGCCCCCGTCTACTTTCAGCGAATTCATCTGAATGCCGGAATCCGCCCTCATAGCCTCGGTCACATCATGGACCTGATAAGCCAGAGACTCCAGCGTAGCCCGGATAATGTGGCATTTATTTACGCCTCTGGTCAGTCCTACGATGGTCCCTCTGGCATACTGATCCCAGTAAGGCGCCCCCAGCCCTGTGAAAGCCGGCACCACATAGCAGCCATGGGTGTCCTTTACTTTTCTGGCCATATACTCGGAGTCTTCTGCAGAGTCGATGAGCCGGAGTTCGTCTCTCAGCCACTGGATCACGGCTCCTGCCACAAAAACAGAGCCTTCCAGGGCATAAGTGATCTTTCCGTCCAGCCCCCAGGCAATGGTGGTTACCAGACCATTTTCGGAAAAAACAGGTTTTTCTCCTGTGTTCATCAGCAGGAAACAGCCGGTGCCATAGGTGTTTTTGGCGTCTCCTTTTTCAAAACAGGTCTGTCCGAAAAGGGCAGACTGCTGATCCCCTGCTGCGCCTCCGATGGGAATAGGGCCGCCGAAAAAGCTGCTGTCCGCCATTCCATATATATAGCTTGAAGGCTTTACCTCAGGCAGCATTTCTCTTGGGATATCCAGTTCTTTTAATATATCTTCATCCCAGTCCAGTGTATTGATATTAAAAAGCATGGTCCTGGAAGCATTGGAATAGTCTGTGACATGGACCTCACCCTTTGTCATCTTCCAGATCAGCCAGGTCTCAACTGTGCCGAAAAGAAGCTCCCCTTTCTTCGCACTCTCTCTGGCCCCTTCCACATGATCCAGAATCCATTTTACTTTTGTCCCTGAAAAATAAGCGTCAATGATCAGCCCTGTTTTCTTCCGGTATTCTTCTGTCAGCCCTTTTTCCTTAAGAGAATCACAGTATTCAGAAGTTCTCCGGCACTGCCATACAATGGCATGATAAACAGGCTCTCCTGTATTTTTATCCCAGACAATGGCGGTTTCCCTCTGATTTGTGATCCCGATGGCGGCAATATCCGCTGCCTCAGCTCCTGCTTTCTGCATGGCCTCCACAGCCACCCCCAGCTGATTGGACCATATCTCATTGGCATCATGCTCTACCCAGCCCGGTTTGGGAAAATACTGAGCAAATTCCTTCTGGGCAAAGCTGACAATCTCTCCTTTTTTATTGAACAGAATACATCTGTTACTGGTAGTCCCTGCATCCAATGCCATTACATATTTTGCCATGTAATATCCTCCTCGTATATGCTTTACGATTATCCAAATTTACTGATATTTTATCGCTGTTTTCACTTTTTTTCAATATAAATTATAGAGGCTGTCCTATATCCGCACAAAACTTTTTCTATTTCATATAATAAATCAATGACATTTTCTGAGGTTTCTTATGAATCTTTTCTCATTAAAAGCTGCTCAGACTGTGGAGCGCACTGATCAGGGCCGTCTCCGCCTTTCCGTACTCACTGCAGACAGAAACCAGCCCATAGATGACGCCTCGGTCTCCATTTCCTACAGCGGAAATCCCGACTCTGTCATCGAGGAAGCCAATACAGATTCCAGCGGTCACATCCCGGAGCTGACCCTGCCGGCGCCCCCTCTGGAATACAGTATGGCTCCTTCTGAATATCAGCCTTACGCAGAGTATACTTTCCGGATTTCCAAAGAGGGCTATGAGGACCTGGAAATCTCCGGCGCGGAAATCCTCCCTGACTCTGTAGCCACTCAGCAGGCCTTTCTTCGCCCCGCCACACCCCGGGAGACCTTCCAGGATATTGTAATCCCCGCACACACCCTCTTCGGCAATTATCCGGAGAAGATTCCGGAAGATGAGATCAAACCCATGGATACCTCCGGAGAGATCGTCCTCAGCCGGGTGGTGATTCCGGAAACGGTAGTGGTCCATGACGGCACACCGGATAATACTTCCGCTCAGAATTATTTTGTCCGGTACAGGGATTACATCAAAAACGTAGCCTGCAGCGAGATCTATGCCACCTGGCCCAAAGATACTATCCGGGCAAATGTACTGGCTATTATGTCCTTTACTTTAAATCGTGTGTATACCGAATGGTACAGAAATAAAGGTTACGATTTTACTATTACATCCTCTACAGCCTTTGACCATAAATGGATGTATGGAAGAAACCTTTTTGAAAGTATCTCTGAAGTTGTTGACGAACTTTTTGACAACTATCTCTCACGCCCCGGGGTGCGGCAGCCCATTCTTACCCAGTATTGTGACGGGCAGAGGGTCCAGTGTCCGGGATGGATGACCCAGTAGTAACGACATACAAACACAATACATGGTATATAATTATACGAAGATGGTACAATATGTACTCCCCGGAGGGTTTCCGGGGAGATTTTTTGTTATACTCTGCACAGTTTATATATAGTATTCTTTCCGGCAATACCATCGCAGGATAAGCCGTTGTCTGCCTGGAACTGTTCTACGGCCGATTTACATCCACTGCCGTATTTTCCTGGTGATTCG
>DXFG01000172.1 GCA_019114545.1 Candidatus Blautia pullistercoris | reverse complement strand
GTCGGTGAGCGGGGAAATATAGGATTAGCATGGAAGGAAGCTTCTGAAGTCATGGGATTTTCATTGGAACAATGCTGTCTTAAATCCTTGCCCGCCCTTTTATCGCGGAGAAGAAGTTTCCAAAGAAGTTATCGAATCCAATTTCTTTGTGGGATATGAATTTAAGAAATGCCTGCTGGAAGTTCAACAGGCAATAATGCTTTTTTGTTTGACCCAATAGTATTCTAAATAAAACTCTACTGTCTGTATAAGTTCTGTAATGTCAAAAGCCCTGTCGGTCTTGACTGTCCGACAGGGCTTCCTGTAACTTCAATTCTCTTTATTAACAATAATCTGTATCTAATTCCTATTCAATGATCATAGCGTCTCCAAAGCTAAAGAACCTGTATCTCTCCTTCACAGCCTCTTTATAAGCCGCCAGGATATGCTCCTTTCCTGCCAGCGCCGACACCAGCATTAAAAGAGTGGATTCCGGCAGATGGAAATTGGTGATCAAGGCGTCGATCATCTTAAACTGGTATCCCGGATAAATAAAGATCTCTGTCCAGCCGCTTTTTGCCTGAAGGATACCATTTTCATCTGTGGCAGATTCCAGAGTCCTGCAGCTTGTGGTTCCCACAGAGATTACCCGTTTTCCCGCCTTTTTCGTATCGTTGATCAGTTTTGCCTGATCTTCTTCCACCACATAGAACTCGGAATGCATATGATGATTTTCTACATCATCCACCTTTACCGGGCGGAAGGTTCCCAGTCCTACATGAAGGGTTACATGGGCGATCTTCACCCCTTTTTCTTCAATCTGCTGAAGAAGCTCCTTGGTAAAATGAAGACCGGCTGTTGGGGCTGCCGCACTGCCCTCATGTTTTGCATAAACGGTCTGATAACGGTTTTTATCCTGAAGTTTGTGGGTAATATACGGAGGCAGAGGCATCTCTCCCAGTTTGTCTAGGATCTCCTCGAAGATCCCCTCATATTCAAACCGGATCAGGCGATTTCCCTCCTCTACGATATCAATGACCTCGCCGATGAGAAGACCGTCGCCGAAACTGATCCTGGTTCCCACTTTTGCTTTTTTCCCTGGTTTCACCAGAGTCTCCCAGACATTATCTCCTTTTCTCTTTAAAAGCAGGATTTCTATGGCTGCGTCTGTGCCGATCTTGCTTCCGTAAAGCCGGGCGGGGATCACCTTTGTATCATTGATCACCAGGCAGTCCCCAGGGTTCAGGTAATCGATCACATGCTTGAAATCTGTATGAGTGATCTCTCCTGTTTTCTTATCCAGGTGCATGAGCCTGGAGGAAGACCTGTCTGCAAGAGGATCCTGAGCGATCAGCTCTTCCGGCAGGTCATAATAAAAATCTGATGTTTTCATAATTTTTTCCTATCTTCCAATATACTTTAAGACCATAGCTAAACACCTGCTGCTCTGGTCTGCAATGTCTTGTTATATATCATCGGCCGGGATTTGTCAAGTGGTCCATGACCTGCTCCACACTCAGGTTCCCTTCTTTCGGGAAGGATTCCCGCCTGGAAATAACCACCTGAGGCTTTATCTCCTGCAAAATACCGGTGATCTTTTCCGGTTCTTCTACAGAAAAGGGCAGCATATAGAGATCTTCTCTGTATGCTGTCCGAAAGTGCCTGTAAGTTCCATATACGGTATAGCCTCTGTCCGTAAAATACTTTTTATATAAGAGCCGCAGAATCCGCTGGCTCCCAAAATCAGGATTTTCAATGATAAAACACCTTATCTTCCGCTAAAAACACTGCCTTTCCATCCCGGACTTCCACCACATTTACGCAGCAGTTTGGCGGCACCGTCCCGTGCCAGTAGTTTTCCAGTCCTGCCTCCTCATATACATTGTGGAGCAATGCCCGGATACAGCAACCATGGGAGGCGATCAGTACAGTCTTGTCCTGAAGCTCCTCCCGGGAAGTAATGTCCTGCCAGAAGTCTCTGGTCCGCTCCAGGATATGGGACAGCTCCTCCCCGCCCTGGGGCGGCTGATATTTCTCCGGATGGTGGAAGAAGTTATCCAGCATTTCCTGGGGAAGAAGGATAGAATCCTGCCCTTCCCACACTCCAAAGGAAATCTCCCGGATCCGATCGTCGGGATACACAGGTACAGAATTCTTTCTTTCTCCCAATACCAGTTCTGCCGTATCTCTGGCTCTCTTTAAGGGACTGGTAAAACAACAGGAGAAAGGCACTTCTTTCAGTGCCTCTCCTGTGACTTTAGCCAGGGCGATCCCGTTTTCATTCAGATCTGTGTCCGAGGCTCCCTGGAGCCTTTTCTGGACATTCCACTTTGTCTGACCATGTCTGACGATATAAAGTATCATTTTCTCAGCTCGATTCCCAGTCCTTCCAGACCGTTTAAGATCTTTTTCATTGCTGCATTTACATCTGCGTCTTCCAGAGTCCTGTCTTTGGCACGGAAGGTTACAGAGTAAGCCATGGACTTATAGCCTTCCTGAATCTGGCTTCCCTCATAGATATCGAAAAGCTCATAGCTTTCCAGGATCTTGCCCCCTCTCTGGGCTATGATGTGTTCGATCTGTCCTGCCAGGATATCTTTGGGAACCACCATACTGATGTCACGGCTTACTGCCGGGAATTTTGCAATTCCTTCGTATTTTCTGTCAAAGGTAGCAAATTTCATGATAGAAGGCATATCCAATACAGCCACATAGGCCCGGTCGCCGATTCCATAAGAAGCAGCTACTGTAGGATGTACCTCGCCCAGATAGCCGAGAACGGTTCCTTCGTAAATAATATTTGCCTGGCGTCCCGGATGAAGATAAGTCTTTCCGGAATTTGGATCATAATCTTCTTTGCTCCTCATGCCGATCTTATCCAGGAACTCTTCTACTACCCCTTTCATGGAATAGAAATCTCCATCACCGTACATACCCAGAGTAAAGATCATTCTCTCCTCCGGCAGCTCTGTCAATGGAAGAGATTTTGGAATATAGATATTTCCCAGCTCGTACAGACGGACATTTTTATTTCTTCTCTTATAGTTAGTTCCCAGAGAAGTAAGCATACCGTTTAAGGAAAGGGTACGCATAATACTGAAGTCTTCTCCCAGAGGATTGGCAATCACAATAGCCTGTCTGTGGGGATCGTCTGCCGGCAGCAGCAGCTTGTCAAATACTTTGGGGCTTTCAAAGGAATAGCAGTATCCCTGAGAAAATCCATTGAACTCAGCCATATCTCTGGCAGTCTGCTGAATACGCAGGTCAAAAGGCAGCTTACCTGTGGTAGCCTCTCCCTTTGGAAGGGTGGTTGGTATATTGTCATAGCCGTAGAACCTTGCCACTTCCTCTGCCAGATCCGCAGTACGGAAAATATCATGACGGAAAGTTGGTGCTACAATCTCATTTGTCTTTTCATCATAAGCCAGTTCTACTCTGTTTAAGTACTCCAGCATTTCTTCTTTTGGAAGCTGAGTACCAAGAAGAGCATTGATCTTCTCCGGCTCGAAAGGAACTCTCACAGGCTCTTTTTTAGTAGTATATACATCTACCATTCCGCCTACCACTTCGCCGCAGCCAAACTCCTCTACCAGCTGGCAGGCTCTGTCAATGGCTGCCTGAGCGTTGTTAGGATCCAGGCCTTTTTCGAACTTTCCGGAAGCGTCGGTACGAAGACCTACTTTCTTGCTGGAAAGACGGATATTTACGCCGTTGAAATTGGCGGCTTCGAAAAGGACAGTAGATACATGGTCGGTGATCATAGAGTTTTCTCCTCCCATGATACCAGCCAGACCAATGGGCTTTTCTCCGTCGCAGATCATCAGTACAGAATCGTCCAGAGTTCTCTCCTGGCCGTCCAGAGTCACAAATTTTTCGTCTTTCTGGGCACGGCGGACAATAATCTCATGACCGGCAACGGTGTCCATATCATAGGCATGCATAGGCTGTCCGAACTCTTCCATCACATAGTTGGTAATATCTACCAGGTTATTGATAGGACGGATACCGTTAGCAGCCAGACATCTCTGCATCCATTTGGGAGAAGGACCGATCTTTACATTTTTTACCACTCTTGCACAATATCTTGGGCACAGATCCGTATCCTCTACAGTTACTTTCACGTAGTCGTGAGCGTCTTCGCTGTTTCCCTTTACCTCTACTACCGGAGGAACAAACTTCTTGCTAAAAGTAGCGGCCGCCTCTCTGGCAATACCGATGACACTGTAGCAGTCTACACGGTTGGAAGTGATCTCATATTCAAAGATCACATCATCCAGTCCCAGAGCGTGAATAGCGCTTTCCCCTACCACTGCATCTTCAGGAAAAATATAGATTCCGTATTCCGGAGCTTCCGGATAAAACTCTCTGGTGGAACCCAGTTCTTCAATAGAGCACATCATTCCGTGGGAGTCTACTCCTCTGAGCTTGCCGGCTTTAATAGGAATGCCCCCGGGAGTCTTCTTTCCGTCGTGGCCTCCTGCAACTCTTCCCCCTTCCAGAACTACCGGAACCTTATCTCCTTCTTTTACATTTGGCGCTCCTGTAACGATCTGGATCGTCTCTGTTCCGATATTTACCTGGCAGATGATCAGTTTATCTGCATCCGGGTGTTTTTCAATTTTCTCGATCTGTCCGATAACGATCTTATCCAGGTCAGCATCCAGTTTCTCATAGCCTTCCACCTTGGTTCCTGACAGTGTCATAGCGTCTGTATATTCCTGGGCAGTTACGTCCAGATCCGGCACATATTTTTTAATCCATGATAAAGATGTATTCATTCTCTTCTTTCCTCCTAGAACTGACGTAAGAATCTTG
>DXFG01000171.1 GCA_019114545.1 Candidatus Blautia pullistercoris | reverse complement strand
TAAGCACCACATAAAGCAATGCCATTTTCATATACATGCCATTTACAGTATTTGTAATCAGCTTCTGGTCAATCACTGCATGAAGTTTCCATCCATAATTTCCAATATCTGCTACAAGATCCGTTATATTTTCTCCTGCTTTATACTGCTTCCCATTTGTGCCAATATATTCCAGCCCTTCTGTATGCATCAAAATTTCTCTATTTTCATCCTCAATATATCCCTGGATATATTCCTCCTGGTTCTCATTTATCTGTTTTAAAAGAGCATTCAGGCTTTGATTATAATAGGATATAATGATCATAGACTGAATATCTCTGTAATTGTCATTGTACTTAATTGGAAAAGCTATATGAATAAGTCCCTTGCCTCTGTCATTTGGATGTGTCAACGGATGTGTTAATATCTCATATCGCGGAATATAATTAGCTGTATTTTTACTTTTTAAGGCTTCAAAAACTTCCAATATTTCTTCTTCATCATCTGCATCCCAGATTGGCTTTCCACTCCCTGTCATTGCCATTTTATCAAACTGATATAGGATCCCTTCGCTGTTTATAATAGAGATTCCCACGATTGTATTTGAAGTTCTTGCTGCAGATTGAAGGACACTTTTAATCTCTTTATCACTGTTAGCATTCTTTCCCTCATCCAGATAGTTTAATATATCTGCCACCAGTTCTTCATCCACACACAGGCTGGAGCCAATATTCACAAAAGTCTCCATCTGACTCTCTGCATTTTTATTCACAGAATTGAGCAGTGCCTGTTCCGTTGTATAAGTAGTGCTGACCAAATATTTATAATATTGATTCCTGGTATATCCCAGCATAATCCCCATCAGCAAAATAATTGCTACCAATATCGCCGCAGCAAAAGAGCACCACATGTGGGATCTGCAGTAATCCCATACTTTTCTGCATATCTGAAATCTTTGCTTTTTCCCTGCACCTTCCATATATTATTCTCCTTCCCCGGCCAATACCTCCTGCTCCACAACTTTAATCTGTTCCCCAACGTCCGCTTTAAACTGCTCCCAGGCATCCGGGTGATCCACATAATATTTCGGGCAGATCTTTCCTGTCACGTCGTAGTGCCGGATCACATCCTCACTGGTAAGATTAAACCGATAACAGAGCCATCCGGTAAGCCGGACCAAAGAAGTATAGGTGGCTTCTGTAAATTCCCCAGTTTCATCTATATGGCAGCACTCTATAGACAAAGTATCCGAATTTCTGGAATTCGAGGCATAGGCAATTTCCGAGCTGGGGATGCACTGCACGATCTCTCCCTCAATGCCCACCACAAAGTGACTGCTTACCTTTGTCTCATGGCTGTCTTTCAGCCCTTCAAAATAGTCCCGGTTATTCTGGGCTGTGCTGCCGGGATTCGCCGTATAATGGATCACAATACCATTGATCTGTTCCAGCGGGATCCCCGGCCTGGAATATTCATTGACATCCAGAAGCTCCACGTCAAAAGGCGGAGCTCCCACAAAGGATTCGTTTCTGACCTCCAAAAGCCGTCTTTCCTCCATAGCCGCTCTGATTCGGGTTCCTCCCACAGCGATCAGACATGCTGTGAGAACCGCAGTTCCCAAAAGCGTGATCCTCTGAATCCTTACTTTCTTTCTCCGATTTTTTCTCTCCGTATACCTTTTCCCGTAACGTCCCTCATACCCTTGCTTTCTCATAGAGCCTTTTCCTCTTATTCTGCTGACTCTTTTAAGGTCAGAAAAAGCAGAGGAATCGCTGCTCCATACAGCAACCCCTCTGCTCTATACTCATTTTCGAATTCGTATATCTCTGTGTTTTATTCTCTTACTCATCAATACTGTAATTCGGAGCCTCTTTCGTAATGTGAATATCGTGAGGATGAGATTCTCTTAAAGCCGCTGCAGAAATCTTCACAAATTTTCCTGTTCTCTTCAGAGTCTCGATATCCTTTGCTCCGCAATATCCCATACCGGAACGGATTCCGCCGATCAGCTGGAATACAGTATCCTCCACATGACCTTTGTAAGCCACACGGCCTTCCACGCCTTCCGGAACCAGTTTCTTTGCATCTTCCTGGAAATAGCGGTCCTTGCTGCCATTTTCCATAGCCGCAATAGAACCCATGCCTCTGTATACTTTATATTTTCTTCCCTGATACAGCTCGAAATCTCCAGGGCTCTCATCACATCCTGCGAAAATGCTTCCCATCATGCAAACATTGGCACCGGCAGCAATGGCCTTCGTCATGTCTCCGGAATATTTGATACCGCCGTCTGCAATGATCGGAATATCATACTCTTTTGCAACTTCATAGCAGTCCATGATGGCTGTAATCTGAGGTACGCCGATACCTGCCACCACACGGGTAGTACAGATAGATCCCGGCCCGATACCTACTTTTACAGCATCTACGCCGGCGTCGATCAGTGCCTTGGTAGCTTCTCCTGTAGCTACATTTCCTGCGATCAGCTGAAGGTCCGGATATTTCTCTTTAATTTCTTTTACTGTCCGGATAATGTTTGCGGAATGTCCATGAGCGGAATCCACAACTACTACGTCCACATGGGCATTTACCAAAGCATCGATTCTTGCCATTACGTTTTTGGTAATTCCTACTGCTGCGCCGCAGAGCAGTCTTCCCTGGGCATCCTTTGCAGAAAGAGGATATTTGATCTGTTTTTCAATGTCTTTAATGGTAATAAGACCTTTCAGATTAAAGTCATCATCTACAATAGGAAGTTTCTCTTTTCTGGATTTCGCCAGGATCTTTTTTGCTTCTTCCAGAGTTACGCCCTCTTTTGCAGTAACCAGTCCTTCAGAAGTCATGCACTCTTTGATCTTTCTGGAAAAATCCTCTTCAAATTTCAGGTCACGGTTTGTGATGATACCTACCAGTTTTTTCCCCTCAGTAATAGGCACTCCTGAGATACGGAACTTTGCCATCAGGTCATTTGCATCTGCCAGTGTATGTTCCGGTGATAAGAAAAATGGGTCCGTAATAACGCCATTCTCTGAACGTTTTACCTTATCTACTTCATCTGCCTGCTCTTCAATAGACATATTTTTGTGAATAATTCCGATACCGCCCTGTCTCGCCATAGCGATTGCCATGCGGTGTTCGGTAACGGTATCCATACCGGCGCTCATCATCGGTATGTTCAGTTTCACCTTTTTTGTAAGCCAGGTTGATAATTCTACCTGATTTGGGATCACTTCTGAATACGCCGGAACTAACAGGACATCATCAAAAGTAATGCCTTCACCAATAATCTTACCCATTTTTCATTCTCCCTTCAATTTGTTTATAGTACAGTAATATAACAAATTCCGACAAAACTGTCAATCCAGAAAAACTTTTCTCGGACAGCTTCTTGCGATATTATCCAGCAACTCTTTGTCCGGCTCCAAAAGCACCCGGTATACTGTGGTGTCATCCGGAATGATCATAGCGAAAATCTTATGCTGAGAGTTTCCGGAAGAGAAATCCAGAACTTTCATATTAGTATTATGATTCTGGTAATCCATTCTGTGGGAATTTACCGGTGCCATAATCTCCATTTTTGCCAGATCAAAGCTCTTCATTCTCTTTCTCTTGGCTTTTGATGCGATCCGGTCTATATCCAGTTCCCCGTTTACAAATACATATTCATATTCCAGATCCAGAAGCGGCAGAACAAAATATGCCGCAATGCCAAGGCCAATGGTCAGTACCCAAGCCAGAGGGGTAAGGATCAATCCTGCTATTGCTGTAAACACAAGCAAGAAGATCAGCAGGATCTTGATCGCCTGGTCTTTCACGGTCTGCTCCTTTTTCACAAGGAGCTCCGAATACATGTCCGTCATCTTACGTTCCTCCTGTTATTTCCTATGTTCTGATAAACAGTGTAACACAAAAAATTTTCTGTTGCAAGCACGGCAGCCGCTTGCAGGCGTATCCCACAAAAAAACTCCCCGCCCAGGCAGCAAGTCTTTTTATTTTTACTTGTCCGCCTGGGAAGGGAGTCTGACTGCAGTCTTTTTTTCTTTACTGCAGGATTACATCATTCCCGGAGCGCCTGCTGGTGCAGCCGGTGTTTCTTCTTTAATAGTAGAAACAACTGCTTCTGTTGTAAGGAGAGTTCCTGCTACGCTTGTAGCATTCTGCAGTGCACTTCTGGTAACTTTGGCAGGATCCAGAATTCCTTCTTTTACCATATCCACATACTGCTCTTTCAGAGCATCGAAGCCAACACCAATCTCAGATTCTTTTACTTTATTGATGATCACAGAGCCTTCCAGACCTGCGTTTGCTGCAATATGATACAGAGGAGCTTCCAGAGCCTTCAGAACAACTCTTGCACCGGTCTTCTCATCGCCTTCCAGTTTCTCCACTTCTTTTGCAACTTCTTTAGAAGCGTGGATATAAGCAGATCCGCCGCCTGCGATGATACCTTCTTCAACAGCTGCTCTTGTAGCGTTGAGCGCATCTTCCATACGAAGTTTTGCTTCTTTCATTTCTGTCTCTGTTGCTGCACCTACACGGATAACAGCTACGCCGCCAGCCAGTTTTGCGAGTCTTTCCTGTAATTTTTCTCTGTCAAAGTCAGAAGTTGTCTCGGAAATCTGATGTTTAATCTGAGCAACTCTTGCAGCGATCTCTTCTTTATCGCCCATACCATCAACGATAACGGTATTTTCTTTTTCGACTTTTACAGATTTTGCACGGCCAAGCTGATCCATAGTTACATCTTTTAATTCCAGACCAAGTTCGTCGGAAATTACTGTACCATTTGTCAGGATAGCAATATCTTTCAGCATTTCTTTTCTTCTGTCGCCATATCCAGGAGCCTTTACAGCACATACAGAGAAGGTTCCTCTTAATTTATTAACGATCAGAGTTGTAAGAGCTTCACCTTCGATATCCTCAGCAATGATCAGCAGTTTGGCGCCGGTCTTAACGATCTGCTCCAGCAGAGGAAGAATATCCTGGATATTGGAAATCTTCTTATCTGTGATCAGGATATACGGATCTTCCAGAACTGCTTCCATCTTATCCATATCTGTTGCCATATATGCGGAGATGTAACCACGGTCAAACTGCATACCTTCTACCAGATCCAGCTCTGTTTTCATTGTCTTGGATTCTTCGATGGTGATAACGCCGTCTTTGCTTACTTTTTCCATAGCATCGGCTACCATTTCGCCAACCTCGTCATCTCCGGCGGAGATTGCTGCTACTCTTGCGATCTGGTCTTTGCCTTCAATGTTCTTGCTCATCTCTTTGATTGCATTGACAGCTGCTTCTGTAGCTTTCTTCATACCTTTTCTCAGGATAATAGGATTTGCTCCTGCTGCCAGGTTCTTCATTCCTTCATGAACCATTGCCTGAGCCAGGACTGTAGCTGTTGTAGTACCATCACCGGCTACATCGTTTGTCTTAGAAGCCACTTCTTTGATGAGCTGAGCACCCATGTTTTCAAAACCATCTTCCAGCTCGATCTCTTTAGCGATAGTAACACCGTCATTGGTGATCAGAGGAGCGCCGAAAGATTTATCCAGTACAACATTTCTTCCTTTGGGTCCCAGTGTTACTCTTACTGTATCTGCTAATTTATTAACTCCAGCTTCCAGAGCAGATCTTGCTTCTGCACCGTATTTGATTTCCTTTGCCATGATGACATTCCTCCTATAAATTCAATACTGTTTTCTATTATTTAACAATTGCCAGGATATCGCTCTGTTTAACGATGATGTATTCTTCCTCGCTGATCTTCACATCTGTTCCTGCATATTTGGAATAGATCACCTGATCGCCTACAGCAACTTCCATCTTTACTTCTTTGCCGTCAACAACTCCGCCCGGACCAACAGCAACAACTTCTGCCTGCTGAGGTTTTTCCTGAGCCTGACCAGGAAGAACAATACCTGACTTGGTTGTCTCTTCTGCTTCTAACTGTTTTAATACAACTCTGTCTCCTAATGGTACTAATTTCATATCTATTTCCTCCTTACAAAATTCGTATTCTTTTGTTTTATTAGCACTCATTTCTGTCGAGTGCTAACCGTTAGTCATATATTAGTTAATTTACCGGGTTTTCGCAACTGGATTAATTGTTGCATTTTTTAAT
>DXFG01000170.1 GCA_019114545.1 Candidatus Blautia pullistercoris | reverse complement strand
GTGGAAGACCAAAAGGACGCTCTTACCTGGGGAGAACTGGAAGATCTGTCTAGGAGGATCGGTACTGCCGCAGGGAAAAGGATCGACTTGGGAGATCCGGTAATGATCCTGGCGCCGAAAAGCCCCCTTGGGCTGGCTGCTATGTTCGGGGCTGTTTATGGAGGAGGATTCTATGTCAATGCAGATCCGGGACTTCCCCCTGAACGTCTTCGGGAAATCTTCCGGGTGCTTCAGCCTAAGCTGGTCCTGATCCATCCGGAGGGAATCCCTTTGATCAGACAGGCCGGATATGAAGGAGACTATTGCCTGCTCCATGATGCGGCCAGGGAAGAACGAGATGAAGGGCTCCTTGAGCAGCGGCGAAAAGCCGGAAGCAGTTCAGATATTCTTTATGGGATTTTTACTTCCGGTTCTACAGGAACTCCGAAGGGAATTGTGGTCAGCCATAAGGCAGTGATCGACTTTATCACCCATTTTACGGAGATTTTTGGAATCAATGCAGAGGATCGGATCGGGAATCAGGCACCTTTTGACTTTGACGTATCCGTAAAGGATATTTATTCTGCGGTAATGACAGGAGCAGCCCTGGTACTGATACCAAGGCAGATGTTTTCCGTTCCGGCAGCTCTTTTAGATTATTTATGTGAAAAAAAGACCACTGTGCTGATCTGGGCGGTATCTGCGCTGACGATGATCTCTGCCCTGGGCGGATTGAAATACCGGATCCCATCTGATGTGAGAAAGGTCATGTTCAGCGGCGAAGTCATGCCGGGAGGACAGCTGGCTCTTTGGCAGCAGGCGCTGCCCAAGGCAGAGTTTGTAAATCTCTACGGCCCTACGGAGATTACCTGCAACTGCACATATTTTCCGGTGAAGAAAATCTGCGGGGAGGAAGAGAAACTTCCTATAGGTAAAGCATTCCCGGGAAGAAAGGTCTTTCTGCTGACAGAAGAAGGCCGGGAGATCCGGGGGCCGGAGCAGACCGGTGAGATCTGTGTGTCGGGAGAGTCTCTTTCCCTTGGATACTATCGTAATCCGGAAGAGACCGGGAAGAGCTTCCGGGAAAGGATCTCTCCTGAAGGGAAAACAGAGCGGTACTATAGGACCGGTGATCTGGGATTTCTGGGAAAGGACGGGGAACTTTACTTCTCAGGGAGAAAGGATTTTCAGATTAAATTTAACGGACACCGGATCGAACTGGAGGAAATCGAAAGAATTCTGGACCAGATACCGGGAATTGAAAAAAGCTGCTGTGTAACAAACCAGAAGAAAACTTGCCTGGCGGCTTACTATATGGGAAAAACAACACCTAAAGAAGCCCGGATAGAGTTGAAAAAGCGGCTTCCTGTTTATATGGTGCCCCGGAAGATATTTCAGACAGAAACTATGCCTCTTACAAAAAACGGAAAAACAGACCGGAAGGAATTACAGAGGAGACTGGAGGACAAAAGATGACAAAAAAGGAGCTGCTTGTCCAGGGAGCAGAAAAATATGGCACACCCCTGTACATATTTGACACAGACCAGGCGGCAGAACAGGTAAAGTCTTTCCGCAGGATCCTGGGCAAAGAGATCGGACTGTGTTATGCCATGAAGGCCAACCCTTTTCTGGTAAAACAGATGGCCGAACTTACAGACCGGATTGAAGTCTGCTCTATGGGCGAGTTTTATATCTGCCGTGAAAAAGATATACCTGCGGAAAAGCTTTTTATCTCCGGCGTACTGAAGAAAAAGGAAGAAATATGGCAGATTCTGGATCACAGTCGGGGACAATGCTGCTGCAATGTGGAATCGCCCGGACAGTTTTTTGCCATGGCAGAGTGGGGAGAAAAGAACAAAAAACCGGTTTCTCTTTACCTGAGACTTGCCAGCGGCAGCCAGTTTGGAATGGATGAAAAGAAAATACGCAGCATTATCCGTACCAGAGATGCCTGGCCGTATGTAAAGATACGGGGGATCCATTATTTTTCCGGAACATTGAAAAAAGCCTGGAAGATGGAGAAAGAACTGAAATTTTTGGATGGTTTCCTTCATGAGCTGGAGGAAGATCTGGGATTTTACACAAAAGAGCTGGAATATGGACCGGGACTTTCTGTGCCTTATTTTCAGGGCCAGGAAGACCGGACCCGGGAGGACCTGGAAGCTCTCTCCCAGGCTATAAAAAATATGAGCTGGAAAGGCAGAGTAACGCTGGAAATGGGAAGAGCCTTCGCAGCTTCCTGCGGAACTTACCTTACCCGTGTAGAAGATGTTAAGAAAAACCATGAGAAAAATATCTGCATTGTTGACGGCGGGATCCATCAGCTCCACTATGACGGACAGATCAGAGGGATGTATCAGCCCAGGATCCAGGTGCTGGAGAAAGCAGGAGGAAGAGAAAAAGAATGGAATGTATACGGCTCTTTGTGTACGGTCCATGATCTTCTGATACAGAACATACCGCTGAGAGGATTGAAAAAAGGCAGCGTTCTTGCTTTTGAAAATGCAGGAGCCTATTCCCATATGGAAGGTATGGCCCTGTTCCTGAGCCATGAACTGCCGGGAGCGGTATCCTACAGCAGAGAAAAAGGCTGGAAGCAGATACGCAGGGAACAGCAGACTTATATATGGAATATGGAAAGTGAGGATAACAATGGAGAAAATAATTGAGATTTTAAGGGACATAGATGACAGCATTGAATGGGAAAAGGAACAGGGACTGATTGACCGCCGGCTGTTGGACTCTTTCGGGGTGATCTCTCTGGTTTCTGAGCTGGAAGACAGCTTTATGGTTGAAATCGAGGCGGGAGAAATGGTTCCGGAAAACTTTAATTCCGTAGAGGCGATTTACGAAATGATCCAGAGACTGCAGGAGAAATAAAAATGTCATATCATAATCCCGTATATCTGTTTTTATTTCTGCCGGCTGTACTGCTGGCTTATCAGCTGACACCCAGGAAAAGGAGATGGATCCTGCTGCTTTTTGCAGGCTATTTCTTCTTCTGGACCATAAGCGGAAAGCTGGTGCTGTATCTTATCGGGACAACTTTCTTTACCCATTACATCGGTCTGTGGCTGGACCTCTTAAAAACCAGCTGCAAAGAGAAAGGGGAAAAGGAAAAAAAGCTGGAAAAAGGCAGAGAAAAAGCTGTCAGAACACAATACAGAAAAAAAGAAAGACTGGTGCTGGCACTGGGGGTCTGTACACTTCTCGGCGCATTGGCCTGTCTGAAATATTATAATTTTTTTGCTCAGAACGCAAATCTGATTCTGGAGCATGCAGGGCAGAGAGGCATTTTCCAGGTGAAAAACCTCCTTCTCCCTGTAGGAATCTCTTTTTATACCCTTCAGGCCATCAGTTATATGGCGGACGTTTATTGGGAAAAGATCCGTCCTCAGAGACATCTGGGAAAGCTGGCTCTGTTTCTCGGATTTTTTCCTCAGATCATGGAAGGTCCTATCAGTATGTACGGACAGACAGGAGAGGCTCTGTGGAAGGGCGAAGACCTTCGGGGAGAAAATCTGTCTGCAGGGTGCGCACGTATTCTGTGGGGGCTTTTCAAAAAGATGATCATTGCCGACCGGCTTTATGTGCTGGTAACGGCGGTTTTTGAACATTATCAGGACTATAACGGGAGTATCGTGGCCTTTGCGGCTATCGCATATACCCTTCAGTTATATATGGAATTTTCCGGCTGTATGGATATCGTTATAGGAAGCGGACGGCTTTTCGGAGTAACGCTTCCGGAAAATTTCTGCCGTCCCTTCGCATCAGAAAATGCGGCGCAATTCTGGCGCCGGTGGCATATTACCCTGGGCACATGGCTGAAGACCTATGTGTTTTATCCTCTGTCGGTATCCCGAATGGTTAAAAAATGGAACCGGTTTGGAAAAAAACATCTGGGAAAATATTTTACCCGTCTTGGCGCCACAGCGCTGTGCCTGTTCCCTGTGTGGCTCTGCAATGGTCTGTGGCATGGGGCAAGCTGGAACTATATTTTTTATGGCATGTATTATTTTGTCATACTGCTGGCAGGCAGCGCTCTGGAACCGGCCCGTGACCAGATGATACGGGCTTTCGGCATCAACCAGAATGCATTGTACTGGAAGATCCCCCGGATCCTGAAGACATGGGTGATCATTTTTGTGGGAGAGCTTTTTTTCCGTGCCAACGGACTGAAGGCAGGGATGACCATGTTTTTCAGTATTTTCAAAGACTTCCGTCTGGACACCCTGTGGGACGGAACCTTTCTTGGTTTCGGACTGGATAAAGGGGATTACATGGTGGTCTTTGCGGGGATCCTCCTTGTGTCAGCTGCAGGTATCATAAAAGAAAGGAATCTGCTGAATGGAAAAGGACTTCAGGATATGAAAACTCCTTTTCGGTGGGCGGTATATTACGGACTGATCCTGTCCGTTCTTATCTTCGGAGCCTATGGGATCGGCTATCAGCAGGTGGATTTAATCTATGCAGGATTTTAAAAACAATTTAAGAAAAAGGGGGAGAGTGTTTCTCTTCTTTCTGATCCTTGCTTTGCTTTTGGGCGGCGTGTCCTGGAAAGTTTGCCAGACGGCAGCTGACCATGAGGAGTGGGTGCATTACCGGAATAAAAGCGCCCTTCTGCTCAGGAAAGAACCGAAAAACAGCATAGATGTGCTGATTCTTGGGGACAGCCTCAGCTACACGGCTTTTTCGCCTATGCAGATGTGGAATAAACATGGCATTGCCGCTTTCGTAGGAGGACAGTCCGGACAGAATATCCAGGAAAGCTATTATATGCTGAAAACAGCTTTTGAGAATCAGAAACCCCGGCTGGTTCTTTTAGAAACCAATGTGATCTTTCGGCCCCAGAGGGGAAACAGCGGACTGACCATGACCCTGGCCGCTATGGGAAGCTATTACTTCCCTATATTTACCCATCATGACATCTGGAAATCCGTGCTTACAGATAAACAATATCCTGAGGAGAACTATAAAGGATTCCAGTTCCGGGAAGTAACGGACCCTTACCGGGGCGGGGCATATATGAAAGAGACCAGTCAGAAAGAAAAAATCAGCAGTACTGTAGAGGATTATCTGGAAAAGATCCGGATGCTCTGTGTGAAAAACCAGGCAGAACTGGTACTGATCAGCACACCTTCTCCGGCCAATTATAATTATAAAAAACATAATACCCTGGAAGAATATGCCCGGCAGAAAGGGCTGAAGTACGAAGATCTGAACCTGAAAGAGGAAGAGCTGGGAATCGACTGGGAAAGGGACAGTCTGGACAAAGGGGATCACCTGAATCTGTCCGGCGCCTGGAAAGTAACAGATTTTATCGGAACTTATCTTCATGAGAACTTCGATCTCCCTGACAGAAGAGAGGATGAGGCCTATGCTTCCTGGAATGAGCTGGGGAAAAAATACGAAGAAAGAGCGAAAGAAAAATTGGAAGCAATGAAAAAAGATGATAAGATAACAGGGGAAGAAGCAGATAACAGAAGGGAAAGGAGTTTACCGGTGTATGAGTAAAGAAAAAGTACTGATCATTGAAGATGATAAGGACATCAGGGAGGGGGTCCGGATTCTTCTGGAAAGCGAGAACTACAGGGTACAGGAGGCGGAAAACGGCAGGAAGGGGCTGGAGATGCTGGATCAGGAGACGGATCTGGTAATCCTGGACATTATGATGCCGGGGATTTCCGGCCTGCGTACCTGCGAAGAGATCCGGAAGGTCTCCAATGTGCCGGTGCTGTTCCTTACGGCAAAGGCCCAGGAGTCAGATAAGCTCATCGGCCTGATGGCCGGAGGAGATGATTATCTGGCAAAACCTTTTTCTTATGCAGAGCTTCTGGGAAGAGTGAAGGCCCTTCTCCGCCGCTACAACATTTATATGGGACGGGTAAAACCGGAGGACGAAAAGAAGGATTCCTGGCTGGAGAGCCGGGGACTGAAAGTCCATCGGAAGTTTAACCAGGTCTTTGTCCGGGGAAAAGAGACAGATCTGTCAGAACTGGAATACCGGATCCTGCTGCTGATGATGGAATATCCCGGGAAGATCTTTTCTGCCCAGAACCTGTATGAAAGTGTGTGGGAAGAACCTTATTTTTACTCCTGCAACAGCACCATTATGGTACATATCCGAAAGCTGCGAGTGAAGATAGAGGAGGATCCGAAAGAACCAAAATACATAAAAACCGTATGGGGAAAGGGTTATAAGTTTGATACAGATTATGAGTAAAAAGAATTCTATCTATTTTCAGCTTCTGCGCCAGTTAATCCTTTCGGCTGTTATATCTGTGGCAGTCTTCGCAGGAATGGACTATGGGGTAAGCTACCTGATCAACAGCTATTTTGAAAATTCCCAGTATGTGGAGGGACAGAACAAAAAGTATGCCCAAAAGCTGCAGAAATATGTGGATATGCAGGGACTGAGTATGAAAGACGGAGAAGCCCTGAGCCGGTGGGTAAAAAGGCAGAATATTCTGTATGTTCAGATCTACAAGGACAATATTTTGGTCTTTGACTCTGCATACCCTGAGGAGGAAATATGGGAGGAAGAGATTGCTGCCCGGGATTATGAGCTGGACTATCATTCTTCCGTGGATTTTTCTGACGGCACAGGAGAAGTCTATATGATCGGCGGCTATGCTTATCAGTACTATAATTATGCGCTGGCAGGGGAGCTGCTGCTGTGCTTCGGCCTGTTCCTTGTTCTGGTCCTCTATGGGATCCGGAGAAAAATGGACTATATCCTCCAGCTTCGGGATGAAATTGAAATTCTGGAAGGGGGAAGCCTGGATTATCCGATTACCATAAAAGGAAAGGACGAGCTGACCGCTCTGGCCAGCGGACTGGACAACATGCGGAAATCTTTCGCAGGCCTCATTGAACAGGAGGGAAAAATGGTTCAGGAGAATCAGCGGATCATCACTGAAATGTCTCATGACCTGCGAACACCGGTTACTTCCATTATCTTATATACGGAAATCCTGAAAAAAGGTACCTATAAAGACCTGAAACAGCAAAGAGAGTATATTGAAAAGATTGACCGGAAGGCCCGGCGCATGAAACAGCTGACGGACCATCTTTTTGAATATTCCCTGATCACGGGAGAAAAGAAAACGGTAATGGAGGAGCCGGAACTTTATGAGGTGCTGTTTTATGACTTGTTTTCTGAAACCTGCAGTTATCTGAACCAAAAAGGATTCCAGGTACGGTTTCAGGTGGAATGGCTGGAGGCAAAAATCCGGATTTCTACAGAATATCTCCTTCGGATCATGGATAATATTACTTCCAATCTGGTGAAGTATGCAGACCCTGCCCTTCCTGTGGTGATTTCTTCCGCCAGAGAAGGTCATATGGCAGGGTTTACCTTCGAGAACCACGTCCGGTCTCCGAAGGAAGAAGTGGAGAGCAGAGGAATCGGTATGCAGAGCATGAAGAACATGACTCATGCAATGGGCGGCAGATGTGTGGAAGAACGTATGGGAGACCTTTACCGGTTGACGATCCTGCTGCCGATTATAGAAAACTGATGTAAAGAAATAATCTATGATGCCAGGGTCAAAAGGTCTAAGCCCACATGAGCTTGCTCATAAGTGGGCGCAGGGCCTTTTGACCCGCCCCGATATGAATATGAAAGTGGGATGAATATTAAGATACCCTCAGACAGATGATGAGAGAAGGAAATCTGTTTGAGGGTATTTTTGATAGCTGTTTGTTCTGGTCTATATGAACAATAGAATCTTAAAAATTTCAATGTTCACAGAAAAATATTCTATGTTTTCTTTCTGAGATTTTCCTTATACTGGCAATATAAACAAAGAGCACACATAAAGTGTGAAACGGAAGGGAGAAAACGCATATGAAAAAAAGAATCGTTGTACTGACAATGGCAGTTCTGTTCGGGCTTTCAGCAGTAGCCTGCGGCTCTGAGGGAGGCTCCTCATCAGGGGGAACAGACACATCTACAGAATCCAGCAGCTCCGGTTCCTCAGACTCCGGAACTGTAGCAAACAAGGACAAACCACTGGTATGGTTTAACCGTCA
>DXFG01000014.1 GCA_019114545.1 Candidatus Blautia pullistercoris | reverse complement strand
GATTGGTACAGAATATAATAGAATGGCGGAAAACATTGAAACGCTTATTGAAAAAGTGTATAAAATGGAACTGGCTCAGAAACAGGCAGAACTGGAATTTCTGCAAATGCAGATTAATCCCCATTTTTTATATAATGCTTTAGACACGATAAGCTGGAAGGCATTGGGAGAAGGAAATACCGATGTATCGGAGATGAGTATTGCTTTGGCAGAACTGCTGCGTGCTACGATCAAAAAAGAGAGTTTTATTTCTTTGAAAGAGGAAATGTCTACGGTAAAGGACTACCTGTATATTCAGGAGCAAAGATTTGGGGATAAGATTTCTGTGGATTATCAGATCGATGAGAATTTGGAAGATTATCAAGTACCTAACTTTATCCTTCAGCCATTAATAGAAAATGCAATTATCCATGGGCTGGAACCCAAAGTAGAAAAAGGCAAACTTTTGCTCCGGATCAAAAAGCAGGGAGAAAAGCTTTATTTCCTGATAGCGGATGACGGAGTGGGTATGTCGGAAAGAGAAATAGAGATACTTTATGAACAATGTGAGGAAAATGATACAAGTAAATCTATTGGAATAAAAAATGTATACAGAAGGTTGATTTTATGCTATGGTGAAAACAGCCGTTTGTATATAAAAAGTAAAAAAAATAAAGGGACAGAAATCCGGTTTTCGATTCCTTTACAAGAAAAGGTCAAAGATTCCGATGCAGGTATGCAGAGTATTAAAACAGTAACGACACAGGTATCGGGGTATTAGACTCTTGCGGCAGTCGTCAAATGGACAGGCAAGCCTGTCCCCCTGGCTTGTTGCCCGCAGGAATAAATATCAAAGAGAAAAATGGAGGTATTATGAGAAAAGCACAAAACTATCAATGGAAAGAAATGTCTCTGGGAACCTGTTATTATCCGGAGCATTGGGACAGAAAGCTTTGGAGGGAAGATCTGGACAGAATGTTGGCAAATGGAATCCGGACCATCCGTATCGGAGAGTTTGCCTGGAGCAAGGTGGAACCCAGAGAGGGAGAATTTACTTTTGAATTTTTTGATGATTTCCTGGAGGTCGTGGCTCAGACGGAGATGAAGGTAATCTTCGGAACCCCTACGGCTACGCCTCCCGCCTGGCTGACGGACAAATATCCGGAGGTTTTAAACTGTCGGATCGACGGCGCCAGGTACCGCCATGGTATGCGCCGGCATTACAATTATAATTCTAAGGTGTACCGGGAGTTAAGCGCCAGGATCGTGGAAAAATTCGGAGAGCATTATGCGCCCCATAAAAGTGTCATAGGCTGGCAGATTGATAATGAGATTAACTGTGGGACTGCGGAATTTTATTCAGACAGCGATACCCTGGCTTTCCGGGAGTTTTTAAAGAAAAAATACGGAACCCTGGAAGAACTGAACAGGGCCTGGGGAGCTGTATTCTGGAATCAGGAATATACTCAGTGGGAACAGATATATGTACCAAGACTGACTATACATAATTCTACAAATCCACATGAAATGCTGGATTATATCCGCTTTGTATCCGACAGCGCTATCAGTTTCTGTAAAATGCAGAGCGATATTTTGAGAAAATATATCAAGCCGGGAGATTTCATTACCACCAACGGCATGTTCCAGAACCTGGATAATCACGAAATGACAGATACAGCCCTGGATGTTTATACCTATGATTCCTACCCTAACTTTGCCTATTGCCTTATTGAGGATCCTAAGCATTCGAAAAATCTCAATGACAGGAGATGGAGTGATAAGCTGACAGAGGTACGCTCTATCTGTCCTCATTTCGGGATCATGGAGCAGCAGTCAGGGGCTAATGGCTGGAATACCCGTTTGGAAGCGCCGGCTCCAAAACCGGGGCAGATGATGTTGTGGGCCATGCAGAGTATTGCCCACGGAGCAGATTATGTCAGCTTTTTCAGATGGCGTACCTGCACCATGGGAACAGAGATCTACTGGCATGGTATCCTGGATTATGACAACCGGGATAACCGGAAACTGGCTGAGTTAAAGAAAATCCACGACCGGGTGGAAAAGATCAGGGAGATTACAGGAGCCGAGTATAAGGCTGCCTTTGGTGTAGTGAGAGATTACAGCAATATCTGGGATGCCCAGGTAGATAAATGGCACCAGAGACTGGCCTGGAGCAGTGAAGAGGAGATCTTTATCGGCGCACAGTTAAGCCATACCCCTATGGATTATGTGTATCTCCTGGATTCTACACAAACAGAGGAGCTACTGAGATATCCGGTGCTTATTTATCCTCATCCCATGATCTTATCTGAGAAAAAGGTTCAGCTTTTACGCAGCTATGTGGAGCAGGGAGGCTGCCTGATCCTGGGAGCCCGTACCGGACTGAAGGACGAAACAGGCAAGTGCGTCATGGACGTTATGCCGGGACTTTTAAAGGATATTACCGGAAGCACTGTAGAAGAATTTACTTTTGTGGGACCGGCAGATGATGAGGTTTCCATGGACTGGAATGGAAAACAGGTGGAAACAGGAATCTTTAACGATATCCTGGCAGCAGGCCCGGAGACAAAAGTGCTGGCTTCC
The DNA here is from genome assembly GCA_019114545.1 of Candidatus Blautia pullistercoris. Classification (GTDB taxonomy): domain Bacteria; phylum Bacillota; class Clostridia; order Lachnospirales; family Lachnospiraceae; genus Blautia; species Blautia pullistercoris. The sequence continues at coordinate 11,254 of DXFG01000014.1, read as the reverse complement.
TATTCCTCCAATTACTATCAGGGCCGCCCGGCTTTGGTGGAACATCAGTGGGGAAAAGGAAAAGTTCTTCATTTCGGTGGAACTTTTACCAGAGAAAACATTAAAGATTTCCTGGCCTATACAGGAGCTTTGTCAGCCTTTAAGGATCTGGCAGAACTTCCTCAGGACTGTGAACTTGGTGTGAGAGAAAAAGATGGAAAACAATATCTTATGGTACTGAATTATTCTCCGGAAGAGCAGAGGATCGTGTTAAAAGTACCTGTGGAAGATATGGATACAGAAGAAAAAGTACAGGGACAGGCAGTGCTGAAAGGTTATGAGACAAAAGTCTACCGCTGCTGTTGACGGATAGTTGCCTCCTTGGCACCATGATAGACAGAAGGATTTATCATGGTGTCAAGGAGGTTTTTATGTACAGCAGGAAAGTAAAAAAGGGATATGTATTATATGAAAATGAAAAGGGGCCAAGGATCGGTACTGCAGGGGATAAAGTCCTTGTAGTGGAAGGCTGCGTCTTTAAGGACCTGGCGGGAACCGGAGAGCTTCTTCCCTATGAAGACTGGAGACTGCCTTATGAAGCGCGGGCCAGGGATCTGGCGGCAAGGCTTCCGGTGGAGATGATCGCCGGCCTGATGCTTTATTCTCCCCATCAGATGGTGCCGGGACTGCCGGGAAGTCCTTTCCCCGGAACCTATAAGGGAACAGACTTTCCAGACAGCGGCTGTGATCCCTGGGAGATGAGCGATGAACAGAAGAAATTCCTGAAAGAGGATCATATCCGCCATGTGCTGGTCAGCACTTATCAGGATACGGAGACAGCGGTGCGCTGGCAGAATTCTGTCCAGGCTTATACAGAAAATCTGCCCTTCGGAATCCCGGTGAATTTTTCTTCAGATCCCCGTCATGGAGCTGCGGACAGCGAGGCAGAATATAAAAGCGGTGCAGGAGAAGTTTCCAAATGGCCGGAGGGGATCGGAATGGCGGCCCTTTTTGACCCGGAGAGAGTAAAAGAATTTGCTCAAATTGCTTCTAAAGAATACCGGGCTCTGGGGATCACCACTGCACTTGGCCCTCAGATTGACCTGGCTACAGATCCCAGGTGGATGCGCCTCCAGGATACTATGGGACCGGACCGGGAAAAGACGGTAGAGATGACAAAAGCCTACTGCGACGGTCTCCAGACAACGGAAGGCACAGAAGATGGCTGGGGAAAACACAGCGTCAATGCTATGGTTAAGCACTGGCCGGGAGGGGGAACAGGAGAAGGAGGCAGAGACGCCCACTATGCTTTCGGGCAGTTTGCCGTTTATCCCGGAGGAAACTTTGAGGAACATCTGAAGCCTTTTACAGAAGGTGCTTTTCAACTGGAGGGGCCCACAAAGAAGGCGGCTTCGGTTATGCCCTACTACACCGTTTCCTGGGATCAGGACAAGAAAAATCATGAGAATGTGGGAAATTCCTACAGTGAATATATGATTAAAGATCTTCTTCGGGAAAAGTACAGCTACGAGGGTGTGGTATGTACGGACTGGGATATTACGGGAGACCCGGATCCGGATCTGGATGCTTTCGGAAGCCGCTGCTACGGCGTGGAGGATCTGAGCGTGGCCCAGAGACATCTGCGGATCATTATGAACGGCGTAGACCAGTTCGGCGGCAATCAGGATAAAGAGCCGGTGATGGAAGCTTATCGGATCGGCTGTGATCTGTACGGAGAAGAAACCATGCGCAGGCGGATGGAAGAATCTGCTGTACGGATCCTGATGAATATTTTCCGTACAGGACTTTTTGAAAACCCTTATCTGGAGGAGGAAGAGAGTAAAAAGACCGTGGGAGCGGAGGAATATGTAAAAGCCGGCTACCAGGCCCAGCTGGATTCTATCGTTCTCCTGAAGAATAAAGGAGGGATCCTGCCGCTGAAAGAAAAGACCAGAGTCTATGTTCCTAAGCGGCATATCCGCGGGAGAAAGGGATTCTTCAGAGGCATGCTGCCGGAGCAGGAGATCCGGCCGGTTTCCAGGGAGCTTCTGGAAAAGCACTTTATCTGGGCAGACAGTCCCCAGGAGGCTGACGCTGCTCTGGTGTTTATCGAAAGTCCTCTTACAGATGGAGGATTTGAGAATGGGACTTATGTGCCGATAAGTCTTCAGTACCGCCCCTATACGGCAGAGCATGCCAGAGAGACCAGTATTGCCGGAAGTACCTGGCGGGAAAATGATCGAAACCGTTCCTATCAGGGCAAAACCGGACATACGGCCAATGAGGAAGATCTGGATCTGGTGATCAACACCAAGAAGGCCATGGGAGAGAAACCGGTGATCGTCTGCCTGACCATGCACAACCCTACGGTGTGCAGTGAATTTGAACCATATGCAGACGCTATACTGGCAGAATTCGGGGTCAGTACCAAGGCCATGTTGGATATGGCTGCTGGCGTATCTGTGCCTAAGGGGAGACTGCCGGTTCAGCTTCCCAGGGACATGGAGATAGTGGAGAAACACCGGGAAGATGTGGCCTTTGATCTGGAAGCCTATATTGATGAAGAGGGAAACTGTTACGACTACGGATTCGGGCTGGATTTCCAGGGAGAAAAACTTTCTTAAAAGAATAAGATCAACAAAACTCTATGTAAGTGATGGATCATTTGCATAGAGTTTTTTACATAAAGGCGAGAATATACAGGAAATAGACGTTTTTTAGACTGTATGAATGGTACAATCGTAAAAAAGTAAAGGAGACGATGAAAAATGAACAATGGGGAAATCGGAAAAGCAATGGTAATTAAACTGGATCCGGTGCTTCCGGAGTACCCTGTATTCAAAGAGGGCGTAAGAAGAGCACCGAAAAGAGAACTGACACTGAATAAAAGAGAGATCAAACTTGCAGTAGCAAATGCTTTGAGATATGTGCCGGAAGAACTTCACGAACAGTTGGCTCCCGAATTTTTAGATGAGCTTTTGACAAGAGGCCGCATTTACGGATACCGTTTCATGCCGAAGGAGAGGATTTATGGAAAACCTATTGATGAATATAAGGGAGAATGTATTGAGGGAAAAGCCTTCCAGGTAATGATCGATAATAATCTGGATCATGAAGTAGCCCTTTATCCTTATGAACTGGTTACTTATGGAGAGACCGGACAGGTATGCCAGAATTGGATGCAGTATCAGCTGATTAAGAAATATCTGGAGAAGCTGACTCATCATCATACATTGGTCATGATGAGCGGACATCCGATGGGACTGTTCAAATCTCATGAATCCAGTCCAAGAGTTATTGTTACCAACGGTCTTATGGTTGGTATGTTTGATAATCCGGAGGACTGGGCAAAAGCTACTGCCATGGGCTGCTCTTCCTATGGACAGATGACAGCCGGCGGCTGGATGTACATCGGACCCCAGGGAATCGTTCACGGTACATTCAATACCATCCTTAACGCAGGCCGAAAATTCCTGGGGGTACCTCAGGATGGAGACCTGGCAGGACATCTTTTTGTTACCAGCGGACTTGGTGGTATGAGTGGTGCTCAGCCAAAAGCTATTGAGATCGCAAGAGGTGTCGGGATCGTTGCAGAGGTAGACGCTTCCAGGATTAAGACCCGCCACGATCAGGGATGGGTAAGCCTGGTGATCGAAGATGCCGCAGAAGCTTTCAGGGTTGCACAGGAGTATATGGAGAAGAAAGAAACCATTTCTATCGCTTACCACGGAAATATTGTGGACCTGCTTCAGTATGCAGTGGACAATAATATCAAGATCGAACTGCTGTCTGACCAGACTTCCTGTCATGTGCCTTATGACGGCGGTTACTGCCCCCAGGGTCTCACCTTTGAAGAGAGAACCGAAATGCTGGCAAATGATAAAGAACGTTTCTGCGAACTGGTAGATCAGACACTGATTAAACATTACCATCTGATCAAGACTCTGGCAGAGAGAGGCGCTTACTTCTTTGACTACGGCAACAGCTTTATGAAGGCTGTATTTGATGCAGGAGCAAAAGATATCGCCAAGAACGGCGAGGACACCAGTGAGGGATTTATCTTCCCCTCTTATGTAGAGGATATTCTTGGACCGGAGCTTTTCGATTACGGATACGGACCTTTCCGCTGGTGCTGCTTGAGCGGCAAGCCGGAGGACCTGAGAAAGACCGACCATGCGGCTATGGAAGTGATCGATCCAAACAGAAGAAGCCAGGATAGAGATAACTATATCTGGATCCGTGACGCTGAGAAAAATAAACTGGTAGTTGGAACCCAGTGCCGTATCTTGTATCAGGACGCTTTGGGAAGAAGAGATATCGCCCTGAAATTTAATGAAATGGTCAGAAAGGGAGAGATCGGACCGGTTATGCTGGGACGGGACCACCACGATACCGGCGGAACCGATTCTCCTTACAGAGAAACTTCTAATATCTATGATGGTTCCAACATTACGGCAGATATGGCGGTACAGTGTTATGCAGGAAACGCAGCCAGAGGCATGAGCCTGGTAGCTCTTCATAACGGCGGGGGCGTAGGTATCAGTAAAGCCATCAACGGCGGATTCGGTCTGGTGCTGGACGGCAGCGAGAGGGTAGATGAGATCATCAATGCAGCCATTCCGTGGGATACTATGATCGGTGTTGCCAGAAGAAGCTGGGGCAGATGTGAACATTCCATCGAGACTGTAGCAGAGTACAACCAGAAGAGAAAGGGACAGGATTACATCACCATGCCTTATCTGGCCAGGGAAGAACTCATTGAGAGAGTATGCAGGGATGTGGTTCCGGAAGTTCACCACCATAAACATCACTAAATCATTGCTGCATAACAGGAGGAGGAAATGAAAAAAAGATATATACGTCATGCCTCTGAACTGGTTACCTGCCGGGGAAAGGCACCGAAATTCGGGAAAGAAATGCGGGATATCGGCCTGATCCGGGACGGGGGCGTGCTGATCCATGACGATAAGATCATAGAAGTGGGGTCCACAGAAGAACTGGATCAGAAGATCAACATAGAAGAATACGAAGTCCTGGACGCTTCAGGAAAAACTGTCCTTCCAGGATTTGTAGATTCCCATACCCACTTTATCTTCGGCGGATACCGGGCAGATGAGTTTTCCTGGAGATTAAAAGGGGACAGCTACATGTCCATTCTGGAAAGGGGCGGAGGCATTAACGCTACAGTGACGCCCACCCGGAATGCGTCAGAAGAGGAGTTGAAAGAAACGGGACGGGACCGTCTGAACCGTATGCTGGAGTTCGGAGTCACCACCGTAGAAGGCAAAAGCGGATATGGAATGGACTGCGATACGGAGCTGAAACAGCTTCGCGTCATGAAAGAACTGGATGAAGAACATCCGGTAGATATTGTAAGGACCTTCCTGGGACCTCACAGCGTTCTTCCCCAATGGAAGGGAAAAGAGAGGGAGTTTCTGGATGATATGGTCCGCAATGTCATGCCGAAAGTCCGGGAAGCAGGACTGGCGGAATTTGCAGATATTTTTACAGAGCAGAATGTTTTCAATATTGAAGATTCTGAATACTATCTGACAAAGGCGAAAGAGATGGGATTTAAGCTGAAGATCCATGCAGATGAGATGTATCCTCTGGGAGGCGCTCAGTTAGCTGCAAGAGTAGGAGCCGTATCTGCGGATCATCTTCTGAAGGCTTCTGACGAGGGGATCCGGCAGATGAAGGAATCCGGGGTGATCAGCACCCTTCTTCCTGCTACGGCTTTCTGCCTGAAAGAAGAGTATGCCCCGGGAAGAAAAATGATCGATGAAGGCTGCGCAGTGGCAATTGCTTCTGATCTGAATCCGGGAAGCTGTTTTACGAATTCCATTCCTCTGCTGATCGCTCTGGGCTGTATTTACATGAACATGTCTGTGGAAGAAGTGATCACAGCTCTGACCATTAACGGGGCGGCGGCTGTTGACCGGGCAGACAGGATCGGCAGCATTGAACCGGGAAAACAGGCGGATATGGTATTTCTCAAGTATCCTTCTATTTATTATCTGCCTTACCACACGGGAATCAACCTGGTGGAAACAGTAATAAAGAAGGGTGAAACCGTTTACCACAAAGAATGGATATAAAACATGGAATAGCATAAGAGATAAAGGAGAACAGGACCATGGATAAGATTATGGAATGCGTACCAAATTTCAGTGAAGGAAGAGACAAAGAAAAAATCGAGAGAATCGTAGACTGCTTCCGGAATGTGGAAGGTGTGAAGCTGCTGGACTACAGCTCTGATGAAGATCACAACAGAAGTGTTGTTACTGTGATCGGAGAGCCGGAGCCTCTGGGACAGGCAATGGTTGCGGCTATCGGAAAGGCAGTAGAGCTTATCGATATGACAAAACATCAGGGACAGCACCCTCGTATGGGCTGTGTAGACGTAGTTCCTTTCATTCCTATCCGGAATACGACTGTAGAAGAGGCAGATGCCCTGGCAAAAAGGGTTGCCAGGGAAGCTTCTGAAAAATTCGGACAGCCATTCTTCCTCTATGAAAAATCTGCCACGGCTCCCCACAGAGAGAATCTGGCAAAAGTCCGCCAGGGACAGTTTGAAGGTATGGCAGAAAAGATGAAAGATCCTATGTGGAAACCGGATTTTGGCCCGGATACGATTCATCCTACAGGGGGTGTTACAGCCATCGGCGCCAGAATGCCTCTGATCGCTTACAACATCAACCTGGATACCTCTAATCTGGAGATCGCAAAAAAGATTGCAGACAAGATCCGCTATATCAAAGGCGGCTTTCGTTACTGCAAAGCTATGGGCGTTATTCTGGAAGACCGGAACATTGCCCAGGTATCCATGAATCTGACAGATTACACCAAGACTTCTGTATATACTGTATTTGAGACTGTACGTATGGAAGCAAGACGCTATGGTGTCAACGTACTGGGAAGTGAAGTGGTAGGTCTGATCCCCCTTCAGGCCCTGGTAGACTGCGCAGAATACTATTTAGGACTGGAAGGCTTTGAGTCCAAACAGGTATTAGAGACAAGACTTTAATGAGTGTATAAATAAGAGGTAAATGCCATGAAAAATATGACAATTCAACACTTTGCCATGCAGACAGCCTCTCATGAACCAGTACCAGGGGGCGGAAGTATTTCCGCCCTCGCCGGTTCTCTGGCGGCAGCCCTTACGGAAATGGTGGCAGGCTTGACGATCGGAAAGAAAAAATACGCAGAAGCAGAAGAGGAAATGAAGGCGGCTATTGAGGTTATGAGGCCGGTCCGGGATCAGCTTCTGGATGATATTAAAAGAGACAGTGAGTCCTTTGACCAGTATATGCAGGCCCTGGCTCTTCCCAAGGAAACAGAAGAAGAAAAAGCAGCCAGAACAGAAGCTATGCAGAACGGTTTGAAGGCAGCGGTGGCAGTTCCTTTATCTGTGGCAAAGACAGCCTGCCAGATCCTGCCTTATGCAGAGACCATGGTAACAAAAGGAAATAAAACTGCGGTGACAGATGCTCTTGTAGCAGCTATGATGGCCAGAACAGCGGTTTTGGGGGCCGGATTTAATGTAAAGATCAACCTGGAATCTATTAAGGACCAGGAATATGTAGATAGAATAGGAAAAGAAGTGGAAGACCTGGAGAAACAGGCTATAGAGCAGGAAAAGAAAATCCTGGCCAAGGTCAGGGTTTCCCAAAATGCATCCGAGCTTGTCTGATGTTCTAAAAAACAGTCTGGTGTTGACGGCAGTACCAGGATTGTTTACAATAGAAGTCAGTAAAATTGGAGGAAAGAAGAGATATGATCAGAAATGTAAACACCCGGCTGCTTACAGAAAACATTAAAGAAATGTGTATTCAGGCCAATCATTATCTGGCTCCGGATATGGAAAAGGCTATGCGCAGCGCATATGAAAAAGAATCAAAACCTCTGGCAAAACAGATATTAGGCCAGCTTCTGGAAAATCTGGACATTGCCGGAGAGGACATGATCCCTATCTGCCAGGATACAGGTATGGCTGTAGTATTTTTGAAAGTGGGCCAGGATGTACACTTTGAAGGAGAAAGCGTAGAAGAAGCTGTAAATGAAGGGGTCCGCCAGGGATATGAAGAAGGATATCTGAGAAAGTCTGTGGTAGGAGATCCTCTTTTAAGAGTCAATACCAAGGATAATACCCCTGCAGTGATCCATTATGAGATCGTTCCCGGAGACCAGGTGGAGATTACTCTGGCACCGAAGGGTTTTGGAAGCGAGAATATGAGCAGGATCTGGATGCTGAAACCGGCAGATGGAGCAGAGGGAGTAAAAGAAGCCATTATCAATTCAGTAAAGGAAGCGGGTCCTAACGCCTGCCCTCCCGTAGTAGTGGGAGTAGGTATTGGAGGAACCTTTGAAAAAGCTGCTATTCTGGCAAAGAAAGCCCTGACCAGGGAAATCGGCACCCATTCTCCCCTTCCACATATCAGAGAGATGGAGGAAGAACTGCTGGCAAAGATCAATGAGACCGGCCTGGGACCTGCGGGACTGGGGGGAGATACTACCGCCCTGGCTGTTAATATCAATACCTATGCCACCCACATTGCGGGACTTCCGGTGGCAGTGAACATGTGCTGCCATGTAAACCGCCATATTGTGCGGACTATTTAAAGATTTACGGGAGGAAGGAACATGGACAGATATCTGAAAGCCCCTTTGGATCGGGAAGAAGTGAAGACTCTGAAAGCAGGGGATTATGTGTATATTACAGGAACCATTTACACAGCCAGGGATGCGGCACATCTGCGGATGTCCCAGGCACTGGACCGGGGAGAAAAGCTTCCCATTGAGCTGGAAGGAAATGTGATCTATTATATGGGACCTACCCCGGCAAGAGAAGGACGGCCTATCGGCTCTGCAGGACCTACTACAGCCAGTCGTATGGACAAATATACGCCCAGACTTCTGGATCTGGGTCTTACGGGGATGATCGGGAAAGGCAAGAGAAAACCGGAGGTCACAGAGGCCATTGTCCGGAACGGGGCGGTCTTTTTCGCCGCTGTAGGAGGGGCAGGCGCTCTTCTTTCCAAGTGTATCAAAAAGGCGGAAGTGATCGCCTATGAAGATCTGGGAACAGAGGCTATCCGGAAACTGGAAGTAGAGAACTTTCCGGTGATTGTGGTCATCGATCCCCAGGGCAATAATTTATATGAAGAAGTTTTAAAAAAATAGAAAAATAAAGATTCCTGGTTAGAAAGTTCTTACAAAGTCAGGAAAAAAACAGCTTCTTTTTTGAGGCTGTTTTTTTCATAACCCATAAACGGTTGGATTAGAAATTTTCTCATATTAACCGTTAGATCTGAGGTCCCTGTACGGTTATAAACCGATTTTTGTCATATAAACCGTTCTTTTTTGGCGGTTGAACGGTTAAAAATGAGGATATCGTAAAATTAACCGTACTTTTTCCTGGGAATGAACGGTTAAAATTTAGAAAACCGGTTTTTTGACCGTACTGCAACCTGTAATTATACGGTCAAAATCCCAAGAACCTGTTTTTCGACCGTACTGCAGCCTGTAATTATACGGTCAAAATCTCAAAAACCTGTTTTCGACCGTACTGTAGCCCTGGAAAGAACGGTTAAAATTCAAAAAATCGGAAATCAACCGTATCTGTCCTAAAAGGTATAGCCGGATTTAGGATCTAAGAAATTTAGCTGTTTTTATTTTTGTATGTGTGTCTGCTTTCTTAAGAGAATTCTTCCCGTTGTGTCAGGTAGAAGATTATGGTATCCTTAAAGACAGAGAAAAAGAAACAGGAGGCCTTATGAGAAAGAATGATACAAGCCCTATTGTCTATATTGGCGTGCTGCTGGTGACCCTGGTCATTTTAGTGGCGGCCAATATGCTGAGAAGTCAGTTTTCTTCAGAGGAACCCCAGGAGGATACACAGATCCAGGGGGAATATGCCCTGAAGGCTGTTTATTTAGAGAAAGAAGACGGAAACAGCATTTTTATAAATTTAACAGATGAATACCCTTTTACCGGAACTATACCGGAGGGAGAACTTTATGACGAAGAGGGTGAAAAGATCACCCAGGAAGATCTGAACAGCGGAGATGTGCTGAACATCTGGGGAAACGGTGTCATTGCCGAATCCTATCCTGCCCAGTACAATGGGATTACAAAAATGGAAAGAACCCAGCAGTCCAACCAGGAATATATTGATCGATACGGACACTATCTGGAGGAGCTTTTTGTAGAAAAGGATCCCTCAGAGCTGCCTTATCTGAATGTGTGCTATACCGATGAACTGGCAGCTGCGGCAGTGATGATCCCGGACCCTCTCAGTTATACCTGGACATATACAGAAGAAAGCGGGGAGAGCCGGACGATTACTACAGATGCGGCTCATGTCCTTCAGACAGAGCCTGTGGAAGTGAAGAAGATTTCAGAGCCTATGACCATGGAACTGCAATTTGACGAAGTGCCCGAGAGTGCAGAGCTTCTGGTCTGGGATGATACCCTTCTGGGACAGTCCCAGGACAGCACTGACCAGATCCCGGAGGGAACCGTTGTGGAAGTGACGAAAAATGGAAAGGGAAATCTGGAGTTTACCGCCCAGCCCGGCTCCGTATATCTGGTACAGGGCCGGTGGAATCAGGGGACGGTAGAATACGGATTTCATGTGGGACTGTCTCAATAAACATTATGAAACTGCTGCAACATATGCTTAATGCCGTAGCTCTGATAGATTCAGGCGGCAGGTTAATAATTCAGGGAGGAAACAGAAAATGATACAGGAAGAGGAACTCTTGAGAAAAGCAAAGGAAGCGGGATTCGACAATTATAAGATTCTTTCCGTAGGGAAACTTCAGTTTGATCATTCTCTCAGAAAATACTGTGAGATAAATTATTGCGGAAATTATGGGAATAACTATTCATGTCCCCCGGAATGCGGGACTCCAGAGGAAATGGAAGAGAAGACCAGAAAATTTAAGCGTGTATTGGTACTTCAGACCATTACTCCTGTAAAAGATATCACAGATGACCAGGAGACCCGGGCCATCAAGCACCGTCATAATCAGATGACCTGGGGAATGATCGATCAGCTTACCGGCAAGCTGGAGGACTTTCTGCCGGCTATGGCAGGGCCTTGCCAGCTCTGCGAGGCCTGCGAAAAAAAGGAAGGAAAACCCTGCCGCTTTCCAAAGAGAGTGGCCTCCTGCCTTTCCGCCTACTGTGTTCAGGTGGATAAACTGGCCGAAGAATGCAGCATGCCCTACTGGTGCCAGGGAGAAGTGGCCTTTTTCAGCCTTCTGTTTTT
>DXFG01000169.1 GCA_019114545.1 Candidatus Blautia pullistercoris | reverse complement strand
TGTCTCTTCTGTAGTTTCCCCGTCTTCATCTTCACTTTCAACTTCTACGGTCTCTTTAGACGCCACATAGGTCTCACCATTTCTTGTAAATGTCACCGTATCAAGATCAGCAAAAGAATAGTCCGCCACTTTTGTACTAAGGAAATCCTCTTTTTGTATATCAGTAATACTCTGGATTGAAGATAATCCTATTGTATAAATACAGGTATCATCTTGAAGTTTTCCATAATAATAATTTCCGTCCTCAGTCTGATCACCCAGCAGCATAACCATTTGCTTATCTACAGTTACTGTAGAATCTTCCTCTGTATCTTCAGAATCTTCAGAAGTATTTTCCGTACTTTCCTCTGTACTGTCATCACTGGTCTCGGTATCTTCGGAACTTGAATCTTCTGCTTCCTCCTCTACCTGATAGTCCACAGTAATTACGGTAGGATTATCAAGTCCATAAGTTTCCAGATTACTCAAATCATAGGTTACATAGTCTGTCCAGGCCAGAGCGGAGAAATTACTGGTATAAGTAGATACTAAGGAACTGTCTGCCGGAACTGTGCTTCCGTCTGTATCAGCGAAAGTCCATCCCGTTTCAGAGGTGCTGTCCTGATACAGTCTTGCTGTTCCCTCTGGTTTTTGGATCGTTACGCTGGTTATGGTGCTTCCTGTAATACTGGGAATATCCTCTTTTACGGCAATATCGCTTAAATCAAACTGTAAATTGGTTTTTAAGCTGGTGTCTACCAGATAGATCTTGCTTGTGTCGTCATTCAGACTCATATAACAGCCAGATACCGCATCGTTTGTAGTTCCCAGAGATAATTTTGTTGTCTCTCCCTCTGTGTCTGTCACTGTAGCAGTCACTTCAGGATCTTCTAACCCATAATCACTGAGTTTTTCCGGATTTTCGATAGTTCTGGAGGAAGATATGGAAGTCAGGCTGGATACTTTATCTAATATTGCAGATTCACTTAAAGGGAAGTTTGCATCCTGAACATAACTCCATGTATCATCTCCATGAGAGAAGTCAAAGGTATTCTCCCCCGAAACAATCTGGATATTACTGATATCTTCCGCATCAATCTCAAAAACAGTTTCTGTAGTGTCCTCTTCTTCCGTATTATCTTCATCTAAATTTAAATATCTGAGTAAGAAATACGCTCCCAGTAAAAGAAGTAATATAACTATTCCAATAATTAAACCTTTCTTTTTCTTCATATTACTGTTTTCTCCTCTTCATCCAGATTCCGAAGCCAATAAGCAGAATACAAACTGGTATTACAGCAGTCACAAAGATGCTCCAGAAACTTACATCTGCTGCAGAAATCGTAAGAGTGGAGGTATCCAGGCTCTTGCTTGCAATGGAAATTGTATTTGTATCCTCTTCTTCTGACTGACATAACCAGGATAAGGAAGAAGACAATAGCTCATAATTGGTTCCTGATACATAACTGTTAATAGTATCATCAAATATACTGCTCGAAGCAAAGTAAACAATCTGGGTCTGTGCGTCATCTCCAACGTCTTCAGTAATGGAAACTCCAAGATCAAAAGGACCTTCTATATCTGAGCTTTCTTTTTCCATGGTCTGCATATTTTCCAGATCTGTTTTGGAATAAGCACTGTCAGATGTTGTAAGGATACTCTCTATATTCAGAGAATCTCTTATATTGTCCATAGTTTCAATTCCCTGGGCAAGTGCCAGAAGTACATATCTGCTTTGGGAAGACAACCCGGAAGTAACATCATTACTTTCAATATTCGGCAGGAGGTAATAAGGATTCTGAGAAATATAATGAGAGGTATCTCCTTCCATTACGATACCATCCACTGTCTGTACCCCGTAATTTTCTAAAACAGATGCAAAGTTAGGCATCTCCTGATCTGTATAGTCTGAAACGATCAGTGCCTTTCCTCCGTTTTCCAGATAGGTAATAATCTTATTTGCTTCGTCTTCAGACAAGTCTGTAGCCGGAGCAAAAATAAACAGACAAGAAGCATCATCCGGAACTGCCTCCTGGGTGAGCAGATTCAGGGACTGAATCTCAATGTTTGCTTTCTGGATCGTTTCCGTCATGGTCGTGCTCATAGAAGCTTCATCGTGTCCCTCAAGAGTATATAAAATGGGCATATTATCAGAGATCACATAATTGATAGCACTGGTAAGCTGTCCCTCCCCGTCAAAAGCTGTAGTCTCCTGGGTATAGGTCTGATAATTAATACTCGTCTCATACATGTCACTGTAATCAACAACCCTGCTTTTATCTCCGCAGACAACAATGATACTGTTATTACTTACAGAATCAGATGTGTATTCCTGGGTAAAAGTAGGATAGACAGCAGGATCCCTCTGTTCTACAGTTATATGATCCGTTCTTTCCTCATATCTCTCTAAAAGTCTCTGTATATCGGAGCTCTCTGTTCCATCCTGGGCAATAAAATACAATTCCACATCCTTATCCAGGTTATCCAGAAGATCCTTTGTCTGATCTCCGATAGTATACAGCTTTTCACTGCTGAGATCGATTTCTCGGATACTGGAAGGCAGTTCCTGGATAACAAGGTTCAGTACTACAACAATAGCAATAACAATGGCTGTTACACCGATACTGTAGGATCCGTGTCTCAGAATCTTTTTATTTTGCTGTCTTTTTTCTTTAATATTATTAATAATATTCTTAATATTAATTTTATTCTTGATACTGAATTTTCTTTTTGACTGTTTCATTTCTGCATCTCCTTTCCGATTTTAGCTCCAACGCCGTTTTTGTATGCACTGAATGGTAAGAAACACAAAAATGCAGATAACCGACAGCATATAAATAATTCCTGACACATCTAAAATTCCGCCTACAAAGCTGTCATAATGGTTTGCAATGGAGAGAAGATCCAAAAAGTTCTGTATCAATCCTTCATAAAGGGAGGATCTTACAATAAACAACACGACATTTACAATGATCAATACAGCCCCCAGAACCGAAGATAATATCATATCCTTTGTCATCTGATATACGATCAGGGCGATCAATACAGAGATTACCAGGAACGTTATAAAAGATGCTGTGGAAGTGCTGGAAAAGAAACTGGAAATTCCGTCCATTACATAGCTGCAGAACAAAGCTCCAAAGGTGATCACTGCTGCTATGATCTGACTTTCTGTTATAGAAGACAGAAAAAGTCCTACAGCAATCTGCGCACACCCCAGAAGAAAAAATCCAAAAACCGCTATATAAGTAGTGGTATAAGAAACCGTTCCGTATCTTCCCATAATAAGAGGATAAAATCCTGTGATCACAACAGGGATCAGGTATATGGTTATCATGCTGAGATATTTTCCCATTACAACTTTCCAGACCGGTACAGGAGCTGTAAACAGCAGCTGATCCGTCTTATTTTTCTTTTCCTCTGAAAGTATCCGCATAGTCAGTATGGGAGTGATGATCAGAAAGAGGAAAGTAACTGCGCTAAGGGTAGTTCCGAAATCCGGGCTTGCATACTGCAGATTATAAGCGGTAAAATAAATTCCCAGGATCAGCAAAATAAAAGCAATAAATACATATCCGATCATAGAAGTAAGGTAACTTCTCAATTCTTTTTTATAAACTGCCAGCATAATTATTCTTCTCCCTCCTCTTCAATCTCATCTTCAAAAATTTCCGATTCTGTAAGACGGCCTGTCTGGTTTCTGTCGTCTGTAAGTTTCAGGAAGACTTCTTCCAGAGACATATTGGAAGACTGCATTTTCAAAATGGGACACTTTGCCTCTGCGAGGGCAAAGAAAATATTTTCTCTCATATCCACGTCCCCGGAAATCTTTACAGTAAAGTCACATGCCCCCGGAACAATAGAATTATGGTAAACCACATCTTCAATATTTTCTACCAGATCCAGAGCCTTTCTGATTTCCCCTTCTTTGCCTTTCACTGTTATTTCCAGAGAATTTGCGCCGGACATTACACGGCTGAGATTTTCCGGAGAGTCGCTGGCTACCAGCTTTCCCTTGTCAATGATCATCACATAATCGCAGACTGCGCTAACCTCTGACAGAATATGAGAACTTAATATCACCGTATGATTTTTTCCAAGGCTCTTGATCAGGTCTCTGATCTCGATGATCTGCTTGGGATCCAGTCCCACAGTGGGCTCATCCAGGATAATGATCTCCGGATATCCCAGAAGGGCCTGGGCAAGTCCTACCCTCTGTTTGTATCCTTTTGACAGATTTTTGATCAGCCTGTTTTTCACATTCTGGATCTTTGTAGTTGACATAACTCCATTAATATTTCCCTGTCTTTTCTCCTTGGGTATCCCCTTCAGCTCTGCCGCAAATTCCAGGTACTCCTTTGCGGTCATATCCTGGTACAGAGGCGGCAGTTCCGGAAGATATCCAATCTTCTTCTTCGCCTCCTCAGGCTCTTCCAGAATATTGTGTCCATCAATCAGAATATCCCCTTCTGTCGACGCAATATATCCGGTGATCATGTTCATGGTCGTAGTCTTTCCGGCGCCGTTCGGGCCGAGAAAACCGTAGATCTTTCCCTTTTCTACAGTAAAATTCAGGTGATCCACGGCTACATGATCTCCGTACTTTTTTACAAGATTCCTTACTTCAATCAAGATACTCCCTCCTTGTTAAGCTTTTTTGACTGTTCTATTTTATGGTAAAAATGTGATAAAAATTAGATTAGAATGTGATTTTTCTGTGAAACAAAAGACATGGTATAAAGGGGGACGGGAACTGCCTGAAAGATTTCCCAGAAAACCAGAAAGGGACTGCTTTCTTGCTCAGTCTGCGCCGCTCTGAGCCTGTAGTCTCAGAGCTATGCTCGACAAATTCGCATAAAGCAGTCCCTTTCTGGTTTTCTTGTAAATGGTGAAGCAGTTCCCTGGTTTTCTTTAAAGGGAAGTTTTTGCTTCACAATTATAGGTTTGTGTGGTTTATATGTGTTGTTTACATAAGTTTTTAGCAGACTGAGTTAAAATTCTGCATTATAAATATTATGCATGAGGAATATCTGTGTGTTCGCTGATTTCTCTGTTGATGGTACACAGGTCTTCTGTGGACAGGTCGTGGAGGTTTTGGTGGCCGGTGATACGAGCGAACATTTTCAGTTCTTCCAGGGAGGTGTTGAGGAAATTTCCTACTCTTCTGGCCCCGGCTTCGCCTTTTAGTCTGGCTCTCAGCTCCGGATCCTGGGTTGCTACTCCTACAGGGCACATTCCGGTGCCGCAGATCCGGTACTGCTGGCATCCCAGAGCCATGAGGGCTGCAGATGCAATGGCTACTGCATCGGCTCCCATAGCGATAGCTTTTGCAAAATCTGAGGATACCCGAAGGCCTCCTGTGATGATCAGGCTGATGTCAGAGTCTATGCTGTCCAGATATTTTCTGGCTCTGTAAAGAGCGTATATAGTAGGAACACTGGCGGAATCCCGAAGCATCAGAGGGGAAGATCCT
Organism: Candidatus Blautia pullistercoris; assembly: GCA_019114545.1. GTDB lineage: Bacteria > Bacillota > Clostridia > Lachnospirales > Lachnospiraceae > Blautia > Blautia pullistercoris. Next base: position 7,702 of record DXFG01000169.1, on the reverse strand, counting down.
GTGGCTCCTCCTCTTCCGTCAATGGTGATAAAATCAGGTTCTGCATATACACAGAAGGCCAGATCTTTTTCAATCCTTCCTGCGGCGATCTTTACGCCTACCGGACGGCCTTCTGAAGCCATTTTAAGCTGGGAGACAAGGCTTTTTAGATCCTCTTTGGTATTTATTCCGGGAAACCTGGAAGGGGCCGTTATTTCCTGTCCTGCGGGCTTGTTCCGCACTTTTGCAATCTCCCCGGTCACCTTTTCTCCGGGAAGGTGGCCTCCCATCCCCGGCTTGGTTCCCTGGCCGATCTTGATCTCAATGGCGTCTGCATTTCTCAGATTTTCCGGGGTAACGCTGTAAAGATTTCCCACATACTCAAATATGTACTTATCTGCTGCCGCCATCTCCTCCGGCAGGATTCCCCCTTCCCCGGAACACATGGCGCTTTTTCCCAGGGCAGAACCTTTTGCCAGGGCGATCTTTGCCTCTCTTGACAAAGCACCGAAAGACATATGGGAAATATACACAGGATTTTCCAAAATCAGCGGTTTTTTAGCATGCTTTCCAATCACAGTAGTTGTTTTTACCTCAGCATGCTCATCTAAAGGCATGGGATCCAGCTGTGCTCCCAGGATCAGGATATCCTCCCAGGATGGCATAGGCAGCCTGGTTCCCATGGAAGCATGGATGCTTTTCCCGGTAACTGCCATTTCATGGATTTCCTTCATATACCTGCAGCTTTCATCTTCTCTTGAAAACTCCCTGGGATATTCCAGGCTTTCCTCTTTTTTCTCTTCTCGTTTCACCTGGCGGATCTCCTCATAAATCGAGAAAGCAGAGGCCGGCTGATGACAGACCGGACATTCCTTCAATTCTGAAAAAGGAATTCCCTGCTCCTCCTCGTCAAAAACGTACCCGCATACATTACATTTGTACTTTGCCATAAAAATACCCTCCTATTTTTCTATTTAAAGCACTGTTATACTTCAGGAATATTCTCTGCTGTTACTTTACTGATCCAAGAGGTTCCTTTGCCGGGGTTCCCGGCTTTCTGGGATATTTTTTCGGTGTATCCTTCACCTTTTTTATCACTGCCAGAGTCCGTTCCATATCTGTATGACAAAGCTGGAAATTCTCAAGCTTCACCAGCTTTCCTCCCAGGACAGATATAGCTGTTTTCCCTTCTTTGATCTCTTCTTCTGCCTGTCCTGCCTTATAAGAAACAAAAAATCCCCCTTTTCTTACATAAGGCATACAGTATTCACACAGCGCTGCCAGACGAGAAACCGCCCTGGATACGGCAAGATCATATTTTTCCCTGTATTCCGGCTTTTTTCCCCCTTCTTCCGCTCTTAAATGAACTGTACTGATCTTCTCCAGCCCCAGTTCTCCAATGACCTCATTTAAGAAATTCAGCCTTTTATTCAGAGAATCCAGAAGGGTTACCTTCAGATGAGGAAAGGCGATCTTCAGAGGAATTCCCGGAAATCCTGCTCCTGTCCCTACATCGATACAGGAATGGATTTTTCCCATATCCAGAGTTCCGGCTATAGACAGGCTGTCTGCAAAATGCTTCAGAAGCACCTGGTCAAATTCTGTGATCGCCGTCAGGTTCATGACCTCATTCCACTGGACCAGCAGCTCGTAGTACCTGATAAACTGTTCTTCCTGTCTGTCCGTCAGCGTAATGCCGTATTCCCGGACCCCTTCTCTTAAAATGGACAAATCATAACTCATTCTTACTCTCCTTTGCCTGCTGTTCTTCTGTATGTTTCCATATATACCAGAAGCACGGATATATCTGCCGGAGAAACTCCTGCGATCCTGGAAGCCTGTCCTATGGAAACCGGCCGGAACTGCTCCAGTTTCTGTCTGGCCTCTATGCGAAGACCGCTGATCCGGCTGTAATCCAGATCCTGGGGAAGTTTTTTCTTCTCCAGTTTCTTAAAGCCTTCTACCTGCTTCTCCTGCCTTTTTATATAGCCTTCATACTTGATGTTAATATTTACCTGATCCCGGACGTCCTGGGGAAGTTGGGGGCGGTTTTTATCCAGAGGCGCCACGATATCATAGGACAGCTCCGGCCTTCTGATCAGATCTGCCAGAGAAATCCCGTTCTTCAGCAGAGTGCTTCCATGTTCTTTTAAAAGTTCCTGAACTTCCCGGGAAGCCCCTACATGAACATGCTCCATCCTTTCTTTTTCTTCCTGTATCTTCTCTTTTTTCCAGAGCACATACTCATACTGCTCCCTGGTCACCAGGCCCACTTTATATCCTTTTTCTCTCAGGCGGAGATCCGCATTATCCTGGCGGAGAAGGAGCCTGTACTCTGCCCGGCTGGTCATCATACGGTAAGGTTCATGGTTTTCTTTTGTCACAAGGTCATCGATCAGCACTCCGATATAAGACTCCGAACGGTCCAGGACCAGCATTTCTTTTCCCAGTACCTCCATAGCCGCATTGATTCCTGCTACCAGTCCCTGAGCAGCCGCTTCCTCATAACCGGAACTTCCATTAAACTGTCCCCCTGAGAAAAGGCCTTTGATCTTCTTAAACTCCAGGGTAGGATAAAGCTGATTGGCGTTAATGCAGTCATATTCTATGGCATAGGCGTTCCTCACAATCCTGGCGTTTTCCAGTCCCTTTACAGAACGGTACATTTCATACTGAACATCTTCCGGAAGGGAACTGGACATGCCGCCGATATACATCTCGTTGGTATACCGTCCCTCCGGTTCAATAAATACCTGGTGCCGGTTCTTATCCGCAAATTTTACCACCTTATCCTCAATAGAAGGACAATAGCGGGGACCTGTTCCCTCAATCATACCGGAAAATAAGGGAGAGCGATCCAGATTTTCCCGGATGATCTCATGGGTCTTCTCATTGGTATAAGTAAGCCAGCAGGATATCTGATCGATCTGCACATCTTCCGGGTCTGTGGAGAAAGAAAAAGGCACCACTCTTTCATCACCAAACTGCTCTTCCATCCTGGAAAAATCAATGCTTCTCTTATCAATACGGGCAGGGGTTCCGGTCTTAAACCGATACATCTCAATTCCCAGCTTTTTCAGGGAATCTGTGAGATAATTTGCCGCCTGAAGGCCGTTTGGACCTGTATAGTTGCTCACATCTCCATAGATACATCTGGCCTTTAAGTAAGTGCCTGTACACAGTACCACCGCCTTTGTATGATAGACGGCTCCTGAATAGGTCTTAACCCCTTTCATAACCCCGTCTTCTGCTATAAGCTCTGTTACTTCAGCCTGGCGGATGGTAAGATGGTCCGTATTTTCCAGGGTCTTTCTCATCTCTTCTGTATAAGCATGTTTATCGGCCTGTGCTCTCAGAGAATGGACTGCCGGACCCTTAGACACATTCAGCATCTTAGACTGTATAAAGGTCTTATCGATATTTTTTCCCATTTCGCCCCCTAAGGCGTCCACCTCTCTTACCAGATGTCCCTTGGAGCTTCCGCCTATATTGGGATTACAGGGCATAAGAGCGATACTGTCCACACTGACTGTGAACATGATCGTCTCCAGCCCCAGCCGGGCGCAGGCAAGAGCTGCCTCGCAGCCTGCATGTCCTGCTCCAACCACAGCAATGTCATAACTTTCTTCCAGTACCTTCATTTTCCCTGAATCCTTTCTGTTTGGAGCCGTCGCATTAATCAAATTTGATGTTTCATGCGACAGCTCTTCTCTTATTTTTCTGTGGAAATTACTCACATTTTAAAAAGTTTTTGTGGATAACTCTCTTATTTTCCGGTGCAGAATTTGGAAAATATCTCATTTACCAGGTCTTCTCCTACAGCTTCCCCAATGATGCTTCCAAGAGATTCGTAGGCGTTCATCAGATCTATGGAGAAGAAATCCTCCGGCATCTGCATCTCAATGCTGTTTTCCACCATTTCCAGGCTCTTTCTGGCTTCCTCCAAAGCCGCCTTGTGACGGGCATTGGTAATATAGATCTCATCGTTAAAAGCCAGTTCTCCCTGGAAAAACAATTCCTTGATCTGCTCCTCCAGAAGATCAATGCCCTGTTCTTCCTTTGCAGATACAGATACAATAGGATGGGAAGTGATCTCCTTTAGCTCCTTCTCTGTCACTACCTGTTCCAGGTCTGCTTTATTCAGGATCACAATAGTCTTTTTATCCTTTAAAAGCTCCATGATTTCTCTGTCATTCTCATCCAGAGGAATAGAGGAATCCACTACAAAAAGGACCAGATCCGCATCTTTAGCAGAATCAATAGCCTTTTTAACACCGATCTTTTCCACAACATCCTCTGTATCCCGGATTCCTGCAGTATCGATAATCCGCAGGGATATTCCATGGAGAAGTATCGTCTCTTCCAGGATATCTCTGGTTGTTCCCGCTATATCTGTAACAATGGCTCTTTCTTCTCCCAGAAGGGTATTTAAAAGAGAGGATTTTCCTGCATTGGGTTTCCCGACGATCACGGTTTTTATGCCCTCTTTTACCAGCTTTCCGTCTTTTACACTGAGCAAAAGCCTGTCTATCTTCTCCTCCTGCTTCTTAACTTCTTTATACAGTGTTTCCCCGTATCCGTCAATACTAATATGTTCCGGATCATCCAGAGCAGACTCAATATAAGCAATCTGATAAATAATCGCCTCCCGGATTTCCCGGATGGCTTTCTGGATGTTTCCTTTCAGCTGGCTTACAGAACTTTTCAGAGCATATTCATTTTTTGCATTGATCACATCAATCACCGCTTCCGCCTGGGAAAGATCGATCCTGCCGTTTAAGAAAGCCCTTTTGGTAAACTCTCCCGGCTGGGCCGGTCTGGCGCCATATTTGATCACCGTCTCCAGAATCTTTTTCATGGCAAGGACGCCTCCGTGGCAGTCGATCTCCACTGTATCTTCTCCTGTATAGCTTCTGGGGCCGTCCATGACCATTACCAGAACCTCATCTATAGTCTCTTCCCCATCCTGAATAAACCCATAATGAATCGTATGAGAAGGCACTTGACGGATATCTTTTTTCCCTCCCTTGGAACGATAAATCTTACTGGTTATCTCCCTGCTTTCGGGGCCGCTGATTCTGATGATTCCGATTCCCGAAGCCGACAGAGCGGTAGCAATCGCCGTTATGGTCTCAGCCATATTCTCTTCTCCTTTCCCTTTGACAGTCCCAAGGACTTTTCTATAGAATAAAAAGGTGAAAGCGCAGAAGAATCTCTCTTATTCACGCTTTCACCTAGAATAATTCATTATTTGTTATCTGTTTTTCAGTTTTACTACCACATGACGGTAAGGTTCATTTCCCTCACTGTAGGTCTCCACATAACGGTTTCCCTGAAGGGCAGAATGAATAATCCTTCTCTCATATGGATTCATAGGTTCCAGAGAAACAGGTTTTCTGGTTTTTCTTACCTTATAGGCAATGCTTCTGGCAAGATTTTCCAGAGTTTCTTTTCTCCGGTTTCTGTAATCCTCTGTATCCAGTTTTACCCGGATATAGCCTTGTCTTCCTTTATTTACAACCAAGCTGGTGAGATACTGGAGAGAATCCAGGGTCTGTCCTCTTTTTCCAATAAGGATACCCATGTCTTCTCCTTCAAAATCTATGTTCAGGTTTCCTTCCTCATTCTTATATTCCATCTTGATCTGGACCTGAAGCTCCATAGCCTTGAAGACACCTGTAAGGAATTTCTCCGCTTCTTCTTTAATCTGGGAGATCTCTTCCTCAGTTCTAATAAGAACCTTTCTCTCTTCTCTGGACTTCTCCTCAGACTTTTTCTCAGCTGAAACAGCTTCCTGCGGTTTTTCCTGAACTTTTACCGGAGTTTCCTTCCTGGTCTCTTTTCTGTTATCTTTTTTATGTTCCCTCTTCTGCTCTTTTTTCTCTTCTTTGGCAGCCAGGGGTTTTTCTGTTTTCTTTTCTTCTTTTTTGGCCGGGGCTGATTTCTTTACCGGTTGGGCAGTTTCTTCCGGGAAAATTTCTTCTGCTTCTTTCTTAGCAGCTCTTATGATAGCCGGCTTTGCTCCAAAGCCGAAAAATCCTGCTTTTCCCTGAGACACTACCTGGATCTCCAGGTTTTCGCTGGAAGTTTCATACTCAATACTGGCCTTTGTAATGGCCTCATCCACGGTCTTTGCAGAGAATTCTCTGAATTCCATTCCTCTTCCCCCTTACCTTCTACTTCTTCTTTCTCTTATTTTCCTCGTCAAATGCGGCTACCATATTGGCCTTTGAAGCCAGACTTCCCGGTTTTGTCTTCGGAACTTTATACTCATATCCGGAGGTTTCTTTCACTGACCCGCTTTTCTCTGCCATGGTCTTTCTTTTTGGTTCTTCAATATTCCGGACATTCATTCTGGCCTGCTGGCTGATATTCTGAGAGGTAACACCTCTTTTGGCCATTTTCTTCTCTCTTTTTTCCTTGTTCTTCTGTATAAAGGCTTCCATATCCATACGATCGATATGTCTGTTGATTACAAGCTGCTGGATCGTACGCACCAGGGCACCGATGATCCAGTAGATACCGATACCAAACGGGAATGTAAAACAGATAAACGCAGTAAACAGCGGCATAAAGAGGTTCATACTCTTCATTGTGGCTTCCATCTGTGACTGATTTCCGCTTCCGTTATTATTTGAAGCAGTTGTCGGCATCAGCCTCATGTTGATCATCTGAGTAGCCCATGCCAGAACCGGCACAAGCACAGCAGCCACGATCATCAGATACTGATGGGAGGACCATCCTGCCTGGATCAAAGCCCATGGAGTATCTGCAATATTCAATCCAAGGAAATTCTGCATAGGTTGAAGTGTCTGTGCAGTCTTATCCAGTACATCGGCAAAACCTTGAAATTGGTCTAAACCGGCCAGTCTGTCCCACTGAGATGGTGATAAACTATACAGAAAGTCAATAACCTGATCGGCGCTGCCTTCCTGTCCCTGTACCCAGCTGTAGGTTCTGATGGAATTATCTGTTATGAACTGACTGATAATATCTGAGTATCCGCTGACGCTGGTGATCTGTGTTACCGCATCACTGAATACCTCTTTGATCCCGCCGATATATCCGGGAATTTTTATGATAACCTGATACAATGCAAAGAAGATGGGCATCTGGATCAGCAGCTGAAGGCAGCTTCCTGTAGGGGAAACACCGTACTTCTCGTATACAGCCATTGTTTCTTCCTGCATTTTCATCTGTGAGGTCTGATCTTTTTTGTTCTTATATTTTTTCTGTATTTTCTGAAGCTCCGGCTGCATCACCGCATTCATCTTTGAAAACTTCTGCTGTTTAATCTGCAGAGGAGTCATTAAAGCATAGATAATAATGGTAAATATAATAATACACAGACCTAAATTATGAACTCCGATGCTGTAAATGCCGTCCATAAGCCAGCCAAGGACTTCCGCTACCCAGTTTACGATCGGCATCGTACTTTTTGTCAGTAATATACCCAAAACAGTATCCTCCTTATTATCTTGTCTCCCTTGTCCTACGGCACCGGATCATACCCGCCCTTTGAAAAAGGATTGCACCTTAAAATTCTCCATGCAGCAAGGAGGCTTCCTTTCAGGGCGCCATATTTTTCAATTGCTTCCAAACCATACTGAGAACATGTGGGTATATACGGACAACATGTACTCTTCAGCGGGGACAAATATTTCTGATAGAATTTAATCATTTTGATCAATATTGTTTTCATTCTCTTCACTTCTCAAAATCT
>DXFG01000168.1 GCA_019114545.1 Candidatus Blautia pullistercoris | reverse complement strand
ACTGCCCTGGCGGGAGGTGAAAAGCTGTGAAAAAGAGACTTTATCCAAGACTGGCCTGGCAGGGAATCCGAAAAAACGGGAAAATCTATTTCCCCTATCTGGCGGCCTGTATTTTTGTAGTCATGGTCTATTACCTTATCGGCTTCCTCTCCAGCGATCCTGTGATCCGGGAAATGGAGGGAGGAGCGCAGATGCAGATCATTCTGTCTCTGGGAACAGGGGTCATGGGCATTTTTTCCGTGATCTTTCTTTTTTATACCAACTCCTTCCTCATGAAGAGGAGAAAAAAAGAGCTGGGGCTGTACCATGTCCTTGGCATGGACCGGAAAAACATCGCAGTAGTACTGATCTGGGAAAACCTTATGACTGCAGGGATTTCTCTGGGAGGGGGAATTCTGGGAGGGATTCTCTTTTCCAAGCTGGGGCAGCTTGCCATGATCTATCTGCTGGGCGGGAAGGCAGATTTTTCCTTTTCCATAAACTCTGATATTCTGATCCGTACCCTCAAAACATATGGAGTGATCTTTCTCCTGCTTCTGGCCTATAGGATCCTGCAGATATTCCGGACCAGACCTCTGGATCTGCTGAAAAGTGAAAGCCTGGGAGAACGGCCTCCAAGAGCCAACTGGCTGTCGGCAATCCTGGGGGCGGTGCTTCTGGGAGCAGCTTACGGCATGGCTGTAACGGTTAAAGAACCTGTTACCATTATTTGGCTTTTCTTTGTGGCGGTGCTTATGGTGATCGGAGCTACCTATCTGCTTTTTATGGCTGGTTCTGTTACTTTATGTAAAGTATTGAAAAAGAACAAAAAATATTACTATAAGACAAACCATTTTGTATCGCTGTCTTCCATGATGTTCCGTATGAAGAGGAACGGCGCCGGCCTGGCATCCATCTGTATTCTGTCTACTATGGTCCTGGTTATGGTGTCCGGCACTGTCAGTCTGTTCCTGGGAACCGAGGACAGTCTTCGCTCCAGATATCCCAGAAATCTGGTGGTAAATACGCCGTCTCTGGAAGATGGGGTTGTAAGCCAGGTAAACCAGATTGTAGAGGGTGCTTTGGAAAAATACGGTGTCCGGGAAGAAAATGTCCTTCACTACCGGCAGCTGGTGATGTCCGGCATGGCAGAAGGAAACAGGATGATCCTGGACTACGCAAATAGTGGGGAGTTTTCTTATACAGAGTATGAAAATGTCCGCCAGATCATGGTAGTACCTGTGGAAGACTATAACCGGATCATGGGAACAGATGAGACCCTGGACAGACAGGAGGTCCTGGTATGCAATACAAAGACAGACTGGCAGGAAAATTATCAGGAACTGATCCTGGAAGGAATGGGTACCTGGAAGATCAAGGATCAGGTAGAATTTGTAGATAACGGCGTAGACGCCATGCAGATCATCCCTACCACCTATCTCTTTGTATCGGATGTAAGTGTGATGGAGGAAATGTATCAGAGTTATCCTAAGGCCGGGGAAGAGTTTGAATTCTGGAATTACTATGGAACAGACCTGGATTGCAGCGATGAGACCCAGAGCCTTATTGCCCAGGAGATCAGCGCAGGACTTCAGAGCCTGGGAGAACAGGAGCCTGCTTTTTCCGGAACTACTGTAGAGTGTGTAGGGGTAGAGCGGATGGATTTTTATTCTACGTATGCAGGACTGTTCTTCCTGGGGATCCTGCTGGGCATCGTGTTCCTTCTGGGGATGGTGCTGATCATGTATTATAAGCAGGTGTCAGAAGGCTATGAAGACCAGAGCAGATTTGAGATCCTCCAGAAGGTAGGCATGACCGAAAGGGAAATCCGGAAAAGCGTCAATTCTCAGGTCCTTACGGTGTTTTTCATGCCCCTGATCTGGGCGGGGATCCACACAGCCTTTGCTTTTCCGATGATCTACCGGCTGCTGCAGCTTTTCAGTCTTCACAATATGTGGCTTCTTATCGGGATCACCGGAGGATGCTTCCTGGGATTCGGACTGGTGTATGTGCTGATGTATCTGCTGACATCAAAAAGCTATTATAAGATCGTCAGGGGCGGAAATTTTTCTTCACGTAGGCAGAGGGGGTAAGCCCCGTACACTTTTTAAAGATTTTACTGAAATAATACGGGGTGTTTCCGCAGCCAACCAGCTCGGCAACATCCTGTATTTTTTCGCCTCCGCTGGAAGCCAGGATTTCCTTTGCTTTCTGAACACGGAGATTCATAAGAAAACCGGAAAATTTTTCGCCGGTTTCTTTTGTAAAGCAGCGGCTGACATAACTGACATTCATGTAAAGATAGTTTTCCGAGATCCATTTCAAGGTCAGATCCGGGTTCTTGTAATGCTCCTGGATATAGTCTATGAGTTTCGTAATAAAAGGGCTGTACTGCCGGGAACTGAAAGAAGAAACGGATATGACTTTCTGGATATAGTCCAGGACCAGAACCGGGATTTGTGCCATATTTTCTTCTTTGTGCAGGTTGTAAAGGAAATCTGTGATCTCAGGAAGGATTCCGGAGGGCAGATGGGTTCCCAGGGAAATAATAATATTATCTGCAAGCTGCAGGAGAAAATCCTTGTTGGAGACGGAGGTCAGAATGCTTTTCAGCTCCCGCAGACTGCTTTCACGTTCCTCGGAATTTCCGGCAGAGAGCAGAGGAACAAGATGGTTTATCTTTTCCACGATCTGTCCGTAGTTAAAGGTGGGAACTTTTCCGGTGCCTTCAATGAAATACATGATGTCATAGCGCTTTATTCTTTTGATCAGCATAGTCAGCAGAGATTTCAGATCCGGGTATTTCTGCCGCTGATAATCAACGGAAACGGTCTCGCCGGGAAAGGATACCGACTGAAAATAAGCATCCAGTTCCTCATAGGAGGATTCTCCGTTAGTAAAGAAAAACAGAAGAATATTTTTGATATATATGAGGTAAACCTCTGTATCCGGCATACTTTCCTGGCGGAAAGTATGGAATTCTTTCAGACAGAGATCCAGATTTTTTTCTTCCAGGTAATAGACACAGCAGAACTGATAAGGGACATTTGTCAGATCCAGATAATGCTCGTAGGACTCAAAAAAAGAATCCGACAGAGAGATTAAAGATACGCCTTCCCGGATCATGTTCTGGATCAGTGTTTTATGGAGATCTTTCAGTAAAGCTCCGTTTGGACCTTTTTCACTGTCTCGCTCAGAGACTGCCTGATAATAATCCCTGGTTACATCCTGGATACAGTCAATAATCTGCTCTTCCGTGCAGGGCTTCAGCAGATAATGACGAACGCCGCATTTCATGGCTCTTTTTGCATAGTCAAATTCTCCATAGCCGGACAAGATGATAAACTGGGTATTAAGATCTGTACGGCTGATCCGTTCAATCAGCTCCAGTCCTGAAATGCCTGGCATCCGGATATCGGTCATAACAATATCCGGACACTCGTCCAGAATGGTATGATAGGCGTCTACTCCGTCGGTACAGGTGCCGATAAGCCGGATATCATATTTTTCCCAATCAATAATATTGGCAATAGCCTGGCAGATCATTTCTTCATCATCTACAATCAGCAGTTTTAACATATTCTTACTCCTTCTTTTTACAGGGAATGCGGATCTCAGCTACCGCACATTCTTCATAGGTTTCTTCATCTTCAATATTATAAAGCAGCAGTCCGTAGGGCTCTCCGTAAGTCAGCTGAAGCCTGCGGTGGATATTCAGGATACCGATACCAAATCCGTGAGGCTGTATTTCGCCGCTCTGCAGTTTCTCCATGCAATTTTCTTCAAAGGAAGATCCGGTATTGGTGATCCGGATGATCAGCAGTCCCAGGACTTCCCTGCAGACAATGGAAATATAGCAGGTTTCTGAGGATTCTTCCAGGCCGTACCGTATGGCGTTTTCCAGCAGAGGCTGAATGGTGAATTTGGGTATGAAAACTCCCAGGAGATCGGAAGGCACATCTGCGGAAAAATCCAGCCGGCGTTGATAGCGGATTTTCTGTATGGTAATATAGTTGTTTACGATCTGCATTTCCTGATCCAGAGTAAAATCTTCAGAATTTTTTCCAAGAGAGAAGCGCAGCAGACTGCCCAGAGCTGTGGTGATCTGAGAAATTTCTTCGGACTTGATCATTTTCGCTCTCCAGTTAATGGATTCCAGAGTATTGTAGAGAAAATGAGGATCCATCTGGCTTTCCATAGCTTTTAGCTGGGCTTCCTTTTTTAAAATCTCGTTTACATAATTTTCCTGGATCAGAGTCTGGATCTTTTCTACCATAGAATCAAAATTTTTATAGAGAAGGCCGATTTCATCTTCCTGGTATTTTCTGGGCGCCTCCGGCACCTGGTAGTTTCCTTCTCCAAAACTTTTCATATTTTCCATCAGCCGGTCAAAGCGATAGAAGATGGCAAGTATGACTTTTACAGCCAGATAGCTGACCACAGCCAGAGCAGCCACCATAATAAGCAGGAAGAGCCTTCCTGATAAAGTGACGGTTTTGTAAACAGAACTGTACGATACGGTAGAAATATAATCCCAGTCATAGAGAGGAATTTTTCCCCGGACGGCGAATAAGGTCTCTTTGCCGGCTTTTTCAATTCCGTAATCTCCCGACAGATCTTTGGAAAGTTCCACTGCCTGACGGTCGGAGAGTGTGCTTCCATTATAGATCAAAGCATCGCCGTCAAACAGGAGACAGGACATATCATCATAATCTGAGTGGGAACTGACTGCCGTCTCAGTAAGAGCGGCGGGGTTCAGAGAAATGATCAGAACTCCTAAAGGCTCCAGGCTCAGTTTGTCGATTTTTCGCAGTTCCTTTACAATAAATATTCCATACTGGGATCCGAAGTCGGGTACCACAGTAGTAGCCCCCTCCCGGCTCTGGGCTCTGGCGATCAGGGAGGAGCGGAGCTGGTAGGGAACTTCCATAAAAGAGGACAGGGAAGTGGAAATGATCTCCTGATCCTGGATAATGGACATATAGGAAATAGAATCATTCTGAAAGGCAAAGAGATAGCCGGATAATTCATTATAGATCCTGGTGTTGTATATCTGCCGCTGTGATCCCTGCTCTAATTCTTTCATTTCTTCCAGATTGGTCTGGATCACCTGGCTGGCTAAAATCGAGTCTATGATGGAATCCACAGACTGAAGCTGACTGGAGATATCCGAGGCTGCATAGGTCATGGAAGCAGCAATAGACTGATACAGCCTTTTTTCATAAGATCTGGATGTAAAGGCCATAGTCGCCAGTCCGGAAAGAAAAAGAATAAAAAATCCGGAAAATATAACAATCAGTATTTTGTATTTCAGACTCAGGTCATAGAAGCACCTGTCAAGAGTTTTAAAGGGGTTTTTGCGTATGTTCATCAGTATTTTCCTCCACTGAAATTATAGATTATGAAAAAAGAAAGCACAATTCTTTTCAGTTCCGGGGAATAAATAAAGTAATGAAATTACCGGAAAAGTCATTTTCTTACAGGCAGCAGTAAAAAAATTGCGAAAGAAAGTCATGTTTCTAAATTTCTTTTCGTCATTTTTTTGCTTATAATTGGGTTATCCAAAAACAAAGATGCATCTTGAACAAAAATTATGGAGGAATGTAAAGTGAAAAAGAAATCTTTAAAGAAAGCAGCAGTTCTTGCCATAGCAGGCGCTATGGCGGTAACATCCCTGGCAGCATGCGGTGGCTCCGGCAGCGGAAAGGATAGCGAAGGAGGAAGTTCTGATTCCCTCACAATGGCATGGTGGGGCAATCAGGTAAGAAACGAGCGCACCCAGCAGGCTCTGGACGCATACAAGGAAGAGAGCGGCATAACAGTAAGCGGTCAGTTCTATCAGTGGGGCGATTATTGGAGCAAAATGGCAACCTCTGCAGCAGGAAAGAAAATGCCGGATGTGATCCAGATGGATATGTCTTACATTCAGCAGTATGTAGATAAAGGACAGCTTCTTGATCTGACACCATATATTGAAGACGGAACCCTGGATACCTCCAATATTTCAGAAGACATTGTGAATATGGGTAAAGTAGGAGACGGTATCTATGGCATTGCTGCCGGAACCAGTGCTTCCTGTATGTTTTATAATAAGACCCTTTTAGACGAGCTGGGAATCACCATTAATGACAACATGACTTTGGACGAATTTATTGATATTTCTAAACAGGTATATGAGGAGACCGGATATCGTTCCAACCTGTACCACTATGGCCTGTATATGGATATGTATGCAAGAGCCAACGATATCCAGGCCAGCGACAAATTAGGGGGCGACAGCGCAGATGACTACCTGCCATACTTTGAAACACTGGAGACCGGCATTAAAGAGGGATGGCAGATCTCTCCAAGCCAGGCGGCAGATACAGACAGTGTAGAGGAAGATCCTATGGTATACGGGTCAAATCCGGATAACATGACCTGGTGCACCATTAACGGATCTGCACAGCTTACCGCATATCAGGCAGCAGCACCGGAAGGAACAGAGATTGCTCTGACGACTATTCCTACAACCGATCCTCAAAAATCCAACTATGTAAAACCTGCTATGTACTTTTCTGTAAGTGCAGATACAGCCAATCCGGAAGAAGCTGTAAAACTGCTGAACTATCTGACCAACTCTGAGACAGCCTATGATATTCTGCTTGCAGAAAGAGGCGTACCTGCTTCCACAGCTATTTCTGAGGCGATCATGGACAAATTAAGTCCTGCAGAGCAGGAAAATGCAAACTTTGTAAATAATGTGATCGCACCGAATTCCAGCCCGATGCCTCCGTTCCCTGTAGAAGGAAGCACAGAGGCCCAGGATCTTTTAAGAAAACTGGAAGAAAAGGTAAAATACGGAGAATATACAGCCCAGCAGGCTGCAGATGAATACTTCACAGAAGCGAATAAAATGCTTCAGGGTGAATAAAGAAAACCAGGCTTGGAGCCGCTGCCCTTTGCATAAGGCGGCAGCGGCTCTTTTTGTGCGATACGCCCGGCAAGCGGCTGCCGTGCTTGCACGAGCAGACATTTGCAGGGCAACGGACAGCGAACGGCTTTGCCGTGAGCTGGCAGCGATACGCCCGGCAAGCGGCTGCCGTGCTTGCACGAGCAGACATCTGGTAAAACTCCGATGATGAGAAAGGAGAAATGGTTTTTTCATGAATAAAAGCAGTAAATTTTATCGGTTTATAAATAAAGAAAAAAATGTAGGCGTGATCTTCTGCCTGCCCTTTATTGTCGGCTTTCTGGTATTTCTGATCGTACCTATGGGAATCTCATTGTATTATTCCTTCTGCGATTACGACATACTGTCTCCGCCGGAATTTGTGGGATTAAAGAACTACATAGAAATGTTTACCCAGGATGAAGTATTCTGGCACTCTGTAAAAGCAACCTTTTATTTTGCTCTGGTATCTGTGCCTCTTCGTCTGATCTTTGCGCTGCTGGTAGCCATGATCCTTGTACGGCCCACGAAAGCAACAGGATTTTACAGAGCTGCCTATTATCTGCCTTCGATCATCGGGGGTTCTGTTGCTGTGGCGATCCTGTGGAAAAGAATGTTTGCACCGGACGGCGTGATCAACAGCCTTTTAGGACTGATCGGAATTGATACAAACTTTGCATGGCTCAGTGACACAAGAACAGCAATCTGGACTCTGATCATTCTGGCTATCTGGCAGTTCGGATCTTCTATGCTGATCTTTCTGTCTGCTTTAAAGCAGATACCCAAAGAATTATATGAAGCGGCTGATGTAGATGGTGCAAATAAGTTCACAAAATTTTTCAAGGTTACCCTGCCTCTTCTGACACCGACGATTTTCTTTAATCTGGTTATGCAGATCATCAACGGATTCCTGGCCTTTACCCAGAGTTTGATCATTACCCAGGGAAAACCTATGGATACCACACTTTTCTATGCGGTATATATGTATCAGCAGTCCTTTAATTTCAATCAGGCGGGATATGCATCTGCAATGGCATGGGTAATGCTGCTGCTGATCGCAGTGATCACCTTTATTTTATTTAAGACCAAAAGATTCTGGGTTTATGAACAGGAGTGATAGAAGTGAAAGCGAAAAAAAGAACAGGTACGATTATTTATCATATTTTAGTATGCGGTTTCGGACTGCTGATGCTTTATCCGCTGTTTTGGATGTTTATGAGTTCTTTTAAAGACACCAATACCATCTTTACAACGGCCAGAAGTCTGATCCCGGATCCTTTTACTCTGGAAAACTATGCAAATGGATGGAAGGGATTTGCGGGGGTATCTTTTGCTACCTTCTTTAAAAATTCTCTTTTTGTAGCAGTTTTAGGCACGATCGGTACGCTGGCTTCTTCTGCCTGTGTGGCCTTTGGTTTTGCCAGATGTCAGTTCAGGGGGAAGAAACTTCTCTTTGGCGCTATGCTGGCTTCTATGATGCTGCCGGGACAGATCCTGATGGTTCCCCAGTATCTCTGGTATGAGAAGCTGGGCTGGGTAGGAAGCTTTGCGCCTCTGATCGTTCCTTTCTGTTTTGCGATTCAGGGATTCTTCGTTTATCTGATGATGAATTTTATCCAGGGGATTCCGAGAGAGCTGGACGAGGCGGCAAAGATTGACGGCTGCTCTTATTATGGGATCTTCGGAAGGATCATTCTTCCACTGATGTCTCCGGCCCTTATTACCGGCGCTATTTTCTCTTTTATGTGGAGATGGGATGACTTTATGTCTGCTCTGCTTTACATTGATGATCCGTACAAATATCCGGTGTCTCTTGCACTGAAACTGTTCTGTGATCCGGGTTCTTCTTCCGATTACGGAGCAATGTTCGCTATGGCTACTTTGTCCATTATTCCCATTGTACTGATCTTTATTTTCTTCCAGAAATATCTGGCAGACGGAATCGCTACATCAGGCTTGAAAGGATAATATCATATTATGAGAAATTGGGAACAGGCGTGGCTGGCTTATCAGCCCAATGAAGACTATAGAGATAAGAATATTTTCCGTTCCTATTATACAAAGGAGTACGGAAACTGCTGCAAAAGAGCAGAAGAGGAGATAAGTATCGCTTCAAAAGCTCTTTTTGGTACAGAATCAGAAAAAGTTTCAGAAAAGGAAGAAGCAGGGATCGTCCTGGAAAAAAATCCTGGGCTGTCAACGGGAGAGGAAGGCTATTTTATACAGGTATCAGATTCTCAGGCAGTGATTCAAAGCGCAGGAGAAAAAGGAATTTTATACGGGACTTTCCGCCTTCTTTTCATGGCTTCTGCAGGTGAAAGCATCCGTGGTCTGGAAATCAGAGAGAAGCCGGAAAATCCTTTCCGGATGCTGAACATGTGGGATAATATAGACGGTACTATAGAGAGAGGTTATGCAGGGAACTCTTTTCTCTATGAAAAAGGAGAAATCCAGATCACGGACAGGACCAGAGATTTTGCCCGGCTTATGGCCTCTGTGGGAATCAATGCCATTGCTATCAATAATGTAAACGTGAGAGACGGGGCAGAGTGGCTGATCACCCGGCGCCACAGAGAAAAATTAAAAGCCCTGGCTGAAATCCTGGGAGACTATGGGGTATCCATGTATCTGTCCATTGATTTTGCGGCGCCTATGACTATAGATGGCCTGGCGCTCAGTGATCCGCTGGATTCCCAGGTAAGACAGTGGTGGAAAGAGAAAGCCAGAGAACTGTTTGAGGATATTCCCAATCTGGGGGGATTTCTGGTGAAAGCAGATTCCGAAGGCCGTCCCGGACCTTTTGCCTATGGAAGAAACCATGCAGATGGGGCCAATATGCTGGCAGAAGCCGTACAGCCTTATGGAGGAACTATTATCTGGCGGTGCTTTGTATACAACTGCCAGCAGGACTGGAGAGACGAGAAGACAGACAGAGCAAAAGCGGGATATGACAATTTTGCTCCTTTGGACGGAATGTTTGCAGATAATGTGATCCTTCAGATCAAGAATGGTCCTATTGATTTTCAGGTAAGGGAACCGGTCCATCCTCTTTTCGGCCATCTTTCCAGGACAAATCAGATTCTGGAAGTTCAGGCAGCCCAGGAGTATACAGGACAGCAGATCGATGTGTGTTACCTGGTTCCTATGTGGAAAGAAGTTTTGGATTTTACTACCGGATGTGGAAAGGAACAGGATACGGTAGCAGACATTGTGTCGGGCAGGACTTTCGGACAGGTACGCTGCGGCATGGCGGCAGTATCTAATACAGGAAAGGATCCAAACTGGACAGGCCATGACCTGGCTGGAGCCAATTTCTTCGGATTTGGCCGTCTGGCCTGGAATTCTTCTCTTGACAGTGGAGAAATTGCCAGAGAATGGACGAAACTCCAGATCACCAGAGATCCTCAGGCTGTGGAACTGATCACAGGAATCCTTCTGCGGTCCAGAGAAGTGTATGAAAAATACACAGCGCCTCTGGGAATCGGTTTTATGGTGAATCCCTCCTATCACTATGGACCAAATCCGGAAGGGTATGAATATTCTCCCTGGGGAACTTATCACCGGGCGGATCATCTGGCCATCGGTGTGGACAGAAGCGATACAGGAACCGGATACAGTGAGCAGTATTTTGAGAAAAATGCCTGTGTTTATCGGAACCAAGAAACCTGCCCGGAGAATCTTCTCCTGTTCTTCCATCGGCTGCCCTATACCTATCGGCTCTCTTCGGGGAAAACTCTGATCCAGCATGTGTATGATATCCATTTTGAAGGATATGAGGACGTAGAGAAGATGGAACAGGAATGGATTTCTCTGGAAGGAAAGATCCCGCAAAAGATATATGAAAGAGTGAAAGAGCGGTTTGACCGCCAGAAAAAGAACAGCAGAGAATGGCGGGATGTGATCAACAGCTTTTTCTACCGCAAGTCCATGATTCCTGATGAAAAGGGACGGAAATTATATTAAATAAATGATACAGAATGCTCTCATACAGATTTTGGCCAGTCTGGATGAGGGCATTTTTTCTTTTGGGGGAAATATATATCTTATGAATAGTCGCTGCAGGATACTTGTGTTATACTTAAGGCTATATGAGAGATATGATAAAGAATCAGACAAGGAGCGTATCAGCTTATGACAGTCACTGTGGTAAAAAAACTGAATCCATATTTTGAGATCATCGGCCTTATCTATGACAGCGTCCGTCCGGAATCTGCGGAAGAGGAAGCATGGAAAAAGTCTGCCCGGAACCGGGGACTAAATCCGGAAGAGATTAACAGGAAGATAGGACCTGTTATAAGAAAATACCATGCCGTTTTTCAAAAATACAGGACAGGCAGGGAGATGGAAGACTTTGACTTTTTCTTTATGCATGAGGAACCGGAGTTTGCCCTTTTTTTCCAGAGTATCTGCGGAGAGCATCCGGAATGGTTTGAAGGGGAGCTGAAAGAAGAGCAGAAAGGAGAAGTCCAACTGGCTTTCCTCCAGGAATTTTCAGAAGAAGAGCAGATCACAGAGCCGCCGGCCTTTGAGAAAATGGTAAGAATCCTGGAAAGGGCCGGTTACAGCGGCGGCCTGGGATGGAAGTTCCTGCTTTTTCTTCAGGAGCCGGTGAAAAAACTGCAGAATCTTTCCCGGATCTTAAAGGCAAATTTCTCTGCATTTGAAAAAGCAAAAGAAGCCGTTCAAAAGCCGCTGGAAAAGTTGATGGAAGATTTTCAGGAAGGTATGGAAAAGGAGTATCTGATCGCTAAAATTTCCGGGGATGTTACAGCTTTTCCAACCTTGGTATGCTCGGGAGCAGAGGTCATCAGTTCAAATCCGGAAAGCACCACAGCCTATATCGGCCTGTTTGTAAAGGACATTTATAAAATGCTGGAAAAGAGCAGAAACAACAGAAAACACCTGCTCCCTGTGCTGAAAGCTCTCAGTGACAGCAGCAAATTTGAAATCCTTCAGTCTCTGCTTATATCTCCAAAATACAATCTGGAGATCGCAGAGGAATTAAAACTATCGCCCCCTACTGTGTCCCATCATATGAGCGTGCTTTTGGAAAACGGACTGGTAGATGTAGAGAAAAAAGAGGGAAAAGTATATTATACTCTTTCCAAAGAAAGGCTCAGAGAAGCGGTGGGAGAACTGGAGAAGATTTTTTCTATATGATGAGGAGGCCCCGTAACTGACAAAAGAAGCAATGGCGGGGCCCTCTTGTAACAAATGGACAGGGGAAAGCAGCAGATAATATCTTGCAGCAGGTCTTGTCGGGCCAGCAGGCACCTCGGCTGTACCATTCAAAGCGAGAGTACGGTTCAAATCCCAGAAATCCAATCTTAACCGTTCAAATATGTTTATTAGTACGGTTCCAACACAAAAAATCAAATCTTAACCGTCCCAATTATAAATAGGTACGGTTCTATAGTCAAAATGTATTTTCCAACCGTAATTTTTTAAAATATGAAACGTGTTTTAGCAGAAAGGGGAACTTATATGGCAAATCTTAAAGAGAGCTTACTAAAAGAGCAGAACAGACTGGAGAAAATATTAAGAAAAGCGGAGAAACAGTTGAAAGATGCTCCTCAGGGGACAATGCGTCTGTCCAGCAGTAAGAAACAGGTTCAATATTATCACTGTATGCCGGGAGAAAAGAAAAATGGCAGGTATCTTCCGAAAACAGAAGAGCAACTGATCCAAAGGCTTGCTCAGAAATCTTATGATGAAAAGGTGGCAAAACTGGCAGGAAAAAGACTGGCGCAGATCAGAAGAATAACAAAAGATTATGAGGAAGACGAGATTGAAAAACTGTTTTCAGATGAACATATAGAAAGAAAAAAACTGATCAGCCCCATTGTGCCTACCTGGGAACAGCGGGTAGAAAAGTGGGTATCTGAAGATTGCCTATAAATATGAATGTCCCCTTCATCTGAAAGGATATGGGATGGTTTATCCGGATTTTACATTTTTATCAAGAAAAACAAAACAGGAAATTTATTGGGAGCATGACGGCAGAATGGATGATTCTGTGTATGCCCAAAACGCAGTCCGAAAAATCCTGGCATATGAGGAAAACGGAATATATCCCGGTGAGAGCCTGATTCTTACTTTTGAAACAGAAAAAAACGTATTGAATACAAGGATCATAGAAAGGCTTGTTCACAGATATTTATTATGACCTATGAAGAAGCGAAGGTTGGCGTGCTGACGACCACAATTCAACGAATGACTTGTCGGAATTTCCATCTGTGACATTGTTGTCAGTCAGCGCAGCCACCGCTACGTTTCCTTCTGCTGCCTTGCAGACTGGAAAATTCATTCAGTGTTATGAATTTGAAAGTAATCGTGGCAGCATACTGGCATGGAAAATATTTGACATATATCTAATTTTATTCTATCATATATTTTATAAATATCTAATTAAAAGAATACGCACAAACCTGCAGACTAAAATATACAAAGGGGAAGTTCCTACGGATTTGTGTGTTTTTTATTCTTGATAAATTAGATAAATATAAAACATATTAGAAAGGAATAAAATTATGAAACCAAAACTTTTCCACAGAAATTTTTCTCTTCTCATAGCAGGACAGGCCAGTTCTCTTCTGGGAAATGGGATCCTGGATTTTGCCATGTCCATGTATGTCCTGGAGAAGACCGGATCGGCGGCGGTATACGCAGGGTTTCTCACAGCTTCTATGATCCCCTCCATTTTATTTTCTCCTCTGGGAGGGATCCTGGCGGACCGGGGTAACAAACGGAATATTATGGCTGGCCTGGATTTTCTGGCCGGTCTGGGTGTACTGACAGCAGCGGTATTTATGAGAGAAGAAAACAGTCTTGCCATGATCTGCGGCCTTTTACTTTTTGAGTCTGTACTTGGTGCTTTTGAGAACCCTGCGGTCCAGTCCTGCATTCCCTTTATGCAGAAAGGAGAAAATCTGATCAGGGCAAATGCGGTGGTGATCCAGATCAATGCCTTGTCGGCTTTCTTTTCTCCCATACTGGGAAGTCTGGTCTACACGGCTTTTGGTCTGAAACCGGTGCTGTACGCCGGAGTGGTCTGTTTTCTCTTTACCGCATGTTTTGAATGCTTTATAGAGATTCCCGGTCCAAAATATGAAAAACAAGGACGGGAAAATCCTCTGCTGCTGGTGAAAGAAGATTTTCTGGACAGTCTCCGGCTTATAACCAGGGAGCGGCCGGCCATTCTGAAAATGCTGTTGGTGATCAGTGTGGTCACATGCCTGCTCCAGGGGGTAAGCGCAGTGGGATTCCCCTATATTATCCGTAATGTCCTGGGATTGAGTTCTATTTACTATGGGTTCTCGGAAAGCGCTGTGGGCCTGGCAGCCATAGCAGGAGGAATCCTGGCCGGTCTGGCGGCTTCAAAAATCCACGGGAAAAATATTTACCTGATCATAGGCGCCCTGGGATTCTTTCTTATCCCGCCGGGAATTTTATTCCTTCTATCAGGGAATCCTTATATCCGATATGGAACCCTGGTGTTGTTTTCTGTGCTGCTCCAGCTGGCTGCCTGTGGTTTTTCCATTTTTGCCACCTCTCTTATCCAGAGACTGACTCCGGGAAATATGATGGGAAAGGTTTCCGCCTATACAAGCGCTTTTACCCAGTGTATCCAGCCCCTGGGGCAGATCCTGTACGGATTTCTTTTTGACAGTTTTTCCGGAGGCGTTGCCTGGATCCTCATCCTTACCGGAACCATTCTGGGAGGCTTTGGACTTGCTGTAAAAGGATTCTTCCGGAAAACGGAAAGAGAATTTACTGAAAATTAACATTGTACGAGGAATCTATAGAGCAACTAAATATTATCAGAAAAATAGTATAAATTAACTCTGGTTTTTCTTTGAAAAAATGGTAAATTTTAAGTATGGGGCAGAGGAGAGAGAAATAGTTCTCTGTAGCTCTGCACAAATTTCAGGAAGGAGCGTGATACTATGAGCGACCCATTTTCCGGGTTTGAGAAAAAAAGAGATTATCTGATCTGCATCGATTCAGACGGCTGTGCCATTGACAGTATGGATATTAAACACTTCAGGTGTTTTGGTCCCTGCATGGTAAAAGAGTGGGGGCTGGAGGCTTATGAGAAGGAGCTTCTGAAAAGCTGGAATGAGGTAAACCTCTATTCCATGACAAGAGGGATCAACCGTTTTAAAGGACTGGTGAAGGCTCTCACGGAAGTACAGGAAAAATACCAGCCGGTAGAAGGACTGGAAACATTGGTGAAATGGGTGGAAGAATCCGATGAATTGTCCAATCCGGCTTTGGAGAAAGCAGTAGAAGAGACCGGAAATATCTGTCTGAAAAAAGCCCTGGCCTGGTCTCAGGCGGTAAATGCCTCCATTAAAGAGCTGCCAAAGGAAGAGGTAAAGCCTTTTGAAGGTGTGAAGGAAGGTATAGAAATGCTCCATGAGAGCTGCGATATTGCCATTGTATCTTCTGCAAATTATGAGGCGGTTAAGGAAGAATGGACCAGATTCGGATTGATCGATCATGTGGATGTGGTTCTGGCTCAGAATGCAGGCTCAAAGAAGAGCTGTATCGAGAAGCTTCTCACATACGGATATGATAAAAATAAAGTAATGATGACCGGAGATGCGCCGGGAGATATGGATGCGGCAGATAAAAACGGAGTATTTTTCTATCCTATTTTGGTAAAAAAGGAAAAAGAAAGCTGGGCCAATATCGGAGAGGCAAAAGACAGGCTCCAGGCAGGAACTTTTGCAGGAGAATATCAGGGTGCATTAAAAGAAAAATTTGTAAAGAATCTTACGAAATAACAGGAATATCAGGAGGAAAGCAAAATGGTGAATTTAAGAGAGAAACCTTATTACCTTAACGACGAGCAGATCCAGTGGGTGGAAGATACCATTGCAGGTATGACCATCGAAGAGAAAATCGGTCAGCTGTTTGTCAACATGGTAGGGAACGCTGAGGAGAGAAAACCGGAGAATATAAAGAAAGTACTGGATACCTATCATCCCGGCGCTATCCGTTATCATAATGCTCCAAAGGAAGAAATCTGGGCTATGGCAGACTGCCTTCAGAAGACTACCAAGATCCCTCTGCTGATCGCTTCCAACTGTGAGGCCGGCGGAAACGGCGGAACCGGCGGGGGAACACCTATTGCCAACGGCGCAGCTATGGCAGCTATCGATTCAGAAGAAGCCGTAACAGAAATGGCAACCATCTCTGCCAGAGAAGCTGCAGCGGTAGGCTGTAACTGGAATTTCGCCCCTATCGTAGACCTGACTTACAACTGGAGAAATACCATTGTCCAGTTAAGAGCTTTTAACGACAATCCTGAGGATGTTATCCGCTATGCAAAAGCCTTCTTCAAAGGAATGAAAACACAGAATATCGCCACCTGTATGAAACACTTCCCGGGAGACGGTACAGAGGAAAATGACCAGCATCTGATCATGGGCGTCAATGAATACGACTGTGATAAGTGGGATGCTACATTTGGAAAAGTATATAAAGAACTGATCGATGCAGGAGTTATGACTATTATGGCCGGCCACATTGCCCTTCCTGCTTATTCCAAGAAACTGCGCCCAGGAATCAAAGATGAGGATATCCGCCCTGCAACTCTGGCTCCGGAACTGATCACAGATCTGCTGAAAGGCCAGTTAGGATTTAATGGTCTGGTAGTTACTGACGCTTCCCATATGATCGGTATGTTCGGCGCTACCATTCCGAGAAAAGAGCAGGTTCCTCAGGCGATCGCTGCAGGCTGCGACATGTATCTGTTCTTCAACGACAGAGAAGAAGACTTCGGCTACATGATGGAAGGCTATAAGAACGGCACTATCACAGAGGAACGTTTAAACGACGCCCTTCACAGGATCCTGGGTGTAAAGGCAGCCCTGAACCTTCACATCCTTCAGAAAGAAGGCAAACTGGTACAGCCTAAAGAGAACCTGGCAGTGGTAGGCTGCGAAGAGCATCACAAAGCATCCAGAGAGTTCGCAGACAAATATGTAACTCTGGTAAAAGACCGTCTGAACTATCTGCCAATGACACCGGAAAGATATAAGAGGATCAAACTGATGTACATCGGCTCTGAGGCAGTGGTAATTGCCGGAACCAAGTTTAAATCCAATGATGAAAATATCATCAAAGATATTGTGAGCCAGTTAGAGGAAGCAGGATTCGAGGTTGACGCAGAAGTTCCTTCCGCTAAAGGCAAAATGGAAGACTTCAAGAAGAAATATGATTGTGTGCTGCTGATCCTTAACGTACAGGGATTTGCGCAGTTCAATACTATGAGAGTAAAATGGGACGAGCCTACAAAGCAGCCATGGTATATGTCTGAACTGCCGACCTTTGTGGTATCCTTAAGCTATACTAACAATCTTATCGATGTTCCTATGGCAAGATGCTACATTAACTCTTACATGGATCACCATGAAAGCTTTGCAGCCACTCTGGAAAAGATGATGGGCAAGAGCGAATTCAAGGGAAGATATAACGAGAATGTATTCTGCGGAAGATGGGAAACCAGATTCTGAAAAGGAGTTAGATCAAGATTATGAGATTTTATGAATCATTAAATGAGGACTGGAAATTTGCCAAGACTGATCAGGTGCCGGATAAAATGCCCTGTCATGGAAACGACCAGGACTGGGAGTGGGTAGACCTGCCTCATACCTGGAATAACTGGGACGGCCAGGACGGCGGGGGCGACTACTACAAAGGAAAAGGCATCTATTTAAAGACCATTGAAAGACCTGACGTACCTGCAGATTATAAAATCTATCTGGAATTTGAAGGAGTAAATTCTGTCGCAGAGGTTTATCTCAACAACGAAAAAGTCTGCGAACACAAAGGCGGGTATTCTGCCTTTCGTGTAGACGCAACAGAGGCTCTGAAAGAAGGAAAAGCTTATCTGGCTGTAGTAGCGGACAATAAGAACCGGACAGACGTATATCCCCAGATGGCGGACTTTACCTTTTATGGAGGCATTTACCGGAATGTGACCATGATCTGTGTGCCTCAGACCCATTTCTGTCTGGATTATTTCGGATCTGCGGGAGTGGCTTTTGATACCAAACTTCAGGGTGAAGACGCTCTGGTAAATCTTTCTGCCTGGGTAACAGAAGCTCAGGAAAGCGATATGGTGCAGTTTGAGATCATGGATGAAGATGAGTCTGTGGTTGCAGAAGCTTTCGCTCCCGCTGCCTGGGAGACAAAAGCTACTGCCTGCATAGAAAAAGCTCATCTATGGCAGGGAGTAAAGGATCCCTATCTGTATACTGTGACGGCCAGAATTGTACGCCACAATGAAGTCCTTGATCAGGTAGAGGCAAGCCTTGGTGTAAGAGAGTTTTATGTGGATCCGGAAAAAGGATTCTTCCTAAACGGTATTCCAACACCTCTCAGAGGTGTATCCAGACATCAGGACCGTCTGGGACAGGGAAATGCGCTGACAGAAGAAGATCATTTAGAAGACGCTTATATGATCGCAGAGCTGGGAGCCAACACGGTCCGGCTGGCCCACTATCAGCATAACCAGGCATTCTATGATGCCTGCGACGCACTGGGTCTGGTAGTATGGGCGGAGATTCCTTTTATCTCGGTTATGAGCAAAGATCCTAAAGGTCATGACAACTGCCGCCAGCAGATGAAGGAACTGATCTATCAGAACTATAATCATCCCTGTATCTGCTTCTGGGGAATCTCTAATGAGATTACCATCGGCGGAGACCGTCCGGGACTTCAGGAGAATCTGGAGGATCTGAACAAACTGGTGAAAGAGCTGGATTCCACCAGACTGACCACTATGGCTCAGGTATCTGCCCTTCCGAAGGAGTCCAGACACAACCAGATCACAGATGTGCTCAGCTATAACCATTATTTTGGATGGTATGGCGGTGACTATACCCAGAATGAAAAATGGCTGGATGAATTCCATCAGATGTATCCGGACAGACCTCTGGGTATTTCCGAATATGGCTGCGAGGGCATTATCAGCTGGCATACAGACGATCCAAAATGCAAGGACTATACAGAAGAATATCAGGCGGAGTACCATGAGCATATGGCTAAGATCATTGACGAAAGACCATATCTGTGGGCCACTCATATCTGGAATATGTTTGATTTCGGCTGCGACGCCAGAGATGAAGGCGGTGTAAAAGGAAGAAACAATAAGGGACTGGTAACTC
Organism: Candidatus Blautia pullistercoris; assembly: GCA_019114545.1. Taxonomy (GTDB): domain Bacteria; phylum Bacillota; class Clostridia; order Lachnospirales; family Lachnospiraceae; genus Blautia; species Blautia pullistercoris. The sequence continues at coordinate 3,421 of DXFG01000168.1, read as the reverse complement.
TGGACAGAAAGGTGAAAAAAGACGCCTACTACATTTATAAGGCATACTGGTCTGAAGAACCCTTCGTTCATATTACCGGAAGAAGATATGCCCTTCGTCCTTACGACCATATGACTGTTAAAGTGTATTCCAACCAGAAACAGGTAACTCTGTATGTGAACGGCAAGAGCGCAGGCACACAGGAAGGCAATAAGATCTTCCTGTTCGAGAACATTGCTCTGGATCAGGATATCAATGTGATCACTGCCAAAGCAGAGGGCTGCCCTGCAGATACGGTTACCTTCACTAAAGTATCTCAGCCATACGCCGGATATGTACGGCCGGTAGATGAAGAAGATGAAGGCGCCGGAGTGAAAAACTGGTTTGAGGGAGTGGACGAAAACGGAGAACTTCCGGAAATGACCTTTAACGAGGGTTACTACAGTGTCCGGGATTTTGTCAGTGAGATCCTGACAAATGAAGAAGCCGCAGAAATCCTGGTAAGCGCCATTAATACCTACGGAACGATGAAGACAAAACGATCCATGCTGGGAATCCTGTCGGGCGTACCAGTAGAGGATCTGGCGGAGATGTATGCCAGTGACAAAGAAAAGAGAGAGCGGCTTCTCAGACTTGCAAATGCAGAACTTCAGAAGGTAAAGAAATAGTTAACAGAGAAAAAAGCCCCTCTGCCTTCAGGTTTTTTCTGAAAGGCAGGGGGACTTTTTTCCTTTAAAGGAATGATTTACTCTAAAGGAATGATCCAGTCTTCCGCATCTCCGATAACTTCCATATCTACCAGCTCTGTAATATCCCAAAGGGCCTTATTTTCATCAGCGACCATATAACAGTAGTTGCCATCTTCAGGAATGTCCACCTTGATATCCTCTCCCTGATAATCCAGGATTTTCCAGACCTCATTGTTGCGGAAGATGACAATCTGGGAAGGAGAGTCAGAAGCAGATAAAATATCGGCTGTTGTTATCGTTGCAGTACCGGCTTCCACGGTTTTGCCCAAAGAATACTCCCGGTATAGCAGGTCGTTATAGAATGCATTTTCTTCCTGGGTCGTATTTTCCCGGACAGAACGGGGCTCATTTTGAGAAGAAGGGGCTGAAGCCTGGGCCTCGTTCCCGGAGACTTCAGACAGGGACTGGCTGCTGACTTCCAGTCCAGTCCCTGCCTGACAGCCGGACAGGAAGATCAGAGAGCCGGCAAGCAGGCCAAGAGCAGGAAAAGTGGTTTTCTTCATAGAAGATCCCTCCTTTCATACAAGTTACGTTCCCATTTATCTATCTATATCATATCATGGAAAACAGAAAAAAAGAAGAGACAGTCTCACAGAAATTCCGGGCTTTCTATATGCCGGATTTCCGTGGGAGCGTCTCTTCTCTCTTATTTGACACCGAAATCTGCTAACTGGCGCATAGCGCTTTTTCTGCCGGTGAAGTGTACGGCATGAAGCCCCTGGGCTCTGGCCTCTGCCACATTGTCCAGAAGGTCATCGATAAAGACTGCCTTAGAAGGCTCAATATCAAAATCTTTTATCAGCTTCTGATAGATCTTTGGATCAGGCTTTAAGCAGTGGATCTGCCAGGACATATAGCCTCCATCCATAAAATCCAGGAACTTCATTTCTTTCTGACACCGGTCAAAGAGGGGCTTTGAGAAGTTAGACAGGATATAAAGCTTATATCCCCGCTTCTTAAAATATGTCAGCCAGCTCTTTGTGTAAGAATAAACACGAATGGTCTCTCCCATCCGTTCAAATGTCTCTCGGATCTGTTTTTCATGAGCAGGATCATTATTTATGAAAGCCTGCAAAAGCTCTTCTTCTGAAAGGATTCCCCGGTCACCCTCTGTCCAGGTATTACTGAGAAATACAGCTTTTGCCACAGCCTGGGCTGTTTCTTCATCATATTTCAGATCCCGCAGTAATTTCTTCCAGTCATAGCGGACAAGAACTTTGCCGATGTCAAAGATCAGCGTATCGATTTCGGAAGTTTCCGCCAGGATCTTTGGAATCACTTCATCTTCCGGACGGGTCCACTTGTATACCAGAAGTATGGCGTAGATCAACACTGGTATGATCACCGTTCCGAAGAGAGAAGCCATCAGCATATTGCCTGCAGCAGAATTATCCGTCAGGGCAAAGATCAATGTAAGGACATACATGCCTGCCAGAAGGATAACTCCTATGAGTGCAAGAAGTCGTTTCAGGTTCTTCACTTCTTAATCTCCCTTGTCTAGAATATCTATTATTATAATAATTTTTGAGGTATCCGTCAATGTATAAACAACTTGGCCGCAGATTTTGGGGATATACTTATCAGGACCTGGAAAAGGATCTGGAAATATTCGCCAGGGCTTTTCCGGAAACTATGGAATTGAAAACTCTGGGAAAAACGGCAGATAAAAGGGAAATTTACTGCTTTATCCTGGGACGGGCGGACGCCGGGGAAAAGATTTTCTTATTCGGCGCTATTCACGGAAGAGAATATATGACCAGCCAGCTTCTTATGGAACAGACTGCAGAATTTCTCACAAAACTGTACCGGGAAGAAACTTATAAGGGCCATTCCTATAAAGAACTGCTAAGGGGGAAGGCTGTCTATGTGGTGCCCATGGCCAACCCCGACGGGGTTACCATCAGCCAGCAGGGCCCCAGAGGGATTAGAGATCCCGAACTTCAGAAACAGGTATGGAAGATCGGGGAGAGAGAAGGGGGGAGAATGCCCTGCGGCCCCTATTACAGAAAGTGGAAGGCCAATGCCCGGGGCGTGGATCTGAACCGGAATTTTCAGGCTTTCTGGGAAGAATACCATGATCTGAAGGGACAGCCCTCCAGGGAAGGATACAAAGGTCAGGCCCCGGAGGATCAGGAAGAGTCTAAAGCACTGGCAGAGCTTACCAGGCAGGAAAAGTTTCAAAGGACAGTCAGCTATCATTCCTCTGGAGAAGTCATTTACTGGGATTTCGGACAAAAAGGAGAATTCCGGAGAATATGCCGCAACTTTGGAGAGCGGATACAGCGGATCACAGGATACGGCCTGCCGGAAGGCTGGGATTACCTGGACCCGGCAGGCTACAAGGACTGGGCCGTAAAAGAAAGGAAGATCCCCAGCCTCACCATTGAAATAGGAAAAGCAGAGTCTCCCCTGCCCCCTTCCGCCTTCCGGGAGATCCTCAGAAGGAACCGGGGCGTCTGGGAGGAGACTCTGCTGTCCCTGTAAAAAGAGTTTTAATGGTTTCTGCTATGTACGAAGGCTGCTGCGGTAAAGGTATCTTACTGCCGTACTCCCTTACCGTGACAGCCTTGTTAAAAGGGGAGGATAAAGTATTTCTACTTTTTCTTTGGTCGTCTGCGGAAAGCGTCACCTCTTTGTGCCATCCCTCCGTGGACTATTTCTAGTATTGCCGGGAGAGAAAAATCTATACATAT
>DXFG01000167.1 GCA_019114545.1 Candidatus Blautia pullistercoris | reverse complement strand
CAGGGATAACTTTTCTGTGAAAGAACTGAAGGAGATTCTGGAGATTATCAAGAACAGAGAAAAACAGCCGGTGCTGGCCTCTATATCCAAGCCGTACAGAGGGATACATGGGATTAAGAGAAGCTATACAGAGGCCAGGAAGCTTTTTGAACTGGCCAGCATGTCCGGGGCCACAGCCTTTACTCTGCCCGAGGAAGTAGAGGAGAAGACAGATAAAACTTTAATGGAAAACGCAGAGCTTTCCATTCTGAATGCAGTAAGAAGAAACGATGAAGAAGGGCTGAAAGCGGCCTTTATACAGTTTATTTATGAACTGCCTAGAGAAGAAGAGGTACAGTGCGGGTACATACACAGGGTAATGGTGAGAGCTGAGTTTGCAGTAGATGATTCCTATGGAATGACAGAGGAGCTGAAAGATCAGTTCCAAAATTATTATGAGAATATGAGAAATCTTACGGCTGCCAAGGCGGTAGATGTGTGCTATAAGATATTAAGCAGAGTCATTGCCCAGAGAAAAGAGCAGATTGATAAAAATGAAATGACTTATTTTAAAGATTATATGTCAGAGGCAGTGGCTTATATAGAAGAACATCTAGATGATGAGGGACTTTCTATTGTTTCAGTGGCAGAACAGGTTTATCTGAACCCGGTATATTTTGGGAGAGTGTTTAAAAATACTTTTCATATGACCTTCAAAAAATATCTGATGAAAAAAAGAATGGAAAAAGCCAGGGAACTTCTGGAAAGGGAGGATATCAGTATCGGGGAGATATGCGAGAGAGTGGGAATCGGAAACCCCTCCTATTTTTCTCATCTTTTCAAAGAATATACCGGCATGCTCCCAAGCGAATATAAAAAGGAATCTGAGCTATGAGAAAAGGAAAGATTTCCAATATACAAAAGAAGTATCTGACCTATACCCTTCTGCTCCTGGCTTTGACAATCATTCTGTCATCTGTAGGCGTCTGGATATTCATGCGAAAAAATATGACTGAGGTCATTGTGGATAATTATGTATTCATAAATGAAAAAATGGGGATGACTCTGGACTATCTTTACACCAGATCTGATGAAACTACCGCAGAGTGTATCCTGGATGATGCTGTTCAGGATAGTTTAAAAACCAGAGAGCTGGAAGAAGTGGAAAAGAATGCCCTGAGCAAATATTTTGCTTATCTGGAACTGGAGGACATAGAGGAGTATTGTTATGTAGATAACAAGAAAAATGTGTACACAAAATCTTATTCAAAGATATCTTATGAAGATTTTCGGGAAAGCGGCCTGGAAGACGCACTGGCAGGAACTTACGCAGAAACAAGATGGTTTCTGGCCAGGGACACTCTCTTCGGCACAGGAGAAGAAGCGCTGTTTATAGGGAGATATGTAAGGAACATGGAGTATTCCCATGAACCGGGAATGATTTTTTTTAAGATGAATGACCAGTTCCTGGAAAGGGTCATAGAGACCCAATCCGGTACAGAAGAAGATGTGGCCATTGGAATCATTGATAAAAACGGAAACTTTTTTATGGAGCACTATCCTGAAAATTTTCAAATGGAGGAGAAGGATAAGGAGAAAATACTCGGTCTGACAAAAAGGGAGGATAGCGGTGTAATCCTGACCAGATATAAGGGAGAAGGAGGTATCCTTCAGGCATACCGGCAGCAGGAAAGCGGCATGGTCATTTTCACTTTGGTTCCCAATAAGATCCTGGACAGGGGATTGAATCAGATTTTCCTGGTCCTGGCAGGGATTTATGCTATTGTAACCCTCATAGCGGTGGCTGTCAGCCTATATTTCTCCAGGATATTTACAGAACCTATTCAGATGATCAGCAAAGAAATGACCTCTTTTGACGGAAAAGATTTCAGTCATACAATATCTCTCCATACAGATACAGAGCTAGATCAGATTGGGGAATCCTATAATAAAATGCTGGGAAATATAGAGAGACTTCTGACAGAGATCAAGAAACAGGAAAAAGAGCTGCGCGTAAGCGAAATGAATATGCTGATCAGTCAGATCAAACCGCATTTCCTTTACAACACACTGGATACTATCTATATGCTTGCCAGGATCAATGGGGAAAAAACAACCATGAAAATGATCCAGGCCCTGTCCGGCTACCTGAGACTGTCACTGAGCAAAGGCGGCGATATGGTCACTGTAGAAGATGAACTGGATAATGTGAAGAATTATCTGGAAATACAGAAAATCAGGAATGAAGACTTATTTTCCTATGAAATTTCCTGCCAGCCAGAGGTGGAAAATAGGTGGACCCTGAAACTGATACTCCAGCCTCTTGCAGAAAACGCCATAAAATATGGATTCTGCGATATTTTTGAAGGAGGACTTATCAGAATTGACGTGAGAGAGCTTTCCGGCAGACTTACTTTTTCTGTATATAACAATGGAAAACCTATGGATAAGGAAATTGCAGAAAAAATCAATGCTCTGGGCAAGGTGCCGGTACCAGAGATGAAGAAAGCATTTCCGGATAAACAGAAAGGTTATGGAGTGATCAATATTGCTACCAGACTGAGACTGAAATACGGAGACCAGGTAGAATTTGGCTATGAGGTTCTGGAAGAGGGAACCAGATGTGTGATAAAACTGCCTGTAGATGGAAAGGAAAATTATGAACAGTAAAAAATTATGCCTGATATTATCAGCAGTGCTGGTCCTGGGACTGGGAGGCTGCCAGAAGGAGCAGACAGAGCTGGAAGAGGCAGAAACCCAGGAAGTTTCCATTCCCATGATCCTGACAGTAGATCCCAGCACCGGGAACAGGAACGAGGAAGAAGTTGTAGAAAAATTCAACCAGGCCTATGAAGGGACTTATCATGTGGAAGTGGAATGGATCATGGAGACAGAAGAGGAATATCGGAAGAACCTGAAGCGGCTGAACGTAACAGACCAGCTTCCGGCGGTGATCACTGACTTGAGGATGCTTCCATCTTTCTATCAGATGATGATAGAAGAGGGACGGATTGAAGACCTGAGACCTTATATTGAAGGTGATGAAGAGTGGAAAAACATGATAGAGCCCTCTGTTCTGGATGCCTGCAG
>DXFG01000166.1 GCA_019114545.1 Candidatus Blautia pullistercoris | reverse complement strand
AGCAGGAATCCCGGTCACTAATATACAATACATTTTCAAACCTCCACCTCAGCCACGATATAATTGACCCCTATTTCATCCATTTGTGACAAAAAATCTTCAGAAACATTTTTATCAGTTATCAGCAAATCATAATCATCTATTTTACATACAGAATGAATAGATGATTTTCCTATTTTTTCTGATGGATATACCCCTATATTCATGCTGCTATTCTCCATAACAGCTTTTCCAAACTCTACACCCGCACTATTATGTATAGATGCTCCAAACTCCACAGATAACGCTGAATGGGACAAAAAGGATTTATCTATTCGTATGTTTTTCACCATTTGTATCGTATAGAAATCATGACAATTTCCTCTATGTGACATTTCTCCACCCAGAAGAATAACAGAAATATTTTCTTTTTTTCGCAAAACTTCTGCTATTGTGACAGAGTTTGTCAAAACGGTTATATTTACATTATCAGGCAAATTCATAGCCATATAATAGCCTACTGATGATGTAGTAATATAGATTACATCATGCTCATCTATATATTCCACTGCCCGTTTTGCAACAGCCAAATAATTCTTTTTTATTTCCGGTAAATCTTTTGGATTATAGGTTGCATCCGGATATGTTCCTTTTGGTCTTGCTGCAATAGCACCCCCATGAGTTCTTTGCAACAGCCCTCGGCTTTCCAGTACCCGCAAATCTCTTCTGGCACAATCAGCAGATATTTGATATAGCGCTTGAATTTCAGATACCATAATTCTTCCTGTCTCATTTATTCTGTTTACAATATCTCTTTGCCTTTCTTCCATGAACATATCAATATCACTTCCTTCTATTTCCATTTTTATTTGTTTATAATTGTTTATTCTTATATATAATTGATTATACATGTTTATATTCAACTTTTCAAGTTTTATATATAGCTTTATTAGGGAATAACAAAGCCCCACTAGCTAATTATGGGTAAAATGAACTGTGCCGCCCTTGACTGCCTGGCAGGGCTTTGCTTTTTGTCAATCAAGAGGGCTGTAAACAGCCCTCCCCCATCAGCGGGCTTCCCGATTGTGCTTTCTCCTTAAAGCCTGTTTCTGCTCTTTCTCTATCTGTTCCTGCTGCCTTATACGACTAATGGCTGTCTCCACTTGATGAGAACCAAATGCAGCCTTCACACGCTCCATATCCCCTGTTATTTCCTTTAATTCTCGATTCTCATCCAGCACTTCTTGAAGTCGTTCATTTAATCTTTCCTTTCCAGACTTCTCCCTGTCGTATGCTTCTTCTAACCGTTCATATTTACGGGAAATCTCCAAAAAGGCAGAATAGACAGACCTCAGTACCTTTACCATTTTTTCAACTAGGGGCTTTGCTTTTTTCTCCCGATATGATTTTGCCGTCTCCATCATCGCTGCTTCTGGAAGTGATTCTTCTGGATTTGCTGAAAACTCAGACGCCAGACGCTCCATATTTTTTACCATAGGAGCAAGTTCGTTCATACGCTTCTGATATTTATCAGCCTGCTTTTTTGCCTTTTCTGCTTCCTGCTGTGACTGCTTCAAATCATCTTTCAGAGAATGGATTTCATCATCAATCTGCTGTAACTGTTCATGGAGGTTTTCATTGATTTCCTCAAAAGCAGCGTTCTCCTCCTGCAAATCTGCTTTTCTGGCTTCCAGCGCCGCCACTTCCTTTGCCCGCTCCTTCTTTTCAAAGTCCAGAACGGATAAATGTTTTTCATGAGTTCCTTTCTGCTCCCACTCGATACCATACCGCTCCATAACTGCGGCAAGCTGCCTTTTTTCAGACGCAACCCATTGATTCCATTCCGTATCACTTCTTGTGCCTCCCTTAAAGCCAAGCGCCGCCAGAGCCTGCTTCAACGAAACCCGTGTCTCTAATCCACGCTTGCTTCCCGTTGTAAATGGTACAAAATCAATGTGTAGATGGGGCGTTGCTTCGTCCATGTGCAGATAAGCGGAAAACACACGCAGCGTTGGATTTCTCTGCCGAAAATCTCCCATATATTCGTCCAGTACCTTTGCCGCCAGACGTCCATTTTCTGTTGTCGCATTCATATCATCCTTATTACCCACCTGTAAAATGATTTCATGGAAGGTTTTCTCCTGCTTACTGGCATCAATTTTCTCGTAATAATTGTCTATCCGGCGATCTTTTCTGGTCTGCTTCGCATTGTACCTGGCAAGGGCTTCATCGAACAGTTCGTGATAGACATCCTTAATATTTTCGTTGCAGTATTCCACATTCAAATGACTTCGCTCCGGATCTGTGTTCTTTGCATGAAATTTTCTGCTGTTGTGATTTACAGTTCCCTTTCCAACCATCGCACTGATTGTTCTTTTCAATAAGCTGTCCTTTCTCCGATTTTCCGGGTAATCAGCGCCGGATACGGCGCACAGGCTTTGTTACTTTCGCCGAAAGTAACGCAAAAGCACTTTTGACAGCCGTACCGTCCATCAAAAGCTGCCTTTGCGCCCTGCCGGGGGCTTTTCCGTCCTACGGACGGGCGGCAGTTCCTGCCGCTTTGCTTCCGCCTCCATTGCTTTTCGGACAGCAGAAATCACGTTTGCCACAGTGCTTTCCTCCCATCCGGCAAGCCATATCAGCGTTCGCTTTTCTGCCGCAGTCAACTCAACTTCTCCGAAAATTTCATTCAGTTCAGCAATCCTGCGAGCTTCATATTCATAAAAGAGTTCATTCACATTCCGGCTTTCTCTATCTGGCTGAATAATCATCAAACCTCTCCTTTCTCTTTGTCCAGATCCACAGGAGCGTGACACGCTCCTGTCTATTACCAACAACGGAGAATTACCAGCGAAAGCTGTCGGGCATTCCCCGTCTGTCAAGATATTCTTGCCGGGCATTTTCCCGTTCCGCCTGTGTAGGCGCTGTCTTATATTTTCTATAAAGTTCATGGCGCACCAGAGAATCCAATTTCTGTTCCATGCCTTGACGAATTTCTTCTGCACAGCAATCATCTTCCAGAAGATGATACCGCAATAACGCCACAAACAACTCATAAGGAATCTGTACGGTTTTCAATCTATCTTTTCCTTTCCGTGACGGTCGTGACGATTGTGACGGTATTTTTGCTACCGAGACTATACCCGAAAATACCGTCACGACCGACACTTATCGTCACGCCTCTGTTTGAATCAACTTCAAATAAACATTCCTGCCGCTATGAGTACGTTTGCTTTCATAGCAAATACCATAATCGTTATAGAGCCGTTCTGCACTTACGTTCAGCCGTCTGGTTAAAACATTTGCAGCCACACCGATTTCCGGAAGCAGTTCAAGCAATTCCGAAGGGCTACCGTTCCATTCCGGCTTTTCCGTAGTCAACAGACCAGCCACCGCTTCTAACAGCGGGTCAACGGGCCGTTTCCAAAGTTCTGTTTCTGCCTTCTGAAATTTCCAGATACAGCGTTCCCGGTCAAACTCTATAGTCAGCTCCTGATCCGGCTGGTCACGTCCTACAATATCCATAACTGCCGTATTATCTGTTCGTTTTTTCTTCTGCATGATAAATGCACCGTCAGCCGCACCAAGCAAACCATTTGTCCCTGAAATCATATCAAAGCTGTCCTCCGATTCCAGCTTGCGTGTGTGATGAACCACCAACAGGCAGACACCATATTTATCACTAAATGCCTTTAGCTTTGTCACAATCTCATAATCACTGGAATAACTGTATCGGTCTCCGCCAACTTCTCGCACCTTTTGCAGTGTATCAATGATAATCAACCTTGCGTCCATATGCTCTTTGACAAAATCCTCTAATTCCTGTCCCAGACCACCATTCAGAGTTTTTGATTGCGTTGCAAAAAACAGATTATCCGCACTCTCTACGCCAAACATGGTAGACAGCCTCCGTTGGAGCCTTGCATAATCATCTTCCAATGCCAGATACAGCACTGTTCCCTTGTGAACTGGATATTCCCATAAAGGAAGCCCCATAGCCACATGATAAGCAAGCTGTGCCATGAAGAATGATTTTCCGACCTTTGGTGCACCTACAAAGAGATAAGTGCCACTGTATAAAAATCCATCTACAACCGGCGTTCTCGGCATAAAAACCGTATCATACAATTCTGTCATAGATATGGTATGCAACCCGCCGCTTTGCCCGGTTTTTTCCGGGCTTTGCGTGGCTTGCAGATTGATTTGTTCCTGCGAATTTGCTATAATTTCAGTGTGATTTTTTACATTCGGCTGCGCCCCATCTGCGCCAACAGATGATACGGGAGCAGTCGTTTTCTTTTCTTCTTCCATCAAATATCCTCCTTCATTCCATTCAGTGTGATTGCCACCAGTTGCAGCGTCTCCAGCAACTCATCATCCACCGTCGCTCCAACAGCAATACGCCGTAATTCTTCATAAATGCTTTCCATCTGATTTCGCAGTGCTTTATACACTCTCGGATTTCCTACTACTGTGATTTCCTTTTCCAGCAGTCTGCTGATAATATAATCCTGCTTTGTCAGACCAGACAGCCGGACTTTTGTTTCCAATAATTCATCTTCTTCCGGCGATACCCGAAACGCTACAACCTTATTCCTCCATCTGCCTTTTCTGTCAAGCACTCTTTCCATCTCCAACCTTCCTTTCTTCTGTTCGCTCAATGTCCAGCCTCTGCGCCATTTCCTTTTGCTTTGACGGGAACAAGTGTGCATATTTGTAGGTTATATCAATACTTTCATGTCCTACCCGGTCAGCAATCGCCAATGCAGAAAATCCCATTTCAATCAACAACGAAACATGGGAATGCCTTAAATCGTGTATCCGAATACGTTTTACTCCGGCTTCCTTCGCACCTCTATCCATTTCATGATGAAGATAATGTTTTGTCATATCAAACATCCGCTGGTCTGGCTGTATCTTATAGAGGGACTTCACATAATCGTGTATTTCTTCAGTAAGAAACTGTGGCATTTGAATGACACGGACGCTTTTCGGCGTTTTGGGGTCTGTTATCACATCTCTGCCCTTCAATCTCTGGTAAGATTTTGTGATGGACAGCGTTCCTTTTTCAAAATTGAAATCTGCCGGAGTGAGCGCAAGCAATTCTCCTTCCCGTATGCCGCACCAGTAAAGAACTTCAAAAGCATAAAAAGAACGGGGCTTATCCATCATGGCGTCAGCAAATTTCAGATACTCCTCTTTTGTCCAAAACAGCATTTCCTTGTGCTTCTCACTCCCCATATTTCCAGCAATCGCCGCCGGATTTGATTTCAGCCCATAGTAACGCACTCCATGATTGAATATGGCGCTCAACTGATTGTGCAGCGTTTTCAGATAAGTTGGCGAATAAGGCT
>DXFG01000165.1 GCA_019114545.1 Candidatus Blautia pullistercoris | reverse complement strand
TACACTGAGGGTGTGCTAATTCTTTTTCTAACATTATCATATTACAATGTATATACATTGTCAATAAATTTTAGCATTTTATATTGGAAGGTTTAAATTCATTTTTTAACCGTACTGATCATCGGAACTGTACGGTTAGATTTCCCAAAAACCAATTTTTAACCGTATAGGCCAACAGAAAAATACGGTCAAATTTCCAAATTTCATTTTTTAACCGTACTGACAGACGAAAAAATACGGTTATATTCCTAAAAATCAAATTTCAACCGTACAGGCCAACAGAAAAATACGGTTATATTTCCAAAGATTCTATTTTTAACCGTACAGATTGACAAGAAAGTACGGTTAAAATAGCCTAAAATCAAATTCTAACCGTACTTTCTTGCTGAAAAGACCAGATTTATTTCTTAGATGAAGTCAAATACCCCAACGCAAGCATTTCTGACCTCTTCAATGGCCCTTTCACTTTTTATTTTACTGTAAAAGTTCTCTGTAAAATATGTACTGCTGCATGACGCCGCTGCAGTCTTTATATCGCGCAAAAGGGAATCCCTGGGGATAATGTTTTTCCAGGGCCTGTCGGATATGGGTGTCCACAGGAAAAGCCTCCATCTGATGGAGAGCAAAGAGACAGATACAGTCTGCCACCTTGGCTCCCACTCCGTAAAGCTTTTGCAGTTCTTCCCTGGCCTGGAGATAGTCCATCCTCTGTACCTCTTCCAGAGAAACCTGACCTTCCAGGATCATCTGGGCTGTTTTCTTTACATATCTGCTCCGGTATCCCAGATTACAGTCCCGCAGTTCTTCCTCACCGGCTGCTGCCAGGGCCGCCGGGCCGGGAAAAGTATAGTAAACTCTTCCCCCGCTGCCCTGCCTTCTTTCTCCATATCTTTCACAAATGTTAGAGATACATCTGCGGATCCGGGGAATGTTGTTTTGCTGGGAAATGAGAAAAGATACGATCATCTCCCACAGATCCTGTCTCAGGATCCGGATCCCCTGTCCGAGATTGGCCGCTTCTGTAAGATATCCATCCTTCTCGTCAATCTGTCTTATAAAACTTCCGTAATCTGTTTCCAGATTAAAATAGGACTTCCAGAAGTTTTCCATCTCCTCCGGGGAACAGTAAAATTCACACACCTGTCCCTGCTGCCGGATTTCCAGATATTTATCTGCAGCCACTATGGCAAACCGTCCTTCTCCCAGCTCTTCCATGCGGAAGCACTGTCCCGACCGATGGATCTGCCCTATGTCAAAATACTCCAGCTCTTTTTCTATCCTTTGTTCCATAGACCTTTACCCTCTCCCTGTAGTTTTCCATATTCCTGTTTTATATCTGGCGAAAGAAATAAGATAATTGGCCAGCCATCCCATGGGAACTGCATACCATACAAAGGCAATACCGAATCTGGGGGCCATGGTCACCGCCACGGCCACACGGATACCCAGATTCACCAGATTTGCCACAGTAAACATCTTCATATCTCCCGCACCTCTTAAAAGACCGTCGGTGATCATTTTCAGTCCGATAAAGCTGAAAAAGAAGCCGATAAACCGCATATAGGACATACCGGTATTCAAAGCCAGAGCCGTACCCTCCTCTCCCAGGAACATCAGGATCAGAGGTCTGTAGAAGATCTCCAGGATTACACAGAGCAGGATCCCAAAGCCAAATACAATGCCGTAAGCTGTGTGGTATCCTTTCACCACCCGTTCCTGCTGCTTGGCTCCCAGGTTCTGGGCTGTAAAAGAAGACATCACATTTCCCATGGCCGCCATAGGCACGATACAGATACTCTCGATCCGCATTCCCGCAGAGTAGCCTGCCAGCATCTGGGCACCGAAGCTGTTGACCACGGACTGGACCAGCATCATACCGATAGAAACTGTAGACTGCTGGAGAATGGAAGGAAGGGCGATCCTGCACATAAATCCGAACTCTCTCTTGTCAAACCACCGGATTTTCTCCCCTGTCTGGTAGCTTTTCATTTCCCGGATAAAGATCAGAAAGGCCATAACCGCAGAAATTCCCTGGGCAATAAGGGTAGCCCAGGCCACACCGGCCACCCCCATATGGAAGCTGCACACCATGATAAGATCCAGGGCCACATTAAACACCGAAGAAAAGATCAGCAGATACAAAGGTATCCGGGATTTTCCCAGAGCATTGAACATGGCAGACAGCACATTGTACATAAAAAGAAAAGGCAGTCCCATAAAATAAATATTCAGATATGTTACCGCATCTTCCATGATATTTTCCGGGGTATTCAAAACCTCCATGATCCGGTCTCCCAGAAGGAGCCCGATTCCTCCCAGCACCAGGCTGACAACAAGGAAGGAAATCAGGGCGGTACTTACGGAAGTTTTCATCCGCCTGTAATCCCTGGCCCCAAAGTACCTGCTCACAAGCACAGAAGCGCCCACTCCGCCTCCAATGGCAATAGAAATAAACACATTTGTCAGGGAATAAGAAGCCCCCACTGCCGCCAGGGCGTTCTCACTGACAAACCTTCCTACCACCACAGAATCCACCATGGTATAAAACTGCTGAAATAAATTCCCGATGATCATGGGAAGAGCAAAAAGCAGCAGGGCTTTTAAAGGCTTTTCCCGGATCAGATATTCTTTTTCCATTTCTTATCTCCTGTCTGTCTTTAGTGTCTTTCATTCTGCAAATATTTATTATGCTTAAAAGGATTTTGCCTAATCTTTTTCAATGTGATTTTCATCAATAAACTCTCTTATAATATCTGAAAATACTTTTCCATACTTCTGATATTTATTATTACCTACCCCATTGATCTCCAGCATTTCTTCCCGGCTCACCGGAAGGTATGTACTCATCTCCCGAAGGGTCTTATCTGAAAAGATAATATAGGGAGGAATATGGGCTTCCTGGGCCATCTGATACCGTTTCTGCCGAAGGATCTCGAAAAGCTGAGGATATCTGGTTTCCCCTCCTGCCTTTGCCTTCTGTTTCTTAGTCCTTGTCTCTTCCTTTTCCTGCTGCCTTGGCAATTTCAGCGCTACCGGCTCCGGGCTTTCCTCTTTCAGAAACGCCCTGCCCTTCTCTCCCAGTTTCAGCACCGGATAATCTCCGGAAGTAAGAACCAGATAATCCTTTACCAACAGGTCATTGATGATCTGGCGGATACGGGCGGTGGTCGTTCCTTTCAGTTCTCCGTAATGGGGGTTTGCTTCCAGGCCAAACTGCCGCACTTTCTCCGTCTTGGCTCCGTGAACGCCGTCACAGACAGCCACGATCCCATAGCGCTCTCCTGTAGATCTTACCAGTTCCAGAATGCTTCTGGTCTCCTCTGTCACATCCAGATCTTCAAACTCTGTAAGGCAGTTCTTACAGTTGCCACAGTAATTCCCTCCATACTCCCCAAAATACCGGAGGATATATTCCCTGAGACATTCATTGGTGAAACAGTAAAAAGTCATCTTCCGCAGTCTTTCCAGGTTCCGCTCCCGGATCAGGGCCTGCTCCTCAAAATCCAGCTCCTCGTTTCCCTGCTGCTGGATCAGGAATTCATTCATTTTCACATCCTGGGCCTTGTAGTAAAGAATACACTCTCCAGGCTCTCCATCCCTGCCTGCACGGCCTGCTTCCTGATAGTAACTTTCAATATCTTTTGGCATATTATAGTGGATCACAAACCGGACATTAGACTTGTCAATCCCCATACCGAAAGCATTGGTAGCCACCATGATGGGTTTCCTGTCGTAGATAAAGTCCTCCTGGTTTTCCTTCTTCTCCTTATCGGAAAGGCCAGCGTGATACCGTACCGCCGGATACCCTTCCCCCAGAAGGGTTTCGTGGACCTCCTCCACCGTCTTCCTGGTACTGCAGTAAATAATACCGCTTTTCTCCGGATTTTTCCCCAGGTACTCCAGGAGAGCTCCTGTCTTGTCCTTGGGCTTTTCCACTGCAAAATAGAGATTCTTTCGATCATAACCTGTAACCATGACCTTAGGGTTCCGAAGCCCCAGAATACAGAGAATGTCTTCTCTGACTGCTTTTGTAGCTGTAGCTGTATAAGCTCCGATCACCGGCCTTTTGGGAAGCGCACTGATAAAATCTACGATCTTCAGATAACTGGGCCGGAAGTCCTGTCCCCACTGAGAAATACAGTGGGCCTCATCCACTGCCACCATGGAAATTTCTACTGCCTGGATCAGAGAAAGGAAAGATTCCGTCATCAGCCGCTCCGGGGCCACATAGATGATCTTATATCTTCCCTGCCGTGCCAGTTCCATGGCTTTCCGGTACTGGCCTTCGGTAAGAGAACTGTTTATGTAAGCCGCATGGACGCCAGCCGCATTTAACGCAGACACCTGATCCTTCATAAGCGAGATCAATGGAGACACCACAATGGTAATTCCCGGAAACAAAAGAGCCGGAACCTGGAAGCAGATAGATTTCCCGGCTCCCGTCGGCATGATCCCCAGCACGTCCCGTCCCAAAAGGCTGCTGTCTACCAGCTCCTCCTGGCCCTCACGGAAAGTGTCATATCCAAAAATCTGTTTTAATATTTCGAATTTATCCATAATCCTCCTCAAAACGCCTGGAAAGTATGCGCCTTCTCAGGCAGATAATACAATGCAATACAATCTAATACAGTCATTCACGAAACAGTGTATCAGTTTTATTTTATCAGAAAAACCTCCGAATGAATAGAAAAGCTGAAATTTCCATTCAAAGTTTTAAAAAACGGTTTGAAGAGTCTTGCTGAAGATAATGAAACACTTACAGGGCGCTATCAATAGCGCCCTGCAGCAATCACAGAAATTTCTGTACATCCTTCATTAAAGATTCCTCTGTACGCACAATGTCTCTGGCCAGGTTCATACTCTGTCCCGAGGCATTTTTATATTCGTTGATATACCCTCCCAGGGTCTGGATCCCCATGTTGCAGCCGTCCATGACCAGCTTTGCCACCTGGCTGCTGTCGTCCTTCATCATCAGTTTCATCTCCGTGGTCATTTTAGAAAATGCAGATGCCATCATTCCCGGCTCTTTTTCCTTGCTGCCGTCTTCCATGAGCATTTTCGCCGCCTTTTCTTCATAAGCCTTGTGCTTCTTGTCATAAGTATCCATCAGTTCTTTCAGCTCTTCGTTCTTCACATAATCTCTCATCTGGTCAAAACTGTTGATGGCCATTTTGCAGCCCAGGCTGCACTCTCTCAAAAGCCCTCTGGTCTGTGCGTCCATTGTGATCCCTCTTTTCTGTTTTATCAGAGTATTTGTCATGGCTGGCAAACCTGTCTGTATAGCCTGACACTCTCTGTCAAAAACAGTATTCCCCATGAAAGCCTTCTTTACTCCCGTCTTTGTTATTTGATCAGGATCTCTGTTTCTAACTCAGGATCTTCCGGAGTACCGGTAACGGTCAGCCTTCTTTCTTCCCCTTCAAAGGTATAATCCTGGGTATAAACCCCCTTTTCTCTAAGCGGATCAGTAATGTCAATTTCCTTATCCCCTATGGTCAGCCCCAGCCGTCTGGAGTCCTCATGGTAGACCAGTGTCACATAGTATTCTCCATTCTCCCCGTATTCATGGACCACAGTAATCTTTGTCCCGTCCTCAGCATGAAGCACCGTCTCATAAGGCGTGGACGCCTCCTGATCCACGGTCACATTTTTAAATACCATGGCGATCTGCCTGACAGCCTCCCCTGCCGCCTGACGGATATCCGTGTCAGAAGCCGCCAGAACTCCCACAGACAGAGAGCAGATCAGTGCCGCAGAAGCCGCCGTGGCAGCAAATGCTTTCCTCTTGAATCTCGGATATTTCTTCGGTTTTTTCACTGCGTAAACCTCCCTTAAAGATCCGCTGGAAGGCGTCAGATGTTCACATGCCTTTTGATAGATTTCTTTTGGAAACTCTTCATTCATAATAGTTAACCTCCTCCAGCAGTTTTTTCAATTTTTTCCTTGCTCTGGAAAGCCAGGTCTGAATGGTGGAAGGATTTTTCCCCAGCATGTCCCCGATATCAGCCACAGAATACTCCTCATAATAATAAAGGTAAATCGGTACCCGGTATTTTCTGGGCAGCCGGAAAATCTGCTCCAGAAGCTCCCGTTCTCTCATTCTTTCATAGCCTTCTGCATCATCCTGCTGCCCATGCCCTCCCCCTTCTTTCTCCGGAAAAAACTCCATTCGCTTTTTCCAGGGAGAAGCGATCAGCCTTTTGCATTCATTCATGGTGACACGGACCAGCCAGTGCTTTAAGTGTTCTTCATTGTCAAACTCCGGATTCTTCTGATAAAGCTTCATAAAAACTGTCTGCATAACATCCTCTGCGTCATGACTGTTCCTGCAGTCATGGAAAGCGATCCGGTAAACCATATCCTGGTACTGGGCCACAATTTCAATATATCTGATTTCTTCCACTGTCTCATACCTCGCAGGCGCCCTGTTCTTTTCCTGTTGTGAAAAGCCTTTCACCTATAATACCCGAAAGACCGGGAAAAAATCTCACTTTTTGCAGAAAATTTTCTATAGAAAACGAGCCCCGGTAAGATTGATCTCACCTGAGGCTCTCTGGATTTCTTAAATCCTGTCGTTCTTTGTAAGAAAATATAGACAGTACTGGTTCATACTGATTCCTTCATTTTGGGAATGTTCTGCCAGAAATCAGTATCTTTTGTCACAGATCAAAAAGCACCCTTTCATAGTCTTTTACATAGTATTTCAGATTCTTCCGCCCTTTTTGGATAATGATATGTCCTTCTGCTTCCAGCTTTTCTTTCTGCGCCTCTATACCCCCGGGATATTTTGCATTCAGCTCTCCATTGGCCTTTAGTGTCCGCCAATAGGGAGTTTCGTCTTCGGCACGCTGATAACTGGCCCACGCTGCAATGGATACAAAAATCCCGGCTGTGATAGGCTCTGTAAAATCTCCGCCGCTTTCCCTGGCAAAATATTCCCGGATTTTTCCGATGGTGATCACTTTTCCGTATGGAACCCTTTTCATCACCTTGTCATAGTCAATGGGCGGGGCAAAGTACATCTTACTTCCCCCATATTTCTCAATACTTTTCTGGTCCGTAATGATCTGAAATTTAGGCATATCTTTACTATCCTGCAGCATCGCATTAAAATCTTTTTTCTCCTCATTTGCCATATCCTGATACCTCCTCTGTCTTCATTATAAGGAAGTATCTTATTCCATGCAATGAGACGGTTTTTAAAAACTTTAATGAAAATGTAGATTTACCGTCGCTTATCAAAACCAGTTTATAGGATTTATCAGTTCAAAGAAGAAATTCAGAAAAAGATCCCAAAAAGTATCCCGGAATTTTTCCTTCGCCCGGGCCTTTCCTTTTCTTATACTAAAAAGGGCACGCACCAATGCAAGTACTGTGATTAATATAAGATAAAAGATCAATATTATTAGAATGGTCAAAAATATTTCCATGCTACGTTTCTCCCGGCTTTCCTTACTGATTTAACACTACCCTCAGTTTCTTCAGTCAGCGTTCTCTATCTGTCCTTCTCTTCCCTTCCCCTTGAAAAATCCCCCGTTTACTCCCAGATTTCTTTTTTTCCCCGAGGAATCTTTACTGATCATAAGCCGGATCCGGAAGTCAAATTTTTCCCACTCCATAAAGCCCAGGGTAAAGGGATGTTCTTCCACCGCCAGAACTTCCATGCCTTTCTTTCCAAATCTGGGATATTCTCCCTGGAATCCCCGGCGGTGCAGTTCTTCCTGTATCCTGGCCCGTTCTTTTTCGATCCGCTCATTCATATCTTTTCCGTAGTCCCGTTTACGGTACTTCCCGGCTTCTGTGCTGACCAGATTCAGAAGAGTTTCATAAAGTTTTTGGCTGCAGGGCCTTTCCATTCTCCAAATGATCATCTTTTCCAGAAAGATCAGGGGGACTTTTTCATAAATTCCTGCCAGAAAGGCCATGGCCCTGTCTCCCGCCAGATCAGCGATCTTTCTCATCACTGCAGCTCCCATGGCAGTATCCGGATAATAAGGATCCAGGGATTCCTTTACAGGACTCCAGTACCGGAAGGGGCGAAATTCCATAAGCCTCATCAGCTCCTGCTCCCTGGGGGTACACATGGCCTCTCCAAAGTACTCATACTTGTCGTAAACCGTTCCCAGCATATAGACCAGCTGCCGCCACTGTTCCTGTCCCTTTCCCTCCAGCCAGAAATGGCCGATCCGGTGGTACTGATAGCCTTCCAGTTTTATCCGGATCTCCCTGAACCAGAGGGTAAAAATATTCTCTTCGCCCTGATGAACAACTAATATCCTCTCTCCCTCTGCGGATGACAGATATCCCAGGGTACTCTCCTCGTATCCGGTAAGATATCCTCCGGTACATCTGCAGTCTGTCAGGACCAGATAGCATTCCAGAGCGTCATTCATCATGTAGGGAACATATCCCTGTCCCTGGCGGATATAGAGTTCAAATACTTCTTTATCAAAGATTTCCTTCAGCTTTTGGAAACCTTTCTCCATTTCCGGAGTGACTCCGAAAAGTTTTTCCTCACTTTCTGACATATCTGCTGCTTCCCTTTCAGTCATGACGCTGGGTCGGATCATCAAAGGTCTCACAGAACCGTGCGGCAAAGGCCGGCTCTTCTCCCTTTGCGTAAAGGTGGGATACATCTCCATAATTCCGCATACGGAACAGAGCGATCCCTTCCCGTCTTTCCTCTGTGATCACAGAAGTTACCGAACTGGGCGCTGCCACAAAATGATGCCATAAGATCATAGGAGAAATATGTAAAAGATGACTTAAAAGCACACATCCAAGTCCAAAATGGCAGAAAAACGCCAGCTTATCCTTGTTGGCTTTTTCCACCCGGTAATAATTTCCTTCCCGCACATAACCGTGTTCTTCAAGGAGCTTATCAAAATTTTCCGTTACCCAGTCATATTCTGCTTTTACATTTGCTTCCTGAAGCACCGGCGCCTTCCACCAGCTGTCATACTCGTAAAATTCCGGCACCCTGGTCCAGTCCTGAGGCAGCCAGTCCCAGGTGATCATTTTCTTATCTGTCACATCCGGCCGATGGATCCGTGGCTGAAACTCCCGCAGCCATGGGCAGACTACCGCTTCCCTGTTTAATTTTTTCAGCGTACAGGAGGCGGTATCCCTGGCTCTTCCAAGGGGAGATACATAAAAATCCTGAATATCCATTTTTACCAGTTTTTCGGAAAGATACTCAGCTTCCTTCCATCCCTTTTCTGTAAGAGAATCTATGGTGTAATCCGGATCTCCGTGTCTGATGATCAATAATTCCATTTTCTGCTCCTTTCTCTGTCTGTACTTATTGCGTTTTACAAAAATATGTCTATCTCTTTCTTAAATGCTCTGTGGCGGGGAAACTGATTCAGATATTTCCGGAGCCTGATAGTCTTTCCGTATTTTATTCCCATAACTTCTTCCACTTCCCCTAAAGCCGCTCCCAGCCCGGCCGCCTTACGGTAACTTCCCCTGTGCTGGCAGGACACGATAACCTCTATCCTTTCGTCAATGATCTTCTGCAAATATTGAAGGATTTTCTTCTTATCATTCTCCGGTATGACGACAATTTTCTTCCATACAGAAAATCTTTCTGCGAAATCCGGTTCTCCGTATTCTTCTTTATAATTCAGATAATCCTTCACCTTTCCCCGCATATAGGTCATGCCCTTTTCCATTTCTTCGCCTTCAAAAAGATATAATAACAGCATGGGAACCCCTGCCTCTATAAATTTTCCGCTCCAGCCCAGAGACGCCGTTGTCTTCTTCGCTTCTTTCCATACATTCTGATAATCTCCGTTTATCTCCATTTCGTTTTTCACAGCTGTTTTGCTGTGATTTTTATCAGGAAAGTTTATGTTTCTCTAACTTTATCCTGCAGCTTTTCTTATAAAAAGCAATCCCATAGCAGAGCACTTCCCTGTATCCTTCCCAAACCAGTTCCCTTTCATACTCTTTTTCCAAAATCTGCTGTAATGCCTGGCTGCTCCGTTCTTCAAGTTCTCCGTAACCTGCCGCCACCTTTAATTCCATAAGTACCGCTGGTTTGTCCGCCTCCATAGGTTTCAGACAGATATCATATCTTCCCAAACCGGATTCCCTGTTAGAAAAAGCATAATAATCCTCCAGTCCGTTTAAAAGCCCCATGAGGAAACCACGATAAAAGGATTCTTTTGTATCATAAAAGCTGATCCCCTCTCTGAGCATCTGGGATACAGCGGTCTCAAAGTCCTCGCATCTGCCCTCCAGGATACTTTTATAAAGGGGAGTCAGGTCTTTTTTACTTATCTTTTGTTCAAACCAGCTCAGCACCGTATTTTTAAAGATCACCCGGACCTCCTCATTTGGTATTGCCATGGAAATGTAATGGACATTTTCCTCCATCCGCTCATCTGTTTTCTTCAGATAGCCGGTAAAAAAGAGAAAATTCCAAATATTTTCCCTGGATTTTTCTGGCTGGATATCCTCATAAGTAATGTCCTCATGAACCGACTTCTCTATACTTTCTCCCTGGATCAACAGCTCTATCTCCTGCTTCACACGGATATCTGCATGCTCCACCAAAGCACGGATAATACTGTTAGAACTGGTATTTGACCAGAAAGGCTTAGGAAAACTTTCAGGATCTGCCCAAACCTGTTCCACGTAGTTAATAACGCTCCAGGGATTATAGACTTCTGTTTTCCCGAACAAGTAGCCGTCATACCATGTTTTCATAGTATCCATACAGCGCTCTCTGCCATAAAATTTTAGCATATCCCTTACTTCCTGCTCTGTAAAGCCAAAATACTCCGAATATGTGGGACTTGTAATAGAAACGATCTTCAGATTATTCAATCCTGCAAAAATACTTTCCTTTGATATCCGAAGGCAGCCTGTGATCACTGCAAATTCCAGATATCCGTTTGTCTTCAGCGCAGACTCGAACAAGGACCGGATCACTGCTGTCATCCGGTCATAAAATCCAGAGAAATAGGCATTTTCCAGAGGAACGTCATATTCATCAATTAAAATAATCGTTTTCTTCTCTTTTACTTTTCCCAGGCAGGCGGATAAGAATTTCAAGGCGTCCAGATAGTCCCATTCTTTTCCCTGCACATCACAGATATTCCGGTATCTTTGCTTTTCTGCCTCTGTCAGACATGACGAATCCAGGATCCGGTCATGCCTTCTGAATTCCTCGGCAATCGTCTTTTTCAACTGCATATAAGACAATTCAAAACTGGGCTGCTTCAGAGATTTCAGAGAAAGGCTGATAACCGGATAGCAGGACATATATCCGGTAAAATCTTTATCCTGGTTCATGATAAATAATCCCTGAAACAAACGTCTGGCGTCACAATATCCTTCTTCAAAAAAGCACTGGAGCATACTTAAGTTTAAAGTTTTTCCAAACCTTCTGGGCCTGGTAAAAAGGTTGACCTTTCCCCGCATTTCCAGCAGTTCCTTTATCATAGCAGTCTTGTCCACATAATAATAGCCCTGCTCTATGATCTCCTGAAAATTCTCAACACCAATCGGCAATGGCTTAAATCCCATGTTTTCTACCCCTTTCCCGAGTTCTGTCCTATCTGTATTATAACCAGGTCAGATATTTTTACAATATCGCTCTGATTACTGAAAAGCCAGCTCCATCAGCTCGGCTGCTATCTTTTTATCCTTCACCCGCATAATATTGTCTTCTATTTTTTCTTTTCCCAGCAAATGAATGTTGCCATACCAGACTATTTCCTGGTCTATCACTGCAAAGTTTTCACAGGAATTTTCTACTGTTTTCATAAAGAAGCCAGCCTGACGCATATCCTCATGTAGCCCCATCCAAAATGCAGCGTCTCCGAAGCCATAGGCGTCCGGCTCCCAGGTAATGATTGTCACTTCTATTCCTGATTCCTGCTTTTCTTTCAACATATCTATGAGATCATAGATCTTTTTCGCACTGATAACACTGCTGGATATTACGATCCTCTGCCCGGCCTCAAGCAGATCTTTCCGGAATATTTTCCTGTAGCTTTCACCGTCAAAAATAGCGTTGACTTCCTGTTTTTCCCCATGCAGGCCGCTGCAGATCTCGTATCCGATCTGCCTGTATGCTTTCAGCCTTTTGGCATACATTTTTTCAAACATCGAGATATGACTGTCAACATAATCAAATATGATCACGTCTTTTTTCCCGGCATAATTCCGGTTCAGCCTTCCGGCATACTGTTCCACTACACTCCGGAATGAGACCGGTGTCGCCATGAACAGTGTATCAAGGCGCGGGAAGTCAAATCCTTCGCCTATCAGACTGCCTGTAGCAATCAGTACCAGAGTTTCCTGCGGGTCAGTCCTCTGTAACTGTTCACGGATCTGCTTATGTTCTTTCTTGGAATTATTTCCTGTCATCAAAAAAACTTTATCTGCATACTCTTTTATTTGCTCATATAATCTTTCCGCATGATCTTTATATCTGGAAAGGATCACCGGAGTCCTGCCCGCTGCTATACATTCTTTCACATCTGAAAGGATCTGTTCATCTCTGACCGTATTCTGCCGGAGGATTTCATATGCTTCATTGGGATGTATCTTCTCTTTTATAATACCTCTCGGAAATACGGTTCTTGTAAATCGAGGGTATACCAAATGAGGAATTCCCTGGGCTTTTACTTTTTCTTTTGCAGAATAACTATATCGGATCGGACCAAGCAGCATATCATTGATTTTTTCCAGTCCATCTGCCCGTTTCGGCGTTGCCGTAACGCCATATACATATTTTGCCGGTACCTTTTGTAAAATTTCTCTGATGGTATCCGAAGCCGCATGATGGCATTCATCGACAAGAACCATTCCATACTGGTCAAGCAATGGATGCCACTCTCCTTTTTTACGCAGAGATCCTGCCATTGCAATATCTACAATTCCTGTCATGGAATCGTGGGGTCCCTGCAGTTTTCCGATCAGACTTTTCCTTACTCGTATCTGTCCACTTTTGGTTTTATATTCAGGAAGCTGCTCCTCTATATCGAGGAATTGTTCCAATGCCTCTTTCCACTGGTCCAGCAGTGCTGAAGATTCAAGAATAATCAGGGTATTCACTTTCTTCTCTGCGATCATAGCACTGCAAACAACTGTTTTTCCAAAGGCTGTAGCCGCCTGAAGGATTCCGTTATCGAATTTCAGCATTTCTTCCAGAGCCGGCTTTTGT
>DXFG01000164.1 GCA_019114545.1 Candidatus Blautia pullistercoris | reverse complement strand
CCTACTCCTCCTGCCTCCTTGCCCTGCCAATGGCCAGAGCCACCGCCACACAGGCCAGGGCAAAGAGGAGCTGGATCCCCATTCCCTGAAAAAGGGTGGTCCTGAGGGAGTCGGTCAGGGTCTCGTTAAAGCTGAGGATGGAAATATTCTGGGCATACCAGTAGGTGGGGAAAAACTGTCCGATCCTTCGGACCACTCCGGTAAGCATTTCCAGGGGAACAAAGATTCCGCCCAGGAAACAGAAACCCAGGCTCAGCACATTGGCCATCCCATTTACTGCTGCATCGGACCTGGCCATAGATCCAACGAAAAAGGCGGCCGCCAGAGCTCCCAGCATAATGGTAAATCCATTGAGAAGGATCAGCCACCAGTTGGGGTTATTCCGGAATTCTGAAAAGCAGGTAAGGATTCCGATCCCTTCACAGAGCGCCCAGGACAAAATTCCTATGGTAAAGAAAGCCAGAAGGCTTTGGATATTTTTATTCCTCAGAGTCAGGCTGGAGGCCTGAAGCCTCCGGCGGATGTCTATATTCTGATACTCCTTCTGGATCAGTCCCAGAACAAAGCAAAGGATACTGAAATACAGATAAGGCATAAAACGGAACACATTATAGATTCCCAGATCCTCTCTGGTGCTTTCCAGCTCCACTTCTGCCCGGATATCCCCGGTGTCCAGTACGTTTTTCATTGCTTCTTCCTGGGAATAGCCCCCTGCCAGATACACTCTGGCACTGTTGATAAAATCATCGATACGGCCATTCACATAATATTCCCACTGGCTTCCGGATTCCGTAACTGACTCTACTTTTTTCTTTCCCTGTATACAGTTTTCATAAAATCCTTCCGGTATGAGTACCGCATACCGGATCTGGCTGCTGTAAACAGCCTCTGCTAATTCATCCATATCATCTTTCATTACCGTCACATCATGATATTTCTCCAGATAATCTTCCAGAGCATGGGACCACAGGCTGTTATCCCGGTCCACCACCCCTATGGAAAGTCTCATCTGTGCATAGGAACCCCCGGTTTGTTCTCTCCCTGAAAGATAAACCATGGAAACTGCCACTCCCAGAAAGATCGTGCAGTACAGGATAATGGTGGAAATATTTCTCTTTATGGCGATGAGATAACCTTTATATACTTTCATATCGCATTCTCCTCATTGACAAAACCGCAGTTCCAAGAAGCAGTACCCCGAAAAGTCCCAGCAAAAGCAGGCTTCTCTGATATTTTTCCATGTCCTGATAGACCAGCACACTGTAAAAAGCGTCGGTGATCAGTGCCCCCGGATTAAGCCGGTTTATCACAGGAACATATTTCTCGATGGCCTCCTTCACTCCGCTGATCATCAGATCTGCCGCAAAAGAACAAGCCATAGTCAGGGCTACGATAATACCGTTTTTCAGATTTGTGCTCCAGGTTCCAATGGTGCCTACCACCATTCCCATACCGGAAGAATACATGGTAGCGATAAAACAGATCACCAGGATCTCTCCCGTCTGTTCTCCCATATGGATATCTCCCAGTATCTGATCCATATAAAAAAGGAGGATTAGCACTTCCACGAAGCTGATCAGCCAGGAGGAAAGAAGGCTGGCGGTAATGGTTTTATACCGTTTTACACAGCCAGCCGCCAGTCTGGCTCCAAGATCGGAAGTATTGGCCTGGACTCCCACGGTATTATACATGCCCATAAAGCTTCCATAGAGACAGGTCATAGCAATAAGGGCAAAGAAATAATTCTGTACAGAATCCAGGGAATCCCCCTGAAAAGTCACGGTTTCTGTATAGCTTCCCCAGTCGCTCACAGCCTCTATGGCGGCCGGAAGATTTTCCGGATGTTCCTCTGCGATCTGGGCCAGCATGTGTTCATTTTTCTCATAGATATCCAATGTCTGGGAAAGGATACTGGTATAAGTAGAATCCTCTCCAATTACCAGTTTCTTCTCCTCTCCCCCATAGAATATTCCCAGGATCTCATCATTTTTCAGAGCCTCTCTGGCCTCTTCCTCACTCATAGGAAGGATCTGAAACCAGTCCCCGTCAAAGCTTTTCAGATATTCCAGAAAGGCCTCCTCTTCCTGAGAATCTGCACTCTGATCCGTGGCAAAAGCTGCCTGGACGTCTTCCATGGCATGTATTCCCATAGTCCCTCCCAGGGTAAAATGAAAGAGGGTAGCCAGGATCAGAGGGAAGAACAGGGTCCAGAAAATATTTGATTTCTCCCGGATATTGACCAGGATCTGTCTTTTCATGATCTGAAACATCGCTTTCCCTCCTAATCTCTCAGCTCTTTCCCGGTGATCTCCAGAAATACATCATTTAAAGTAGGCAATTCTGAAAAACACCTGCCGCAGGTAAGATGCTCCTCCTCCATATAATGAAGAAGGCTCAGCAGATGGCTGCCGGTTCCCTCAAATCGCAGGGTCAGGTTTCCCTCCTCATAGACCGTGGAAAATACCTGGGGCATATGACGGATGGTTTCCAGTTGTCCTTCCGTAAGATGTATACCCTCTATGTGGACTTTCTCCCCGGTTTTGATCATATTTTTCAGTTCCTCTTTAGTCCCCAGAGCCAGGCACCGTCCCTTATCCAGTATGGCGATCCGGCTGCAGATCTGTTCCACCTCTTCCATATAGTGGGAAGTGTAGATAATGGTGGAACCCTGGCGGTTCATCTGGCAGATCCCTTCCAGGATCTTATTCCGGCTCTGGGGATCTACCGCTACCGTAGGTTCATCCAGGATTACCAGTCTGGGCTTATGGGCAATGCCGCAGGCAATATTCAGCCTCCGCAGAAGTCCTCCGGAGAGCTTTTTCGGCCGTTTTTTCTCATAGCCTTCCAGTCCGGTAAAGGCTATGGCCTCCTCCACCAGCTTTTTCCTCTCCCTTTTATCCGCCACGTATAGGCCGCAGAAATAATCAATGTTTTCATAAACCGTCAGTTCATTAAAAACCGCCACATTCTGCATAACGATCCCGATCTGCCTCTTGATTTCATAGCTGTCCGGCTCCATCTCTTTTCCGAAGATCTTAATGCTTCCTTTATCATATTTTAAAAGAGCCAGCAGACAGTTGATCACTGTGGTTTTTCCCGATCCGTTTGGCCCCAGAAGTCCGAAGATCTCCCCTTCCTCAATATCCAGGTTCAGGTGGTCCAGAGCTATGGTATCTTTATATCTTTTTACCAGATTTCTGATTTCAATCATAGACATGTTCCAGTCTCCTTTCCCGGGAATCCGGCACCAAATACCAGCCGGTTTTCCCTTCTTGATTCTGTCATCATCATACCAGAGTTTTTCTCTTCTTCACAGTGTCTCCTGTCAGGATCTGCCATGACAAATGTCACATAGGCAGTCTGGGAAAGTTGTGGTATACTGAGTAGAGTTAAAAATCGGTTTCCCGGCCGGAAAGGAGGAATGTATTTTGAACCGTCTTACAGATAAAGCCATGCTTCTTCTCTATACCCTGGGATCCTGTCTGCTGATCCAGCCAGATCCTGTCTATGTAGGGTTCTTTTTTCTGGCAGTGACTTTTTCTGCTTTTTCGGAAATCTGGCGGACAGATATCTTTCTCCTTCCCGGACTGGCAGGCTATGGGCTGATGACTCTAGCCTTCCCCCAGGGAGTTTTTTTCTATCCCCTGCTGGCCTATGATTACTTTTCTGCGGGACTGCTTGCTTCCCGGAAGCTCTGGTCCCTGGTTCCTTTGGGAATCCTGTTCTATTTCCCGGCCTCCGGGTATTCTTCTTTTGTGATCTATTATCTTCTGATAGGAATGTTTCTGGGAGGACTTTTATGGTACCGCAGCGCCTCTTATGAAAAGCTTTCTCTGGATTATAAGAAGGTACGAGATGACGGGATCGAGAGAAGTCTGCTGTTAAAAGAAAAGAATAAAACGCTGATCGAGAAACAGAATTATGAGATCTACGCCGCTACTTTAAAGGAACGGAACCGGATTGCCAGAGAGATTCATGACCATGTAGGCCACATGCTTTCCCGTGCCATCCTTATGACAGGGGCTATGAAAACCATGTTCCGGGATCCTGCTGCCTCCCAGCCTCTTTCTCAGCTGGAGGATACCTTAAATACAGCTATGGACAACATACGGGAAAGCGTCCATGACCTTCACAATGAAGCGGTCAATTTAAGGGAAACTGTGGAAAATCTCATAGCCTCCTTCCATTACTGCCCGGTATCTCTGGAATACGATATAAGCAGTCCTCCCCCGCCCCAGGTGCGGTACTGCTTTATTGCCATCCTGAAGGAGGGGCTTTCCAACATTTCCATTCACAGCCAGGCAGATAAAGCCTGGGTAACCCTTCGGGAGCATCCGGCCATGTATCAGCTGATCATCCGGGACAACGGCATTGGAAAAGGCAGCTCTTGTGGCGGGGGCATCGGTCTTTCCAATATGCAGGAAAGGGTGGAGACTTTAAAAGGCTCTATTCATTTTGAAAGCACAAAGGGATTTCGGATTTTTGTCACGATTCCAAAAGAAAAGCAGGAGAATATTTATGAAAGTTTTGATCGTAGATGATGATTTTTTTATTACCACAGCTTTAAAGACCATTCTGGAAGCAGATCCGGAAATTCAGGTCTGCGGTTTGGGAAAAAACGGAAAAGAGGCTCTGTCTCTCTATGACTCTCTGAACCCGGACATTCTGCTCATGGATATCCGGATGGAAGAAATGGACGGCCTGGCAGCTTCAGGGGAAATCCTCTCCCGGTATCCCCAGGCCAGGATCCTGCTCCTTACCACCTTTCTGGATGACGAATACATTATCCAGGCTTTAAAACTAGGGGCAAAAGGCTATCTTTTAAAGCAGGATTACAACAGCATCATTCCTGCC
>DXFG01000163.1 GCA_019114545.1 Candidatus Blautia pullistercoris | reverse complement strand
CCTTTTAAGAATTTTCTCCTTTCCATAAAAGAATTTCAGTGATATAATAAAAATAATTTTCCGGTTCGTTCGTATTGGACGAACCGATTTGTTTACGAAAAGAGGAAAAGCTATGGCAATTCAAGTGATCGGAATTCCCAGAGGATTGATGATATACAGGGATGGTATTTTATGGAAGAATTTTTTTGAAAATCTGGGATATCGATGTGTAGTCAGCGGAAAAAGCGACAGAAAAATTTTGGACGAAGGCGTACAGCTTGCAATTGATGAGACCTGCCTTCCTTTCAAAATTTATCTGGGACATATAAAAGAGATGATCGGTAAATGCGATGCGGTTTTTATACCTCGTATGGGAGGATATGAATCCAGGGAACGGATGTGCACCCGGTATCAGTCTTTGCCGGATCTGGTCGGAAATATTTTCAAAGGAAGTTCTCTGCAGATATTAACGGTCAGTTATGACTGGTATGATCACACAAAGGAAGAAAAAGTCTATCTGGAACTGGGGCTGAGTCTTGGAAAGACCAGAAAAGAGATCAAGAAGGCTTATAATCAGGCAAAAAAAGCACAGGAAAACTGGTTTAGATCTCAGGAAAAAAAGCAGGATAAGCTCCTGGAGGAAAAGGGAACAAAGATCCTTCTGGCCGGACATCCGTATGTCCTTCATGACGCATATATGGGCAGTGAGATCAGCGAAATACTGAGAAAAATGGGGCATAAGGTTTTATATACAGACTATGTGAATCGAGAAAATGCTCTGAAGAGAAGCTACCATTTTTCAAAAGTAATGCCCTGGATTGTAAACCGGGAAATGACAGGGGCCATGATGCTGCTTAAAGATAAAGTTGATGGAATTGTATTGGTCAGCGCTTATCCATGTGGTCCGGATGCGTTGGTGAATGACATGCTGATAAGAAAGATTAAAGATCTTCCGGTTCTCCAGCTTACCCTGGATGCTCAGGAGGGAATGGCAGGCATAGAGACTCGGATTGAAAGTTTTACAGATATTATCCAATATCAGAAAGCAGGCGGCTATGGAAATTAATTTTGACGACAGAAAAAAGATCGCCTTTCCACGGTTTCATCATTATGATTATGCGATCCGCTATATTGCGGAACAAGCCCTGGGCCTTCGCTATATTCAGCTGCCCCCGGCAACCAGAGCAACCGTGGAGCTGGGCAGTAAATACAGTCCGGATTATGCCTGCGCTCCTTTTAAGCATACTTTAGGAAGTCTGATCGAAGCTTTGGAGGCAGGAGCAGATATCGTAGTAGAGACGGGAGGTCTCTGCAGACTGGACTATTATGGGGAACTGCAAAATGAAATTTTAAAGGAATTGGGATACCACTTTCAGTTTATCAATCTGGCGGAATATATGGGCGGAAAGAAAAAAGAATGGCTGAAGCTGGCAAAGGAATTAAATCCCCGTCTGAAACCTGCCAAATTCATAACAGGGGTTTATGAAGGCATCAAGATGGCAGAATATATGGACGAAATGGAAGCCCTTTATTACCGGAATGCCGGATATGAAGTGGAAAAAGGCAGCTATCGGAAGGTTATGGACCAATTCTATCTGGATATGCAGATTGCTGAGACAAAAGAAGAGATCAAAAACGGTTATCAGAAAGGGAAATCTGAAATGAGCCGTTTGGAGATCCGTATGCCGGAAAGGCCTATTCGGATCGGTATAGTTGGAGAATATTTTACTGTCATGGATGCCCATGCGAACCAGCATCTTCAGGAGAAATTAAGCAGTCTTGGGGCAGCAGTATATCGCTACATGAGTGTAACCAACTGTCATTTCCGGGCTAAGGAAACGGCTTTGAGGCCCAAAATCCGAGAGTATGTGAATTTTAATATGGGAGCCACGACTACCTGGACGGTAAATACTGCCATGGACTATGCCAAACAGGGATTTGACGGGATTGTTCATGTAAAATCATTTGGCTGTACACCGGAAATTGATGCAGTCCCCATATTGCAGAATATCAGTAAGGATTACCATATCCCCATTTTGTATTTGAGTTACGATACCCAGAACAGCGATACCGGACTGGATACCAGAGTGGAGGCATTTTACGATATGTTGGAAAGAAAGAAGAAGGTACTGCGATGAAGAAAAAAGCATATTTAGGAATTGATATAGGATCCATTTCTACCAAAGGGGTGATCATTAATGAAAGTAATGAATTCCTGGCAGAATGCTATCTGTGGACAGAAGGAAATCCCACAGAAGCTACAAAGAAAGTTCTGATCGAACTCCAGAAAAACTTTAATGAGGAGGAATATGAGATCGCAGCTTCCGGGACAACAGGAAGTGCCAGAAAATTAGTAGGATCTATGATAGGTGCTCAGGTGATCAAAAATGAAATTACAGCACATGCAGTAGGAACCACTACCATCCATCCGGATGTGCGGACAATTCTGGAGATCGGAGGTCAGGATTCTAAGATCATCTGCGTGGAAAACGGTGTTGCAGTGGATTATGCTATGAATACTTTATGCGCCGCAGGAACGGGAGCCTTTCTTTCCAGCCAGGCTCACAGACTTGGCGTGGAGGTGGAAGACTTCGGCAAGATAGCCCTTTCGGCCAAAAGAGCTGCCCCTGTGGCAGCCAGATGTACGGTTTTTGCAGAATCCGATCTGGTCCATAAGCTGCAGGTAGGCTATCCCAGAGAAGAGATTATTGCCGGACTGTGCAAAGCAGTCGCCGGCAACTATCTGAACAATGTGGCAAAGGGAAAGAAGATTCTTTCTCCTGTAGTATTTCAGGGAGGCGTGAGCAAAAATGAAGGGGTTGTCAAGATGTTTGAAGAAGAACTTGGGATGCCTGTACTCGTAGATGAAAAAGGTCACCTGATGGGAGCTTTCGGTATTGCGGTTCTGGCAAAGGAGAGCAGGAAAGAGGGCGACTTTGATTTCCATGTGACAGATATGGATTTTAAGACAAGAGAGGTAACCTGCGGGAAATGTGCTAATCACTGTGAAATCATCTGTGTATACCGGGATGGAAAATTAATTGATTCCTGGGGAAACCGCTGCCCAAACGGAGAAATTACTGCAAAAAACAGAGAAAGAGATTATTAATAAATTAAAATATTAATAATAGAGCTAATTGATATTTTGAATCTTTTTTTGACAGCAAAAAAAAACATGCTATAGTTATGTTATAGAGGCAAAACGTCTTTTGAACTTAACTGGATTAAAACGAAACGAGAGGGCATGATATATGGATTGGAAAGAGTATTTACAGAAAGAAAAGCATTGCAGCTGTGGAAAATCCCACATTTGTGACATTGAAGAAATCATTATTGAAGAAGGCGCCATCAGACACCTGCCACAGGTTTTAGGAAAACATACATATAAAAATCTGTGTGTAGTCAGCGATATCCATACAGAGCAGGCCGCAGGTCTGGCAGTTTATGAGGAGCTTGAGCAGGCAGGGTACTCATTTGAAAAGGTAGTCTATCAGGAAGAAGAACTTGTGCCGGATGAGGAGGCATTGATCTATCTTTTTACCCGGGTGCCGAATGACTGTGATCTGATTATAGCAGTGGGAAGCGGGACGATCAACGACCTCTGCCGTTATGTCAGCTATAAGATGAAGATTGATTACTACATTGTGGGCACGGCTCCTTCTATGGACGGATATGCTTCTAATGTATCTCCTCTTATCATCCGACATCTGAAGACTACCTATGAAGCCCGGCCTGCCAGGGTGATCATTGGAGACCTGGACATCATATCGAAGGCTCCGCTTCATATGATTGCAGCTGGTGCCGGAGATATTTTGGGAAAATATGTGTGTCTTACGGACTGGCAGCTTGCTCATATTGTCAATGGTGAATATATCTGCACAGAAATCATGGAGCTTGTCCGAAAGTCCATTAAAAAAGTAGCTGAGAATGCTGAAAAAGCGGCGAAAAGAGACAAAGAAGCTATTGGAGCGATCATGGAAGGTCTTGTGTTAAGCGGCATTGCCATGAGTTACATCGGAAATTCAAGGCCTGCTTCAGGGAGTGAGCATCATATGTCCCATTACTGGGAAATGATGTTTCTCCTGGATGGACAACCAGATCCCCTCCATGGTACTAAGGTAGGGATTGGAACAGTCATGTCTATCCGGCTTTACGAAATGCTGAAAGAAAAAAGAGAGTCCCTTTTCCCTCTGGCTGCCCCAGCCTTTGCATACGACCAGTGGGCGGAAAAAATAAAGGAGGCCTATGGTCCGGCAGCTCCTGGCGTTCTTGAATTGGAGAAAAAGATAGGAAAAAATTCTGATCAGGAAGTGTGCAGGAGAAGAGAGGCTTTCAAACTTCATGAAGAGGAAATTTTCGAAGTAATAGACGAACTTCCCCGGGCAGAAGAGATCATAGAGATCCTGAAATCTATGGCTGCACCGTATTATCCTGATCAGATTAAAGTGTCAGAGGAAGTGTTCACCAGAGGGATCTATTATGCCAAAGATCTGCGGAATCGGTTCGGACTGCTTCAGATCTTGTTTGACCTGAATCTCCAGGAGGAGTTTACGGACCGGCTGAAACAAGAAATTTATCAGAAAGAAAGAGATTAAGGGAGAGGAGAGAATGGGTATGTATCGGATAGAAAATCAGGAACTGGCAGTTGAAATATCCCCTCTGGGAGCAGAACTGCAGAGTATCTATGACAAAAGGATGGAAAAGGAAGTTCTCTGGCAGGGAGATAAAAAATACTGGGGAAGACGCGCACCCATACTTTTTCCGAATGTAGGAAGACACAACGGGGATTTCTACCTTTGGAAAGGAAAAAGATTTGATACAAAACAGCATGGATTTGCAAGAGATATGGAATTTATCTGCGTAACAGAAATGGACCATAAACTGGAGTTTTCATTAACGGATACGGAAAAGACAAGAGAATATTTTCCCTTTGCCTTTGAACTGAGGATCGGATATACCCTTACCGGCAGTACATTAAAGATAACCTGGGAAGTAAAGAATCAGGATCAGGAGATCATGTATTTTACGATAGGAGGTCATCCGGCTTTCCGGGTGCCTGTACTGGAAAATACGGTGCAGACGGACTATAAGCTGCTGTTTGAGAAACCTGAGGGGCTGGAATATAAGCTGATCTGTCCGGGGGAAGGTACGGCGGACCCTTCCCGGGCCTATACCCTTTCCCTGGAAAAGTTGGGAGAATATTATGGCTGTGATATTGGCGCCCATATGTTTGACCAGGACGCCCTGATCTTTGACGAGGGACAGGTTCAGTGGGCGGCATTGGGATATCCAGACGGAAAACCTTATGTTTCCCTGGAGTGCAGGGGTTTTACCAATTTTGGTATCTGGTCAGTTCCGGGAGCGCCCTTTGTCTGCCTGGAACCATGGATGGGCCGCTGTGACGATTACGGTTTTTCCGGAGAAATCTCCCAAAAACCGGGAATCCTGAAGCTGGATCCTTCCGATACGTTCCAGAAGTCTTATGAGATCCGGGTTTTCAGCCGCTAATGCAGAAACAGGTTGACATATCGCCAAAAGATATGCTATAAAGTATTTATCAGATTAAACCGTTGAAGAAGAGTAAGTACTTTCTGAGTAATAACTGGATACAGCGAGCTGCAGGCGGTGGAAGTGCAGCATCAGCGGCAGAGAGGAATGGACTTCTGAGGGCGAGCAGAACTTACAGTATGCAAGCCGGAGAGAAAACTCCGTTACAAAATCAAGCATATGAAGTATGCGCTAAGCGGATATGAAAATATCAATTTGGGTGGCACCGCAGGATTTAAACTCTTGTCCCATGAAACAGAAAATGTTTCCAGGACAGGAGTTTTTTATTCTATAGAAAAGCCCTTCAGACTGTCCTATAGAATAAAAGCTCTCCGGGTTCCTGAGAGCAACGAGCCAGGGAGGCTGCAGGATGATGCTACCTGTAAAAGAAAGGAGAATGCTATTATGGCCAACAGTAAAGAAATTCCCTACAAAATTTATCTGGAAGAAAGTGAAATGCCAAAGCAGTGGTATAATCTCAGAGCGGATATGAAAAACAAACCGGCTCCTCTGCTCAATCCCGGGACGATGAAGCCTATGACCGCAGAGGAATTGGGCCAGGTATTTTGTAAAGAACTGGTAGACCAGGAATTGGATGACACCACACCGTATATTGATATTCCTCAGGAAATCCAGGATTTTTATAAGATGTATCGTCCTTCACCACTGGTAAGGGCTTACTGTCTGGAGAAAAAATTAGGGACTCCGGCGAAGATATATTATAAGTTTGAAGGAAATAATACCAGCGGAAGCCATAAATTGAATTCTGCCATCGCCCAGGCTTATTATGCGAAGAAGCAGGGGCTGAAGGGAGTGACCACAGAAACGGGAGCAGGACAGTGGGGAACGGCTCTTTCTATGGCCTGTGCTTATCTGGATCTTGACTGCCAGGTATATATGGTAAAATGTTCTTATGAGCAGAAGCCTTTCAGAAGAGAGGTTATGAGAACCTATGGAGCCTCTGTGACACCGTCTCCCTCTGACACCACAGAAATCGGCAGGAAGATTTTAAAAGAACACCCGGGAACTTCCGGAAGCCTTGGGTGTGCTATTTCGGAAGCTGTGGAGAAAGCCACCCATCAGGAAGGCTATCGTTATGTACTGGGAAGTGTTCTCAACCAGGTGCTTCTCCATCAGACTGTGATCGGACTGGAAACCAAAACAGCTCTTAATAAATATGGAATTGTTCCGGATATGATCATCGGCTGCGCCGGAGGCGGTTCCAATCTGGGTGGATTGATCTCACCCTTTATGGGAGAAAAGCTGAGAGGAGAGCGGGACTATCAGATCATCGCTGTAGAGCCGGCTTCCTGCCCGAGCTTTACAAGGGGAAAATTTGCCTATGACTTCTGTGATACCGGTATGGTGACGCCTCTTCAGAAGATGTATACCTTGGGCAGCAATTTCATTCCTTCTGCCAATCATGCAGGAGGTCTCCGTTATCATGGTATGAGTGCTGTTTTGTCTCAGCTTTATCATGACGGCCTGATGGAAGCCAGAGCTGTAGAGCAGACTTCTGTATTTGCAGCGGCAGAAGAGTTCGCCAGAGTAGAGGGCATCCTTCCTGCACCAGAGAGCGCACATGCCATTAAGGTGGCTATAGACGAGGCGAAAAAGTGTAAAGAGACAGGAGAAGAGAAAACCATTGTCTTTGGTCTGACAGGAACCGGTTATTTCGATATGTATGCCTACGAGAGCTTCAATGACGGAAAGATGACCGACTATATTCCAACAGATGAAGATCTGGAAGCCGGTTTTGCAGGACTTCCGAAAGTTCCGGAAGATCTGATGTAAGAGAACACTGAGAATAAGAAAAATGTTTAAGAAAAACTCTGGGCCGCAGAGAAAAGAGTAGAAAGGCCGTACAGGTCTTTGTATATTTACCATCTGCCTTCTGCGCCCCAGAGTTTTTTTACGCCGTATTTCAACCGGTAATCCCCAAGGGTCATGCCGGTTTCTTTTTTGAAAAGTTTTCCAAGATGACTTTGAGAGGAAAAACCTAAATAGGCGGCTATGGCACTGCAGGAATATGGAGAATAAGTAAGCATATTTTTGCAGAGCCTGATCTTTTCCCGGAGGATAAACTGCTTCATGGAAATACCCTCCCAGCTTTTGAAACACTGAGAGAGATAACTGGGATTGATTTCAAGTTCTTCTGCCATTTTCTGAATCCGGATTTTTTCATGAAGATGGGAAAAAATATAATCCTTACATTGACGGAGATAGGGATTCTGATCTATATTTCCCTCCTGAGCGGCTTTTGATTCTTTTACGGATTTTGTATAACGCAGTTCACAGTCATGCATAAGCCGTATAATGTTGACAGTATCTGATAATTTCTCCAGCTTTTGAATGTAGATATCGCTGAGGGAGTAGGCGGTTTCCGGTATCACACCTCCCCGCATGGCAGCTCTGCTTGCCAGAGTGATGACTACAATGGCAATATTTTTCGCATTTCGGACCGGATCTTCCGCCAGAGTTCCAAGAACACCGGGATAATCCTCCTCCCAGCTTTTCATCAGCCCTTCCACATCTCCCTTTTCAATACTGCCGAATTCTCTTAATTCCTGGTCATAAGGGTTATGGCGGATCTGCATTTCCCTGTTGGAGAAAACCTGCCGGGAAAAATATTCTTCCAGTTCAAGGCGGGTATACTCCTGAGGGCAGTTCTCGGCGATCCATTCTTCCGCAGTAAGAGGAACAGCAGTAAACAGGTTATGCAGCAGCAGGACATTTGCAGACAGAACAGACAGGCTGCATATGGGAAGTGAAGAGAGCCAGGGCCTGGAAACCGGAGGGACTTCCTGGGTATATTTTGCGGGAATCGGAGAAGCAAGACGAAAAGGCCCCAAAAGAAAGCGGCGGTTTTCCACAGCCCCTGTGACATAATAGAAACGGCCGTTTATAAGGACCAGATCCGGACAGGCCTGCGCTCCCAGATCCAGGAACACTTGGAACAGGGAGGGGTTCAGAACTTCCCTGTCCAGAAAATCCGGACGTCCGCAACAGGAATATTCGAGTCTGTATGTTCCGGAAAAGGGGGTGTAGATCCTTACAAAAGTATGAAGTTCTTTGGATATGTGACGAGCCAGATATTCCAGATTCATCTGTTTTTCCTCCATGTATTCGGCAACTGCCGCAGGGATTTTTGACTATTTTCTGTATTAGTATAACAAAAAAATAAAATTTTTGATATAAATCTAGAAAAAGTAATATATGAAAAAGGTATTTCCTTTAAAATAAAAGAAAAACAGAGAACAGGAGAGGGTAAGTATGTATGTAAAAGGCGTGAATCTTGGGAACTGGCTGGTACTGGAAAAATGGATGAGTCCCGGACTGTTTGCAGGCACTACTGCAGAGGATGAGTATTATCTTCCAAGGCAGCTTTCAAAAGAAGTGTATGAGGCAAGAATCCGAATGCATAGGGCAGAATATATCACAGAGAGGGATTTTGTCACCATTAAGTCTATGGGAATGGATGCGGTCCGGATCCCTGTTCCCTATTTCATTTTCGGTGACAGAGAGCCCTTTATCGGCTGTGTGGAGGAATTAGACAAGGCTTTTAACTGGGCAGAGCGCTATGGCCTGCAGATTCTTATCGATCTTCACACTGCACCGGATAGCCAGAACGGTTTTGATAACGGCGGAATCTGCGGAGTCTGCAAGTGGTCCCAGGAACCGGAGGAAGTAGAGTTTGAACTGACAGTCCTTGAAAGACTTGCTGCAAGATATGGCAAAAGGAAAGGACTTTGGGGAATCGAAATCTTAAATGAGCCGATTCTGGAAGATATGTGGAGGATCATGGACGTAGAAAAACGGTATAAAGCGGTGGATCCGGAGATGGCAAAAGGTACAAAGCCCAATACCATGGAGTTTATCCGCAGTTTTTACCTGGAAGCCTATGACAGGATCCGAAAATATCTTCCGGAGGAAAAGTATGTGGTGATCCATGATGCTTTTGAGCTGAAGGCATGGAAAGATTTTATGAGGGAAGACAAATATAAAAATGTGGTGCTGGACACCCATCAATATCTGATGATGGCAGAGGCTATGGGATGTTCCCAGACAGTGGAAGGATACAAAGAGTTTATTAAAGAAAATTATGAGAAACCAATCCGGGAGATGGAACAATATTTCCCGGTAATCTGCGGGGAATGGTGTCTTTTCAATTCTCTTGCCTGCGGTCATGATACCAAAGGCGGACAGAGCGTCTTAAATGGCATGGAGGAAGAGGACGACAGGATACTCAGCGATGAGGAGAGAGGAAAAATCTACAAAGAGCTGGCCCAAGCCCAGCTGGAAGCCTGGGAAAAAGGCTCCGGATATTTTTACTGGAATTATAAGCTTCTCACGGATACAGTTAATGATTCCGGCTGGGCCGGCTGGGACAGCTGGGATCTGGGAAGATGTGTGGACTTTGGCTGGTTCCCGGTAAAACGGTAAGTTTTTGATCTTCCGCATATATCACAGATGAGAACAGGAAGGCGAGCAAAAAAAGATTTACTTTTCCTATGGAGATATGCTATACTGAACCTCGTGTGATAAGTAGGATAAATAATCGCGGCTGACAGGACCGAAAGGGGTCAGGTGAGGAAAGTCCGGGCTTCACAGGGCAGGATGCCAGATAACGTCTGGTGGAGGTGACTCCAAGGATAGTGCAACAGAAATGTACCGCCGGAACAATCCGGTAAGGGTGGAAGGGCAGTGTAAGAGACTACCGCCTTCCTGGTAACAGG
>DXFG01000162.1 GCA_019114545.1 Candidatus Blautia pullistercoris | reverse complement strand
GTATGGACTATAAAATAGTTATTACCGCTGATGCTGAAGAAGATTTAAACCGCTATATTAAATATCTGTTAATGATGAAAAAATAATGTTGTTACTTGATCTTAAAGCTTGGATATGGCAGCTGATCCTCTTTCCTTTCTTGACAAGAATACCTTATTTTTTGTAAAATGATTAAAACGATGGAGTTTCACCATAAGGGGATTTCCATCGTTTTTTGTTTAAAAATGTCTGCCAGGCAGAACTGTATTGAGGTGTTTATATGTTCGTACATCATATGGATCCCCTTCAGCCGTATTTTGTATTAAATACCGGCGTTTATCATAAATTTATTCCTGTAAATTCACCTGTTGCCC
Source organism: Candidatus Blautia pullistercoris (assembly GCA_019114545.1). Classification (GTDB taxonomy): domain Bacteria; phylum Bacillota; class Clostridia; order Lachnospirales; family Lachnospiraceae; genus Blautia; species Blautia pullistercoris. The sequence continues at coordinate 6,162 of DXFG01000162.1, read as the reverse complement.
ATTTCTATCAGTTTACTTATACAGAAAAAAATCCGGCCGTCAGCGGAGTAGTCCCTGACGGCGCTGTGGATCTGATCTTAGATACCGGCAGGGGTCTGGCCACGATTTCCGGTCCTGTTGAGAGTGTGGAAAGGTCGCCTTTTTTAGAGGGACATACCTATTTCGGCGTACGTTTTAAACTGGGAGTATCGGCCTATTACGGTGATATTCTGACTTCAGACCTTGTGGGAACCAGTGTACCGGCATCTGATCTGATCCGGCGCCGTTCTTTTGATATACTGGCGGATACTCCTGATTTTGCACAAAGGATCGAAAGTATGCAGGATATCCTCCAGGATCTTCTATTTAGCAGAGACCGGCATATACCCGTACTTGTAAAGGGGATTCTGGAATGTATCTTTAAATGTCACGGAGAAGTCTCTGTACATGAACTGGAAAACAGATTTTTTTATTCAAGGAGACATCTGCTGCGAGTCTTCCGGCAGTATATGGGAATGGATATAAAAACCTACTGCCGAATCGTCCGTTTCCAGTCTGTTCTGTCGGAACTTAACGGAGGATTTCCCTCCCAGTTTACAGAAGTAGCCCAGGAACACGGATATTATGATCAGACCCATTTTCAGAAGGAGTTTAAAAAATTTGCCCTGCTCACTCCCGGAGAATATGTAAAGATATTGCGGGAAAACAAATATCAGAGCAGGATACATACCTGCTGATGTCCCATTTTTACTATTATCGGGAACTTGCTCATAATACAATGATACCAGGTTCAAAAGATCTAAACCCACATGAGCTTGCTCATAAGTGGGGGAGGATTGTGGAAGTGCGTAGCACGTAGCAATCCGTAGGTATCATAACTGTTTTTACACATGATCAGGAGGAATGAATTATGAGTTATCCCGAATATGAAAAAAAGCAAAATGCTTCGGATGTAGTTCCGGGTTTTATAAGTGCAGATGAAGCCCTGTCTGTAACAACACAGGAACATGCAGACCGGGCCAGAGAGCTTCAGCTCCGGCATAATAACCAGTATCGGACCGCAGCTGCCATTGCCATAGGAGCGGGCGATGTTGCGGTTAAGGCAGAAGGGTCCTACTGGTGGGATGTAAAGGGAGTGAAGCATCTGGATTTTATCGGCTCCGTAGGTCCGGGACTTCTGGGCCTCAACAATCCTTTTGTAGTGGAAAAAGTCAAAAAGTATCTGGACGCCCATCTTCTGACTATGGATCCTCTGATGCTCCATCAGACTACAGCGGCTTTTTCCCACAACATGGCACTTATCACTCCGTATCTTCCCAGGACTGTGATATGCTGCGGAGGAGCAGAGGCTAATGAAACTCTTCTGAAAATGGTACGTCTTGCTTCTTACAGGACCAAAAAGGGCAGGACAAGGATGCTTTCTACTCTGAATGCTTTTCACGGCAAGACCCAGGCTACTGTAAATCTGGGAGGAAAAGATAAATGGAGGCAGTGGCAGGGGCCGGAGCTTCCCGGATATTCCCATGTCCCTTATGGTGACTGGAGAGCCGCAGAAGAAGAGATGAAAAAAGGAGATGTTATTGCCTTTTTCTGTGAGCCTATCCAGGGAGAAGGGGGCGTAAATGTCCCGCCTGAAGATTATCTTCCGAAAATGCGGGAACTATGCACAAAATATGATGTATATTTCTGCCTGGATGAAGTACAGGCAGGCTCCTGCAGAACCGGATATCTCTGGGCACATCAGTACTATGGCGATAAAGCAAAACCGGATGCTCTTACTTTTGCCAAGGCCATGTCAGACAGTCTTGTGCCGGTAGGCGGTGTGCTGTCTTCCGAAGAGCTCTATATGGCTGCCTATGGCAATGAAGAAACTGCCTTTTTCCATACTGCCACTTATCAGGATAATCAGATTTCCGGGATCACAGCTCTTGCCTGCCTGGAGTTTATGATCGAGGCAGATGTCCCCGGAACCATCCGGAAAAATGCTCCTTATTTCTGGGATGGATTATACCGTCTGAAAGACAAATATCCCCAGATTATCAAAGATGTCAGAGGACGGGGCTATATGATCGGTATTGAATACGGACAAAATAAAGCGGGTGAATACTACACGGTAGAAGTCTGCAGACATATGTCCGTAGAATCCCATGTATGCACTATGTTCACCATCAACAATGATGCCGTCTGCAGGATATATCCTAATTACTGGGCAACAAAAGAAGACTTCGACTGGGCCTTAGACGCTCTTGACAAAGCCTGTGCCTATGTTCTGTCCACTATGGGATAAAGGAAAAAGCCATTGGACTGTGGCAATACTATCATCAAAGTTCAATGGCTTCCTTCTTATAATACTTCTTCCTTTTGTGCAATATCTTTCCTTGTTATCATTCTATCAATCTTCCTGTCTGTATTTGCAATTGCAGCATTCTATTTATCAACCATGTTCAATCAATAAATTAACAATACATAATATTGTCTCTTTTTTCAATTTTGAAAATTGTGGACGTGCGTCCATATAGAAATATTACTGTTGATATTTTTGTAAGGATAAAATAATGAAGTAAGAATCCTTATTTTCACATAAATATTTATGCAACAATGACAACCCATTACGCCGACTCGTTGGATCCTGGGGATCTGTTTTCCGGAGTCATTATTGCGGCAGTTTATGCTTGTATATCTGTTCTTTCTTCAATATAATAAAGAACAGAAAAGGTATTCACAGATCTTGAACAGGAAAAATGGAAGAGCCGCACATTCGTAAGATAGCCGACACAATGGCTGAAAACGGGTATGCAGCCCTTCGGGTGGATCTCTATAAAGACATCCTGCCGGATTTACGAAAGAGATTCATTCCGGTATTGAACTGATCATGTCCGTGGCAACTTCCCCAAATATGTTGTTACCCTGGATGAGTTTGATATGAGCCGTAATGGTATCAAACACCGTAATATCCGGGATTTTCTGATACAGGAGGAATGGAATTGATTACACCTATGAAACTTTCTCTTTTTCCAACTTTAAAAAACTATAAAAAAGAATACCTGCCAAGGGATCTGTTTTCCGGGATCATCATCGCAGCAGTGTCGATTCCCATCTCCATGGGATACGCCCAGATCGCAGGACTTCCGGCAGTTTACGGCCTGTATGGCTCCCTGCTGCCTATCCTGTTTTTCGCCCTGTTTTCCACTTCAAAGCAGTTCATCTTCGGGGTGGATGCCGCTCCTGCTGCAATCGTAGGGGCAGCCCTTTCCACTCTGGGCGTTTCCTTTGAAAGCAGTGCCGCCATGGAGTATGTTCCCGCCATTGCTCTCTTTGCCGGGCTCTGGCTCCTGCTGTTTTACTTTCTCCACGCAGACCGGATCGTAGACTTTATCTCCACTCCGGTTATGGGAGGATTTATCAGTGGCATTGCAGTGACCATTATCCTGATGCAGATTCCCAAGCTTCTGGGAAGTCCTGCCGGGACCGGAGAATTGCCGGAACTTCTTCACCATCTGGCAGAGGCTCTTGCACATGTCAGCTGGCCCTCTCTGTTCCTGGGACTTTTGTCTCTGGCCGTGCTGCTCCTGGGGAAAAAGTTCATTCCCAGGTTTCCTATGGCTATAGCGGTTATGGCCGCCGGAGTGGTCCTCACTGGTATTTTCCACATACAGGACTACGGAGTAGCTCTTCTGGATCAGGTTGATCCCGGTCTTCCAAGGTTTTACCTTCCGGATTTTTCCCAGGTAGACCTTACCCAGGCTGCCGGCAGGGGTCTGATGGTGGCCGTGGTCATTATGTCAGAATCCCTTCTGGGAGCCAATAATTTCGCCGCCAAAAACGATTATCCCCTTAATGACCGACAGGAGATCCTGGCCTATGCAGCGGCTAATCTGGCCTCGGGAACTGTAGGCTGCTGTCCGGTAAACGGCAGTATTTCCAGGACCTCCATGAATGACCAGTACGGAGGAAAGACCCAGGCCGTATCGCTGACAGCAGGTATTGTCATGGGTGCCATCCTTCTGGGTGCTACCGGCTTTATCGGATATCTTCCCGTGCCAGTGCTGACCTCCATTGTGATTTCCGCTCTGATGAGCGTTGTAGAAGGGCACCTTGCAGTGCGGCTGTTCAAAGTCAGCAGACAGGAATTCTTTATTTTCATAGCTGCCGGAGCCGCTGTTCTGCTTCTGGGGACTATCTACGGCGTGGTGGTGGGGATCCTTTTGTCCTTTGCAGCGGTGATCCTGAAAGCCACAAATCCCCCCAGATATTTTCAGGGCATTGTCCCGGAAAAAGAAGATTTTTATGATCTGGGAAAAAACCGTTTCGCTTACCCTGTAAAGAATGTACTGATCTACCGGTTCAGTGAGAATCTTTTCTTTGCCAATATTAAGATCCTTCTGGAAGATATCGAAAACAGTCTTCAGGAAGACACAAAAGCCGTGATTCTCAATGCCGGTGCGGTAAACAGTCTGGATATCACTGCAGCCGACGGACTGGAAAGGCTGGCGGAAAATCTGAAAAAGAAGGGAATCCGTTTCTATATCACAGAACATGGAGAAAATATAAACGAACAAATGCGAAGGCTGGGCATCGGGCACCTGATCAAAGAAGGCATGGTACGCCGGACGATCCTGGCTGCCCTTCATGACCTGGGTCTGAAAGAACCTTTTCCTCTGGATATTCCGGACAACGAAAAGGAACTGCTCAAGAGAAAACAATTCTATTCTCTTACGCCGGAAGAAGAACATTCCATGGAAGAGTTTGCCTGGGCTTTTGGGCCAGATGCAGTAAACGAAATCGAAAAGCAGGTTACCTATGTGGTAGAACAGATCCACGGCATTTCTGATCTTGAAAAACTTTCCGAGGCAGGCCTGGAAGAAAAACTGGATTTCTGGCATTCTCTTGGTCCCCTTGATGAAGACGAGCTCCTTCGGAGGCTGGAACTGCACATTGATGATTTTCCGCCTCAGGTAAGAGAGAAAAGCAGCCTTGTTCTGAGTCTGATCGAGAGGCGCAGACGCATGCTCCGGATCCGGCTGCTAAAAGAACATCCTCATGTACAGGAGCATCTGAAGCTAAAGCAGGAAATTCTGGAACGGCGTCTGGAAAAGCAGAACCCGGAAGGCCTTCGAAAGCTCCACCGACTGGAAAAAGAGGAACAAATATCCGGCAGCCCCGATCCGTTTTGAAAGACTGTAAAACCACTGTAAAAACCTTCATGGAATGATTGCCGTCTGCCTCTAAACATGTTATATTAGTAGTATGTATTGTGATGATTTCACAAAAAAACTATAAAGAACATGGTAGGAGTGGTAAAAATGTATCAGGAAGAGTACAAGCGTTGGTTAAACGCAGATCTGGAGGATGCGGATTTAAACCCGGAATTATCCCGGATCGAAGGAAATGATGAGGAGATCAAAGAACGTTTTGCAGTGGCACTGAAGTTTGGCACCGCCGGACTTCGGGGCGTATTAGGCGCAGGAACAAACCGCATGAACATCTATGTGGTACGTCAGGCTACTCAGGGACTTGCCAACTGGGTAAAGACCCAGGGCGGCACCCAGACTGTTGCCATCAGCTATGACAGCCGCCTGAAAAGCGATGTATTCGCCAAAAATGCTGCGGGAGTTCTGGCGGCAAATGGCATTAAGGTAAGGATCTACGATGCATTAATGCCTGTACCGGCCCTTTCCTTTGCCACAAGATATTATAACTGCAATGCAGGTATCATGGTAACAGCTTCCCACAACCCTGCAAAATACAACGGCTACAAAGCTTACGGTCCTGACGGCTGTCAGATGACGGACGATGCAGCCGCTATCGTATATGAGGAGATCCAGAAAACAGATGTCCTTACAGGAGCAAAATATATGTCCTTTGCACAGGGTGTTGAAGAAGGTTTTATCCGCTTTGTCGGTGACGACTGTAAGAAAGCCCTTTATGAAGCTATCGAATCCAGACAGGTTCGCCCGGGTCTGTGCAAGACTGCCGGCCTGAAACTGGTATACAGCCCGCTTAACGGTTCCGGCCTGGTTCCTGTGACCCAGGTATTAAAGGATATCGGCATCACCGATGTTACCATTGTTTCTGATCAGGAATATCCAAACGGCTACTTTACCACCTGCAGCTATCCCAACCCTGAAATCTTTGCAGCTCTGGAGCAGGGACTGAATCTGGCAAAGGAAACCGGCGCTGATC
>DXFG01000161.1 GCA_019114545.1 Candidatus Blautia pullistercoris | reverse complement strand
GTGGGAGGAGAGACAGAAGAACCTGATCAGCCGGAAGTACCTGCAGAGGAAACTCAGGATATGCAGATCAGCGCTGATGTGGAAGAAGTAGTTTCCACACCAGATTATACGGTAAAGGTTCCTAGTACTGTTGCTCTGGGAACTCTCAGCACAGAGAAAGACAACTCCTCACACTACACAGTAGATGTGGCAGCTTCCAATCTGAATGGAACTCTTTCTGTATCAGCACCTGAGACCGGTAATCTGACCAGCGGTGACAACACACTGGCCTTTGCCAACAGTTTTGGAACACAGAACGTAACAGCAGATACAGAGAACGGCAAACTCAGCGGCGCTATCAGCGTATCAGCTTCTGACGTAGCAGCAGCCGCAGCAGGAAATTACACAGGAACAACTACTTTCAGCATTACATATTCAGCAAACTGAAAGCAATAAAATGTATAAATATTCTCGATTTTGACTAATGCGACAGCATCGTATCTAAAAACGGATTTTGAATGGAGGGAAGCATGAAACAGAAAATAGGCTGGAAGAAAATGGGCATGAAATTTCTGACAGTCCTTACAGCACTGGGCCTGTTATGGCAGCCTTTAGATATAAATGCCGCAGCTTGGGGCAGGACCTCCGATTCCTATACAGTAAACGGCACCTTTCATATCGATCAGTTTGGGGAATATGACATTAACGCAGAGGTTACAGTAACTGATGGAGTTATTACCGCTGTGGAGATCACAGGGGATAACTTCGGAGGAACCTATGGAGACTATAACCAGAATGTAAAATTGCCGGAGGCAATTGCAGGTATGGCAGAGAAGTTTATCGGGCTGGGGGATACAGACAGAGATGGGATCCAGGGGCTGGACGCTGTATCAGGGGCCACCTATTCTTCCAACGGGATCAAAGAAGCGGTTATGAATGCTCTTGGACTGGAGGAAGAGGAAACCTCCGGAAATGTACCCGCTCAGGTTCCGGAAGCCGGGACTTATCAAGTAACTGTGGCGGTCCGCAGTGATGTAGTAGACCATAGTCTGGTCCAGACAGATACCGCCCAGGCGGTACTTCAGGTAGATGAGAGTGGGCAGATGAAACTGTCTTATACCATGGTTTCCGGTACAGACCAGGAACCTATGTATATACTGGGTGTGAACGGATATTATGTAAATAATGACCGGGCGGGAGCTCTTTCCATGGACGGGGTTGATTATAATACCACATCATCAGGAGACTATACTGTAGTAACCGATGTAACCTATCCTCTCTCGGGACTGAGCCAGTATTATTATACAAACACCTATCTGTACGTACCGGCCATGAGCAATCTGAACGGAGAGATCAGCGGCATATACTTCGAGAACGGACACTTCAGCGTGGATACCATTGTGACGGTGTACTGGGATACTCTTACAAAGCAGGGAAATGACAGTAGTATGGAAATTACCGCAAATGTGGCGGAAAATATTTCCTCTCCCTCCTATGGAGTTTCTGTTCCTTCGTCCATTGCCATGGGCGGGCTCAGTACTCAGCAGGATAATATAAAACCCTATGAGATCAAAATATCTGCAGAGAACAAAGAAGGTCTGGTTACAGTAACAGCACCGGATCAGGGAAATCTGGAAAATGCCGGGGAGAAAACCCTGAGATTTTATAATGACTTCGGCACCCAGATCTTTAATGCCTCAGACGGATCTGTCTCAACGGCCACAGAAGCAGCCAGGGCAAACACTTTAAATGCAGTGGGGACTGATGGTTCTTCCAATATTGAGACAGACACCGGAGATACAGAAGGGGGAACCCCTCTGTACGGAAATATTACGATAACTGCGGAAGATGTATCCAATGCAGTTCCCGGTAATTATACCGGAACAACAACCTTTACTATTTCCTATTCTGAAAACGGAGAAGATCCGGATAACCCGGGCGGAGAGAATCCGGATAACCCAGGAGGGGAAGACCCGGATAATCCGGGAGGAGAGGATCCAGACAATCCAGGGGGAGAAGACCCGGATAACCCGGGAGGGGAAGACCCGGATAATCCGGGAAGCGAAGATCCCGGACAGGACCAGGGCATGGAGGCCGGCAGATATACGGCAGACGTGGCTCTGTGGCATGCTACAAATAATACCTTATCTATGGGAAACGCAGCTCTGGATCCCCAGGGAGTCATTGTGGCAGATGAAGATGGAAATATGTCTCTGCAGCTGACCTTTCAGTCTTTAAATATTTCGGGTATAGAAGGCTATCTGTACAGGCTGAAAAAAGTGGATATGTCCACGGTGGTCTATAATCAGTACAATTATCCCTCCTCTTATGAGGCGGAAGATGCAGATATCCTGGAAACCTTTGAGGGAATTTATGACTCTTTTAATGATCCGGACTCAGCTTCCTATGATGCAAACACCGGAGGAAATGAATATCCCAGGGTCATCTCCATCCCCATAGAGCAGGATGAAGATATGAACTATGTGGAGATTTATGTTCCGGTCATGGAGTCTATCGGCGCAGGACAGGGAACACAGCTGGCCAGGCTGCATATTGACTGGGATTCTGTGGAGAAGGTTTCAGAAGATCCGGGCACAGAAGACCCGGGAACGGAGGATCCGGGAACAGAGGAGCCGGGCACGGAAGACCCGGGAACAGATGACCCAAATGAAGAAGACCCGGATGACAGCGCCCCCCTTGACATCCGTAATCTTGCTGACGGAGTATATTCTCTTACAGGCCGGATGGTGAAGGTGGATAAAACGACTCTTTCCATGTCAGACAATGCCATTAACCATACGATTAAACTGACGGTGACAGATGGAAAATACTATCTTACCCTGGATTTCAGGGGCCTGACCATTGGAGACAGGCTGGGCTATCTAAGTGAACTTAAATATTATCTGACAGGCTATACTCTGGATGAATATGGAAATCCGGTGGGAGATCTGGCAGATGTTACCGTAGATTCCTATCAGATAAATGCAGATGGTTCTCGGATCAGCGATCAGTATGGAACGGATTATCCCGACTTTGTGACCTTTGAAATGATTCCCGAAGCATTGGAAGACGGTTATGTGCCTCTTCAGGTATTTGTACCTATTATGGAGTCCATCGCAGCGGGTACGGGAACCCAGCCGGTGTTTCTGAGCCTGGACTGGAGTACCATTGAAAAAAAATCTGAGGACGATCCAGATTTCAATAATGATGCAGACGGAGATGATGACAGCAATGGGGGAGAGGATAACAACAACGGGATTACCACTCCAACTGGAAGCTCCGGTCTCAGCGACGGATCCGGTCTGACCGGCGGTTCCAGCTTGACGGGAGGCTCCAGCCTGACCGGGGGTTCGTCTCTAAAAGGAGGGTCCTCTTTAGGCAGCTCTTCCCTGGGAAGCGGATCCTCTCTGAACAGCGGCCTTTCCACGGCTTCCGGAGCCAAGACAGGAGACGATGCGAATTTTGGATATGTATGGCTTCTGCTTTTGGCGGGAGGCGTGATGGTAGTCTGCGCTGTCAGGATAAGATATAATCGCAGAAAATAATACAGCATACCCAGGCACAGTGGCCTGAATCATTATATTAGTCCGGAAAAGCAGGGCTGCAATGTCAACTTGTGAGACAGCAGCCCTGCTTTCAGTATACTTTGAAAGGATAGTTATATGTGGCTTTGACATAGTACTTTCTTTCTTCCATTGTCTCCTATACTTTTCCCTGTCTCTAAAGTATAATGGGAATAACAGTAAGAAGATTTTAAGGAGACAAAGAAATGCCGATGATACTTGTTTTGGAAGATGATCCGGAGCTGAACCAGACGATCACCAGCGTCCTGAAAAAAGAAGGCTATCGGGTTTTCTCTGCATATTCCTGTAAAGAAGCAAAGAACTTTTCAGAAACTCACACCTTGGATATGGCAGTGCTGGATATCAATCTTCCCGATGGAGACGGGTTCCGGTTTTGCAGATGGCTGAAGGCCAGAAACCAGGTCCCGGTACTGTTCCTGTCTGCCCGTGACCTGGAAGAAGATATGCTGAAAGGCTATGATCTGGGCGCTGAGGATTATGTGACAAAACCCTTTTCTATAAAAATATTGCTGAAAAAGATCTCTGTGATCCTTTCAAGAGAACCGAAGAACTTCAATATTTACGACGACGGTTTTTTAAGGATTGATTTTGAACTGGGAAAGGTCCAAAAGGGAAAAGAGGAATGTCCGGTTACCCCTACAGAGTACCGGATCTTAAAAAAGCTGATCCAGAATAAAGGCCAGCTGCTTACCTATTCTCTGCTGCTGGATTCCTTATGGGATGAGGGCGTCCAGCTGCTGGACAAGCATGCTTTGGCAGTGAATATAAACAGGCTGCGGAAAAAAATCGAGACGGAGGAGCATTCCTATATTTCTAATGTATATGGAATGGGTTATATATGGAAATAGTACTGCTTATGGGGATTCTTTTGCTGCTGGGATTGGCGGCGTTTCTGCTGTGGAAAATACATATGTTAAAACAGGATATTTACGGGTTTACAAAGAATCTGGATATGGCCCTGAATATAATGCTGAACGGCGAAAAGCTGGAATCCAGACCCTATAGTGAAGATGATCTGTGGGGGATGATCTACGAAAGACTGCGGGAGCTTTCCAATATGTACACCCACAAAAATAAAGAAATATCCGAAGAAAAAGAATTGCTGAAAGAACTGGTTTCTGACATATCTCACCAGACGAAAACCCCCATTGCCAATGTAAAACTGTACCTGGAAATGATGGGAGAAGATAAAGAAAATATCCCGGAATATATGAAAAAGCTGAATCTCCAGGTAGATAAATTAGATTTTCTTCTCCAGAGTATGGTTAAGATTTCCCGGCTGGAGACCGGGACCATTAAGATACAGAAACAGAAACTTCCCATAGCCCGGACTCTGGCGGAATCCATAGCAGCGGTGGTGCCAAAAGCAGACAAAAAGAAAATCCAGATTTTTGTAGAATGCGAGGAAAATTTGGCGGTGGAACATGATAAAAAATGGACGGGGGAAGCACTGTTTAATATTCTGGACAACGCTGTAAAATATACACAGGCAGAGGGAAGGGTGTATATTTCTGTGTGCAGACAGGAGATCTTTACAAGGATCAGCATAAAGGACACGGGAAAGGGAATTGCGGCGGAAAGGCAGGGAGCTGTTTTCAATCGTTTTTACCGGGAGCCGGAGATTCACGACAGTGAGGGGATCGGGATCGGCCTGTACCTGGCCCGCAAGATCATCACTATGCAGAACGGTTATATTGAGCTGGAATCCCAGGCAGGACAAGGAAGTACCTTCAAGATTTATCTTCCCAATATGGATTAGGAAAAGTCACAGTTTTGTGATTTTTTCTTTTTGTGAACGGTTTGTGATTATTATGCTCTATTTTTATGATATCAGGATTGTGAGAGCACGCAGTGAGCAATTCTGCATCATAGGATTATAGGAGATAGGAAGATGAAGGATATATTGGTAAGGACCCGGGGACTAAAGAAATATTATCAAGTGGGCAGTCAGACAGTAAAAGCCCTGGACGGCGTAGATCTGGAAGTGAGAGAAAGGGAATTTGTCTCGGTTATCGGGAAATCGGGAAGCGGAAAAAGCACCCTTCTGCATATGATCGGCGGTCTGGACGTGCCCAGCGAGGGACAGGTGATCGTAGACGGAATGAACCTGGAGAAAATGAACAGAGAAGCCCTTGCTTTATACAGGAGACGTAAAGTAGGCTTTATTTTTCAGCAATACAATCTGATACCGGATCTGAATGTTTATGATAATATCCTGTTTCCTCTGGAACTGGACGGAAGGCAGGTGGATAAAAAATTTATCCGGGAACTGATGGCAGTCTTAAATATTTCCAATAAGAAGGAAATGCTTCCCTCTATGCTTTCCGGAGGAGAACAGCAGCGGGTGGCCATCGCAAGGGCTCTGGGAGCAAAGCCCTCGATTATCTTAGCTGACGAGCCTACAGGAAATCTGGATACAATGGCCAGCCACGATGTGATCGGCCTGCTGAAGATTCTGGCAAAGCAGTACCAGCAGACCATTATCCTGATCACCCATGACGGGGATATCGCCCAGATGGCGGATCGGATCGTCAGGATCGAGGATGGAAAGATCCGGAAAGGAAGTGAGCCTTATGCTGGGAAATAATAACAAAAAGATTTTGAACAAACTGGCAAAGAACACCCTCCGGAGAAATAAAAAACAGATGAGTATTTTATTTCTTACCATTTGTTTGTCAGCTTTTATGCTGTTCAGCGTATTCACCCTGGGGATCACCTATCTGGATCTCAGCAGGCAGCAGGATACCAGACTGAACGGGGCAGAATATGATATTGCCCTTATGAACGGATTTACGGAACAACAAAAAGAAAGTCTGGAGGAAAATTCTTTTACACGGAGCGTAGGGACAGAGTCCTATGCCGGGTATGTTAAGAGCACAGAATACGACCACACTGTGGATACTGGCCTGTTGTGGTGCGACCAGACCTTCTGGGAGGAGCAGATGGCTCCTGCCAGAACGAAAACAGAAGGTTTCTATCCTCAGGAGAAAAACCAGCTGATGGTTACAAAAGAGGGGCTGAAAACTCTGGGAAAAGAAGATCTTCAGACAGGAGACAGCCTTTCGCTGACCTATGAAGATAATACCGGGATCCATACCGGGAAATTTGTCATAAGCGGGATCTGGGACGGCTATGGAGACAAGGCTCCGGTATTTGTTTCGGAAGAATTTTATAAGCAGTCCGGTTATCGTCTGGAGTACGATGGGATTCTTTGTATTAAGCTGAAGCAGGACTTCCTTCTGCCGGGAACCATCGATAAAATAGAAGACTCCCTGGAGCTGTCAGAAAGACAGGCTTTTCAGCCTTCTCCCTATATTGAAAATTCCTTAAAAATACTTGCAGGGATATGGGGATTAAGTGCGGTGATCTGCTTAAGCGCTTACCTGCTGATCTACAATATTTTGTATCTCTCTGTATCCGGAAAAATCCGTTACTATGGGTTACTTCAGGCTTTGGGAATGACCAGAAAACAAATATTGGAATTTATCAAAAAGCAGATGCTTCTGATCAGTGCAGGAGGAATTGCCGCAGGCATTGTACTGGGGATTTTGACCTCTCTGATTTTGATACCCTATGTGATGGAAATCCTGGGGATTTCTATGGAAGATATGAAATTGTCGTTCCATCCCTTTATACTGCTTGTCAGCACTGCCGTCTCCGGTACCGCTGTATTCCTGGGGATCCGGAAGCCTGTGGGGAAAGCAGCGGATACCTCGCCTGTAGAAGCAGTAAAGTACAGGGGAATCAGGAATACCGGACCAGGCAGCAGGAGGGTAAGAAAGAAAAACCTGCTCTGGACCATGGCCTGGGAGCAGATCCGGAAGGATAAGAAAAAATCCGCCGTGGTATTTTTATCCCTGGCAGCCAGCCTGTCTGTATTCTGCTGTCTGACCACGATCATCAGCAGCCATGGAAGCCGCACTGTAGTACCCAATTACTGGGATGCAGATCTGACTATACGAAACAGCACTCAGACTACAGAGGAGATAAATTCCCTGAAGCCGGTTCTGGACGGCAGATTTCTGGATGAACTAAAGAAAATTGAGGGGATCCGGGAACTGCATATGGTGGAAGGGGCGCCGGTGACTTTTCCGGAAGACAGTTTTTTCCGGGAGTGGCTGCAGAATTATGCAGGATCCAGACCTTATCTCTCTTACACGGAAATCCTTTCTAAGTACAGGGAAAAGCCGGAAAGTTTTTACGGGATGGTGAAAGGAATCGATGAGGAAGAATTTGATTATCTGAACCAGACATTGGAAAAACCTGCAGATAAAGCCGCCTTTCTTGCCGGAAAGCAGTGTATCCTTTACTATCCGGGATTTCAGGTGCCGGATGGATATGTGGGAGAAAAGAACATTCATTTTTCCTGTGGGGGAAAGCAATTTTCCATTTCTATTGCCGCAGTCTGCCATGAGTGGTATTATGGAGGAACGAGAAATATCGGCCCCAATCTTATTGTGAGCCAGGATTATCTGGAAAGCCTTGGAAATCAACTGTATACCCTTAATCTGAACATAAAGTACAGGGAAACTTATGATAAAACCACAGAAGGAAAAATCCGGGAGCTGATAGAGGACAGTTCCAACAGCAGTGATCTGATCCTGGAATCTAAACTGGAAAATATGCAGACGATCCAGGATTCTCAGGGAAACATGATGGAGATCGGCACAGTGATCTCACTGCTGTTGTTGCTGGTGGGAGCCCTGAATTACGGGAATACCATGGCAGCCAGCCTCCAGAGCCGGAAACTGACCTTTGCCATAATGGAAAGCCTGGGCATGTCTGATAGGCAGATACGAAAGCTTCTTGTGAGAGAAGGGCTGCTGTATGCCTTTTTTTCTATTATTATTACCATGACGGCAGGCACACTGATCACTTATATATGCTTTCAGGCTGTAAATTATACAGGGATTCCTTTTTCCGTTCCGGCGTTACCTCTGGTATGCAGCGGAGGACTGCTTGTTATCCTATGTATAGGAGTTCCTCTGCTTTCCTACAGAAGACTTCGGGGGAATCCTTCTATTGTGGAACGGCTGCGGGAGTATGAGGAGTAGGAAAGATGACAGGAAATGGCCGGAGCATAGGTGTCTGGTTTGGGACACAGGGAGGAAAAGTATGGATTACAGAATATTAGTTGTGGAAGATGAGCCGGATATCAATAACCTTCTGGCCAGGATACTGAGGGAAGAAGACTATAAGGTTTTGCAGGCTTTTTCCGGAACAGAGGCTCAAATGGCAACGGAAAGGGAAATGCCGGACCTTATCCTGCTGGATCTGATGCTGCCGGGGATGTCCGGAGAGGAATTTCTCCAGGACCTGAGGGAGCATCAGAGCTCTCCTGTTCCGGTGATCGTAATCTCCGCCAAGGGGCTGCTGGAGGATAAAGTCTCTCTGCTGAAAATGGGTGCAGATGATTATATTACCAAGCCCTTTGAACCGGAGGAAGTGGCTGCCCGTGTCCAGGCAAATTTAAGACGGTGGGGAAAAGAGCCGAAGGCAGAAAAGCCTCTGACCTATAAAAATCTGAAGCTTTCTCCCGGTGCCAGGAAAGTAACACTGAAAGGAAAAGTGCTGGCCCTTACAGGCCACGAATTTGACATCCTGTACCTTCTTATGAAGAATCCGGAAAAGGTATATTCCAGAGAACTGCTGTATGAACAGGTATGGCATGGAGGGTATTATGGGGAGAATAATACAGTAAACGTCCATGTGAGCAATATAAGGAAAAAAATAAAGGAAGAAGATCCCGGTGAAGAGTATATTCAGACCGTATACGGTATCGGCTTTAAACTTCCATAAGCATAAAATGCTATCCATCTTTATGACTTCTTTAAAAGTTTTTTATGACTTATTAAAGGTGAAAAAGGTAGAATACGTTTGTCAGCCGGAATACTGCAGACTGACAGACGTATTTTTGTATGAGGAGGAAATGAGATGAATGGGTATGTTATGGAAACAAGACAGGTTACGAAAACCTACGGTTCCTTCCTGGCATTAGACCATGTAAATATCCATGTGAGAAAGGGCTGTATCTACGGACTTGTAGGAGATAACGGGGCGGGAAAGAGTACGCTTTTGAAGCTTCTGGCAGGCCAGAGTTTTCCAACCAAAGGAGAGATCGAGATACTGGGAAAACATGGGCAAAAAGACCTGGAAAATGTGCGGAAACAGATGGGATGTATGATCGAACAGCCGGGATTTTTCCCAAATATGACCGTGGAACAGACCCTGAGATATTATTGTATCCAGAAAGGGATACCAGATAAGGGACGGATCCTGGAAATGATGAAAATGACGGGGATTTATGAAAAGAGGAAAAGCAAATGCGGCACACTTTCCCTGGGACAGAAGCAGAGGCTTGGGCTGGGAATCGCCATGCTGGGTGAACCGAAAATCCTGCTTTTAGACGAGCCTATCAATGGCCTGGATCCCAGCGGAATCATAGAATTCCGGAATCTTCTCCGAAGGTTAAATGAAGAGAAAAGGA